>CAYJGX010000055.1:0-14553 GCA_964369795.1 uncultured Spirochaetaceae bacterium
TATAACCTGTTGCATAGTCTACACCCGAAACAGTGCCGAAATTACTTTGGTAACCAGTTTCGCTAAATCCAACGATCCAATATCGGTAAAGAATACCTGGATCGACAGGATCTGAATAAAAGTCATCGTAAGAATATTCGTTATCGGCTAGATTAGCAATGATCGTTTCTACTAAAATTTTCTCTCCTTGATTTCGCTCGGGAGCTCGATAAATTTTATAATTTTTTAAATCTGTATTGTCACTTGCATTTGCGTTCCATGCTAATTGGATATATTTTCCAGCCGTTCCTTGTGTGGCAGTAAAATTGCTTACTACGATTGAATAATCACTAGTACCCACTTTTAGGCTTGCTACAACATAGGGCGACTTAACCCCTTCTTTTCCATTTTGGTCGATGGATGCCACTTTGTATGCAACGACAGTAGAATTGATTCCTAAGCTTTCGAGATCGATTGCATCTGCAAAAGAAAATTCGCTATCTGCAAAAAGATTTGATTCGCCAATTCTTGTCCACACAGCTGTATCACTTGAGAAAGTTGTTTCGTCGTCACATCGGTAAATGGCGTAACTATGGGCACCATTAACAGGTTCCCACTTTACGGTTGCGACATTCTCTGCTGTTAATACATAGATAGAACTTGATGGTGGAGCTATCCCACTTTCTGGATTATATAAAACAGAATCTAATCCTGTTCCATAACTTGAACTGTTAGAAAATGTATTTACAGAACAGGCAGTTACTGCAAATAAAGAAACTATTGCTATTAAATAAAATAATTTTGTTAATTTTTTCATTGAATTCCTCCTGATTGAGTTGAACTTAATGCCTCAAAATTTATACCTTTAAATTGATATTCTGTAGTTTGGTTGACAGTAAGATTCGCAACACGCATAATCCTATAGGTTAAAGGGTCAATCCCTTCGCCTTCTTGTCCTTCTGGAAGTGTTTTTTGAAAAACCATAAAAGGGTAGCTTTTCGCCGCCCCTTCGCTAGCTTCTGGTAGGATTTCTTGAATATACCAAGTTTGACCACTTATTGGATCGTTCATTGGTTCGATCACACATTCGAAGCTATCATCATCGCGCTTACGATTCGCACCTTCGCCTAGATTGGGATTTGTCGTATATTTTCCTGTTTCGCAGTAAGTTTTGCCTTCTACTTCCGAGAAATAGAAATACTCCCATTCTCTTGGATCTTCGTAAATGGGTCTTGCCCAAACTCCAAGCATATCGGCTTCTTCAATTTGCAGACACCCTAATGGGAAAAATGCTACAAATAGTAAAAGCACATAAAATAAACAATTTAATTTCATATATTCCTCCATAATCTATATAATAAACCCGTTTTATTATTTTGTCAAACTTTTTTTATGAGTAAATACTCATTTTTTTTGACTAACCTCTTTTCATGAGTAAATACCCTTTTTTTGTCTAAATGGACTCCACAAAACGGAAAAAGCGGGTTATAATTATTTATGAATAAATATTTTTTCGTTTTTATTACTTGTTTTACATTAACAATGGCTCTCTATTCCGAGCAACCAGCTATTAAGCCAAATTTCATTTCATCTCATGCAATGAGTGAGGAAAAAAACGCCGTCATCCAAGTCAATACTTTTCTATTAGACAACAGCTTAAAACAGCAATCTTCTACCCAAATTCTAGCCGGAACTAGGGCAGAAATTTTAAACCCAGTTCCCCGCATCGGACAAGATCTAAAAAGTCAAAAATATTACGCTTACTACCATATAAATACTAAATTTGGGAAAGGATATGTTAATAGCGAATCGCTTATCTATCATTATTACAACGACACAAATCAACTTACAGGAATTCGATTTATTCCCACCTATTTGCCATCATTAAATGAAATCCATTTATTTTATCAATTATCTGCTTATCATAAAAATGGACACTTTATTGTGCCTCTTTCATCAATTACTAATAACTTAATTACAAAATTAATTGTCAACAAGATTTCATTCAAAAAGATTGATTGGGAATTTGTAGCAAATGAAAAAGAATTTAGTCAGATGGCTCTTATCTTACAAGGAAAACTTTACAAAGAGGAGCTTTCAAATAATGAAATTTCTATTACTTCCTGCGAAGAGGCCTATCAAATCCAGAAAAAGGGTCTTACAAAAATTTTAACTTATGAAACGGCACTGCTCTATCCTAATTCTAATGATAAATTCAGATATCTTAAACTAAAAGGGGCAAAAACATCCTCCCTATCCGCAATTGAAAAATTACAAATTAGAGACAACCAAGCCATTTCATACGAACGCACAGAAATTCCAAGTTGGAGCCATTCGAAACTAACTTTTCCACTTTCTGCAAAGGTCACTTCTTCTCTCTTACGCGTACGAAAAGAGGCGACCACATCAAGCAAACAGATTGCGCAATTGAAAAAAGAGAACATTGTCACCCTACTTTCTATGGGCATCAATCGGGCTAAAGTGGGCGATGATTATGATTTTTGGTACAAAATTCAAATAGATGGGACTTATGGCTATATTTATGGAGCCTTTTTAGAATTACTACCCTAACTCTATTTTAAACATTCATCGTAAAAGTCGGTATAGCTTTTTCCTTTATGGTCATTTACATAAGCCATGCCTGCCCTTGGATGTTGATTTAACATTCCATTTATGGCATAGGGAACCCGATAACCCCACTTATATTCAAGCTGAAGATTGACAAAATCGCTATCTATCACGGAAAGGATAGGCCTAACATTATACCCTCGCTCTTTTTGAAAATGTGGAGCTAATAGTTCAAGAGGGCAATTTCCTGCCCCACGTCCGATTCCATAGTAAGATGCATCTAAGACAGTGGCACCATATTTTTCTGCAAGCAGCGTATTTGCAAATGCAAGTTGTTGATTATTATGTCCATGATATCCAATTTTTTTTGTAGGACAGACTTTTGAATAGAGTTCGACCCAAAATTTTATTTGATCTAAATCAAGAGCCCCGTAGGAATCGACAACAACGACAACATCTGCCTTTGTCTTGGCCTCTATCTTATGCAAAGAAGAAACAACATCCTCGACTAATGCGGCAGAAATAGCCATCAAATTAACTGAAACACTATAGCCCTTTTCTATGCAGGCATTAATCATTTCGATGCCTTCGTCTGTCTGATGAGTATAAAAAGCGACACGGATAATATCGATATGAGATTGATTTTTAGGGAGTATCTCTTGCAGCGAAGTTCTTCCGATGTCTAGCATCATGGAAAGAGAAATTTTTTCGGGATTGTAAACGCCATCTAGGGCTTTTTTGATATCTTCTTCTTTGCAAAAACGCCAAGGACCATATTCTTTTGGGTCAAAGATAGATTCATTTGCTTTATACCCAATTTCCATTATGTCGATGCCCGCTTCTATATTAGCAATATAGATCTTTCTAACTAATTCATGCGAGAAATCCCACTTGTTCATGAGACCTCCATCGCGAATGGTACAATCGAGCAATTTAATTTTATTAGATGATTTCATTTTTTAACTCCATTTGGAAGAAAATTGCGGATAAATTAGGGATAAACTCGCCTAAAGCCCGAGACCCTAGCCTGTGCAGTGGTAGAAAGGGAATCGGCCCCATGTAAGCAATAATAATGATAACCAATTCCGGCTATCATGGCGCCATTGTCGGTACAAAGACGCAATGGCGGGAAAATAACTTCTAAACCTGGGACATTGGCTAACTCTGCTCGTAACCGAGAGTTTGCTGCTACCCCACCTCCAGCAACTACTTTATTAATTCCTGTATCGGCAACCGCTTTAAAAAGACGTTTTAATAAAATATTAACGGCTCGCTTTTGAAAAGATGCGGCAATATCGGCCTTGGTATATTCGCCCTCTTTTGCCCTAAATTGTTCTATTTGGTTAATAACGGCATTTTTTAACCCAGAATAGCTTACATCGTATCGGTGCTCCCCTTTATAAAGATTTGGAGCTGGGAAGTTAAAAAAGTTTTCATCGCCCTCTTTCGCTAAACGATCGATTGCCACTCCCCCCGGATAGCCTAGTTCATAATATTTTGCCACCTTATCAAAAGCCTCTCCGACTGCATCGTCTATCGTTGTGCCTAAAATTTCGATATCCTCAAAACTGCTCACTTTGCAGATAATAGAATGTCCCCCGGATACGAGGAGCCCGATATAAGGATATTCGATATCTTTATCTAAATGAGCCGCATATAAGTGGGCTCGAACGTGATCGACTCCGACAAAGGGAATTCCTTTTGCCCACGCATAACTTTTTGCAAAAGAAAGACCAACTAACAACGAGCCCATAAGCCCGGGCCTATTTGCCGCTGCAACCAACCCTACCTCCGAGGGGCTAACCCCCGCTTGTGCGAAAGCCTCGTTTACCACGGGAGTCATCCACTCGGTATGGATTCGCGAAGCTAATTCGGGAACGACTCCGTTAAACGGTCTATGTAAATCGATTTGTGTTGCAACGACATTTGCTAAAATATCGCGCCCATCTTTGACTAATGCAACGGAACATTCATCGCACGAACTTTCTATTCCTAAGACAATCATTCTTCAAATTCTCCCGTAAAATAGCTAGAGAGTTTCTCAAACTCATATCCCTCTTCTAATATTTCGGGATAAAGTTGCAAGAGTGCCTCTGCAAGTTCATTTGTGAGCGCATGGCCTATCATGAGTGCATGACCTTGATTATCTGCCGTTTCTAAACCACTTTTGATTGCTTCAATAATTTTTGCTTTATTTTTTTCGTTATCTAAAAACATGGCATTCCTCTGTACATATTTTACTTTATTTTCTTGTGCTATCGCCTCTCCGACAATATCTTTTGATGTTTTGCTATCTAGAAAGAAGAGCCCTTTTTGCTTTGTATAAGCTAAGAGCTCATTCATAACATTGTAATTGGCTGTTGCCTTAGACCCCATATGATTATTAAACCCTACGGCATGAGGTATATTTGCAAACGACGCATTTAACTTATTAATTATACTCTCTTTTTTGTCAGTTGTAAAGATAGCCCCTTCCCCCGGGTCTTGACTTCCAATGGGTTGCATAGGCTGATGTAAAATGACTTCGCGCCCTGCTTCGTGCACCCTATTAGCGACTTGAGTGCTTTCGCTTAAAAATGGAAGAACGGCATAGGTAATATCGATGGGAATGGCTAGGAATTTTTCTATTTGAGCGACAGACATCCCACAATCATCTAGTACGATATAAATTTTTTTAGTTTTAAATTGATGGTTGATGTCGGGCACTGGTTTAGGTTTAGGCACTGGTTTGGGCGTAGGCATAGGTGTTGGTTTGGGCGTTGTTTTAGGTTGATGGCTAATGTCGGGCTTTAGGTTGTTTTCATATTCGGTTTTAGCCTTTTGAGCTCTCTCTTCTCTGTTATCTATAACCCATTGCAAAGATAAATATAAGACAAAAACGAGCAAAACGAGGATTATAATTGCAAGTGCAGAATAGGTGGCATAGAGTTTTTGTTGTTGTTTTTTATTCATGTTCAATTCCGTAAATTTGATACACGCCTTGTTCATTAGAGACAAGGATCTCTTTGGAGTTTAGGAAGCATGCGGCTTCCCATTGCCCCTCTGCCAAGGAAATGGTTCCTATATGGAAAAAGTCCGTTGCCTCTACTAAAGGCTTTTCGCTTGCATTTTCATTTTCTTGGTAAATTTCAATTCCCCCGTAGGTTAGCAATAACATTTGTTTGCTCTCTTTATGGTAATCGGCCGATGTGACTAATGACTGCCATTCATTTCCCTGCGTTTGCAAAGTTCCACAAAATTCCATGGGGTAAATCTTTGCTAACCGACTAGGAACCATAGGATTTTTCCATTTATCTCTAAAAGAAAAGCGCTTTGCCATATCAGGAAGTTCTAGGCGGTTCATTCGGGTTCCTCCCGCCTCTTTCGTAAAAAAATAAAGTGCCTCTTTACGACAAAACATTGCCTCTACATCGTCGTTCTTTTGTTCTATAGGAGATCCTGGTAAACGCGTTAAGAAATTAAAATGGTCTGTGCTGCCATCTAGCCCAAAATAACGTAAATCGACAAAATAAAGGGGCATGGCTCGTCTAAAATGCCAATTGTTTCCGCAATCGGCAACGACAACTCTTCCTTCTCCTAAGGTCGCTATTGCCTCCCAATCGAAATTTGTAGCCTTTGCGCCCATGGGGACTTCTCTATGTTTTCCTGCAACGGTAAGCAATTGATCTCCCGACCCATTATAGTCGAGAATAAATAAATGATTGCTGTTAAAAGAGTCATTGTGTGTTACAACCATAGATCTAGATGAAGTATAGTCTTTTACCTCATATAGTAAGGTTAAACCCGAGTTTTCTTTGAGTTTATCAAATAAGTTGATATTCCCCTCTCGCAGAAGTGAATAGTTAAAAACAGGCTCATTAGCTCTCCTAACGTCAAACTCGGTTAACGGAGCACTCACACAAGCGAAGAGCAAAAAGACTATCAAAAGACTTAATAATTGCATCTGAATTTTCATAGTTCATTTTATTCCATTTTCTACCTCATTGCAAGGCTTAATAAAATATGATATTATTTAATCATTAAGGATGGAACGATGATTTCTAAATTAGAACAAAAGGTAGCTCAATTTGCAGAGCTTGAACAACAACTTTCAGACCCAGACGTTATGAAAGACATGAAAAAATATAAAGAGCTCATGCAACAACACTCTCGTTTAGGTCAACTTGCAGAGGCTTTTGCTCAATATAAAAAAGTGCTAAAAGGCATAGAAGACGATAAAGAGCTCATTCAAACCGAAAGTGATCCAGACTTAAAAGAAATGGCAAAAGAAGAACTTGCGGAATTAGAAGCAGAAGAGCAAAAACTAATTGCAGATCTTAAAATCATGCTTGTTCCAATAGATCCTAACGACTCTAAAAATATTATTATGGAAATTCGCGCTGGAACGGGCGGTGATGAATCGGCGCTCTTTTCCGCAGATCTCTTTCGAATGTATTCCTACTATGCGGAACAACGCAAATGGAAAATAGAGATTCTCTCTAGTAGCGAAATTGAACTAGGCGGATTTAAGGAAATTGTCTTTTCTGTCTCTGGTCTTAACGTATACGAAACACTTAAATATGAAAGTGGGGTTCACCGTGTTCAACGTGTTCCTGCTACAGAATCTGGTGGACGAATTCATACCTCTGCCGTTACAGTTGCGGTTCTTCCTGAAGCCGAAGAGACAGACTTAGTTATCAATCAAAATGACCTTAAATTCGATGTTTTTAGATCCTCTGGACCTGGAGGGCAATCGGTAAATACAACCGACTCTGCTGTTCGCGTCACCCACCTTCCTACAGGTATGGTTGTTATCTGCCAAGACGAAAAATCTCAAATTAAAAACAAACAAAAGGCTCTTAAAGTCCTTCGCTCTCGTCTTTATGAATTAGAAGAACAAAAAAAGGCCTCCGAATTAGCAGCTGCACGTAAAAGCCAAGTCGGTTCTGGAGATCGTTCCGAGCGAATTCGTACCTATAACTTCCCTCAAAACAGGCTCACTGACCACCGAATCAATTTAACCTTATATAAATTAGATCAAGTCATGGAAGGAACTTTAGAAGAAGTTTTTGATGCCCTAAAACTCTCCATGAGTGAAGAAGCGCTTCAAAATTCATAAGTTGTTATTATGAACTATAGTGTATCCAAGTTGATGTATCAGGCAAGCGAACAACTTGCCTCATTAGATTTACCAAGACTTGAATCTTACATCCTTCTTAGTCATGCAAGCGGCTTCCCAAAAGAGAAATTACTTGCCATGAAAGACGAAATTCTCTCCGAGGCGATTGTAAAAAAATTCTTTTCTTTGGTTGAACGGCGAAAAAAGGGTGAACCATCGGCTTACATTCTAGGCAAAAAAGAATTCTATGGTCGTCTTTTAAAAGTGACCCCCGATGTCCTTATTCCTCGCCCCGACACAGAAATAATAGTGGAAGAAGCCCTCTCTATAATTAAACAAGATAACTTAAAATCTATTTATGATTTATGCACAGGCAGCTCAGCCATCATCTTATCGATTGCCGCAGAACTCCTTGGGGTCTATGAAACTTGCGACCGCCCGAATGCTAAATTATCTAAACAATACCAATTTTTTGCCTCCGATATTTGCCAAAAAGCTTTATCGATAGCAAAAGAAAACACGCAAAATTATCATTTGCCTATCACCTTTTTTCAAGGTTCCTTACTCGAGGCAATGCCAGAGGGGCTTAAAGTGGATCTTATTGCGACCAACCCTCCCTATCTGACCAACAACGAGTCCGACGAGAAAATTGCACAAGGTTGGATTGAACCCGATCTTGCTTTAAGAGCAGGAAAAGATGGTTTAGACTTAATTCGGATTCTCGCTGCCCAAGCACTAGACAAATTAAATAAAGGGGGGTATCTTTTAATTGAGGCCTCTGGTGACCAGATGAACGCAATGCAAGAGTGGTTAGAATCCCTTGGATACATCCATTGTTACCGCGTTTGCGACCTTGCTGGAATTGAAAGAGTGCTAATAGGGCAAATAAAATGAACGATCCTTTGTTAAAAGATTTTGAACAACTCACGCGTGCAAAATATACGGGAGAACAATCTTTAGCAATTTTAGAGGCACTGCATTGGGCTTGCGACTTACATAAAGATCAAAAACGCGCTAGTGGAGAGCCTTATATCATACACCCTATAAAGGTTGCAGAACTCCTCATTAACTTTAATATGGACTACCAAACCATTATTGGTGGCCT
Source organism: uncultured Spirochaetaceae bacterium (assembly GCA_964369795.1). Taxonomy (GTDB): domain Bacteria; phylum Spirochaetota; class Spirochaetia; order JAFGXN01; family JAFGXN01; genus CAYJGX01. The sequence goes on from CAYJGX010000055.1 coordinate 8,751, forward strand.
GTTACATGACGCTGTAGAAGATACGGAGACCACAGTCGAAGAAGTATCGAGTGCCTTTGGAGCCGATGTAGCCCGTCTTGTTGACGGTGTGACAAAAATTGCCTCGGCAAATACGGTAAACCGCTTAGAACAAGATTCAGAAACCATTCGCAAAACGCTTTTTGCCATGTCCGAAGACATTAGAGTTGTTATTATTAAACTAGCAGATAAATATCACAACATGCAGACGCTCCACTATTTACCACCCGATAAACAAAAGCGCATTGCAAACGAATGCTTAGATATTTACGCACCCCTTGCAGAACGCCTTGGGATGTCTTGGCTAAAAGCTGTTCTAGAAGATTTGGCTTTAAAGCATTTGCACCCTGTCGTCTATGATCACATTGTCGAAAATTTACAAATTCAACAAGATGCAAGAAAGGATTACTTGCACTCTCTCTCGAAAATCATTCTAAAAGAGGCAAAAAAAGCTGGCTTCAAAATTGAGATACAAACAAGAGCAAAACATCTTTATTCAATTTACATGAAGATAAAAAAACAAAACAAGCAATTTAACGAAATGTATGACCTTCTTGGGATTCGTCTGATCTGTTCATCTACAATTGAATGCTATTCGCTTTTAGGAATGATACACAATCTTTGGCCGCCAATCGAGGGACGTTTTAAAGATTACATTGCCATGCCTAAAGCCAACCTTTATCAAAGTCTACATACCACTGTCATGACAGAAGATGGTAAACTTTTAGAAGTTCAAATACGGACAAAAGAGATGCACACGCTAGCCGAGCATGGAGTTGCTGCCCACTGGAACTACAAAAAAAAATCAAGAAATGAAAAAGTAAAAGCGGGCGAAGTCAATATTATTAATCGACTAAAGGATTGGGATAAAAAAGATTCAAATTCCCAAGAATTTATTACAGAACTTAAACGAGACCTATTAAAAGATTCTATCTATATTTTCACTCCAGAGGGGCAAATGATAGAAATGCCAATTGGTTCGACTCCTATCGATTTTGCCTATAGAATCCATTCAGAAATTGGAAACCATTGCTCGGGAGCGCGAAACCAATCTAGAATTATCCCTTTACATGCGACACTTAAAAATACAGATGTAATTGAAATCATCACATCCCCAAATGCCCATCCAAAAGAAAAATGGCTACGGATTGCTAAAACGGCACGTGCAAAAAATAGGATTAAACATTGGCTCATGCACAATGACCCTAAATCGACTCATTATGTAGAAGATACACCAACACCTAAGACGCCTATAAAAGAGGCTAAACCATCAAAATCTATTAGTAATCTTCCAACTCCAGAGGAAACGACACAACTTTTTTTCGGGCAAACGGCTCTAAATATTAAAGCTGGCAACCAAAGCAATTATTTAATTAAGATGGCTGGTTGCTGTCACCCCCTTCCAAGTGATGAAATTGTTGGCTATGTTTCGCGAGGGCGAGGTATTATTATTCATAAAAAAGGATGCAAAGACTTTGCCCATATTCCAGAAATTGATGTGCGAGAAATAAAAGTGCAATGGGATCGTGGAAAAAATAATCAGCATCATCATTTTATGCTAATTAGTCGCCCTATCCCAGATTTATTCTCTCAAATCGATAACGCCATTAGAAAATACAACGGATCACTGTTACAAGGAAAAATCACCTCTCTTCCAAATGATAATTTAGAGGGCGATTTTATCATCGAACTAAAGGGAGAAAAAGACTTTTCCTATATTAAAAAATCGCTACGAAGCATTCCCACAACATTGGAGATAACAGAAATTCATGAATAAAACTCAGTCCCCTATCAAAACAAGTGTTCTTCTTTTAGCCGCGGGCACAGGTTCTCGATTTAAGGCTAAAATCCCTAAACAATTTGTCAAACTCCTTGGAAAGCCGCTAATTCTTTGGTCCTTATTACCAATAGAAAAATTAGTTAAAAACAAGAAAATCCAGTTAACTGAATTGGTTATCGTTTGCGATGCAAAGTATCGATCCAAAATCGGAAAAATCGTTGCTAAAAAGACGCCCGCCTTAACCCCCTTCCTTCGCTTTGCCCAGGGCGGGAAGATTCGCCAAGAATCGGTATTAAATGGCTTAAAACAGGCAACGGGAACCAACCTTCTACTCCACGAAACAGCTCGTCCTTGCAAACTTTATCCCTTCTTTTTGCAACTCCTGAATAACCCCAACCCCAACGTCACCCTTGCAGAAGATATTCCTTTTACCGTTTTAAAAAAAGATCCACAAACAGCTTTACTAAACGAAATTCTAGTGCGTAATGAACTTTTTAACGTGCAACTCCCCCAAAAATTTGATCTAGCTTCTCTATTGGCGGCACACGAGAAAGCGGCATCTGAAAATCGGGAATTTACAGATGATTCTTCTCTTCTTTTTGCCTATGGAGGCACTGTCACAACAGAAAAAGGGTCACCCGATAATATTAAGGTGACCCATCCTCAAGATTTAGCGATTGCGAAAAGAATTATAAAAAAATGATAAAGGTTGGGAATTTACATAGTCTCTAATAAACACGCATAAAGATTTTTAAATTGCCTAAGTGGCATTTGGCTAAAGCGAGTAGAAGACTGTTTGAGATAAACGCTTTAGATAATGCCCTGAGGCAATTTAAAAATCTCTACCCTCTTATTACTTAATCTGAATTCCCCAACCTTTATCATTCTTATATGGAAAAGATAGATGGAATTTTTTCGCATTTTATTTGCGAAAAAAGTGCCTAAGTGGCATTTCACTAAAGCGAATAGAAAACTGTATGGGATAGACGCTTTAGATAATGCCCTTAGGCAATTTAAAAATCTCTACCCTCTTATTACTTAATCTGAATTCCCAACCTTTATCATTCTTATATGGAAAAGATAGATGGAATTTATTTCGCATTTTATTTGCGAAAAAAGTGCCTAAGTGGCATTTGGCTAAAGCGAATAGAAGACTGTTTGGGATAGACGCTTTAGATAATGCCCTTAGGCAATTTAAAAATCTCTACCCTCTTATTACTTAATCTGAATTCCCAACCTTTATCATTCTTATACGGAAAAGATAGATGGAATTTTTTCGCATTTTATTTGCGAAAAAATTGCCTAAGTGGCTTTTGGCTAAAGCGAATAGAAGACTGTTTGGGATAGACGCTTTAGATAATGCCCCTTTAGGGCACTTTAAAAATCTCTACCTACTTATTATTTTATCTGAATTCCTAATCTTTATCATTCTTATACGGAATGAGTAAAAAGTTCATTGCTATAATGTTTTTATTGTATCGAGTGATAATTGAGTTATTTTACTAATTAGCAAATAATCTAGTCCATTTGCTTTCATTGCGGCTGCATTTTTAATGCGCTCTTGTTCAATCCCTTGTTCCATTCCTTTTGCAATCCCGTCTTCAATCCCTTGCTTCATTCCTTTTGCAATCCCGTCTTCAATCCCTTGCTTCATTCCTTTTGCAATCCCGTCTTCAATCCCTTGCTTCATTCCTTTTGCATAGCCTTTAGAAAGTCCGTTTTCTGTTGCAATACGATCGCGTTCATCAAATAATTCGTTTAGACTTTGTTCAAACAAGGTCATGGGATTTCCCTCCATTGGATTATAAATAACATCCTCAATAATATTTAATTGTACCCCCTTCTGAATCAAAAGTCCAGTAAAATACTCGCTTATCAAATTAAAATTCTTTAAATTCTTTCGCTTAATTTCTTGAAAAATCTTCGTATATTGAACTAAAGCAACATTAGGATTTTTTTTAAAATCAACTTTTCCAAGTGCGAAAACAGAACCAAGTTCAGTAGGCGGATTTAGTAATTGCTCTATTTCAAATTTATTAACTTCAAGCAATATATAATCTCCCATCAAAAATCGTTCTAGCTCTGTCTTAGGGACATGAACAAAATCGACTGCTTTAGGGCTTTCTTTCCATGGAGTCGCCCCTGTATAAACGACTACTGGCACGACAACCATTGCTTTTTGTTTTTTGCGGATTTGCGAATCCCAAATTCTCGTTTCATAATCACGAATTCGAAGGTACATCGGAACAGGTCGGCCTTGAAATTCAACTAGTAATAATAGCGCAAATGAATGATCCCTAGAATGAAATTCATATAGCTTATCGACGGACCTATCGACATCAAAAATGCTTTTTAATTCAACATTACGAATTTCATAATCATCTAAATCTAAACTATCGACCCAATCCTCGTGAACAAAATTTTGCAACAGTGACCTAACCATATCATTATTTTCAAATAGCAACTTATAGGCAGAATCTTCAAAATGTCTTTTCATAACTCACTCCATATCACTTATATAAAGAGAATTTACATTTTTGCCTGTATTTTTTTAGAAAATTTTACCTAAATCTCATCAAACCTTTTTTGCATGGTGGGATTGTTTTTCGTTAATTTTTTGATGGTTAAATCTTCTGCCTTGTCGTGTGCTAGGCGTAAGTTATTCTCTGAACCTAGCAGAAATTCTTTTGTTTTTTGGAGTGCTTTGATAGAATTATCAATTTGTGCAATCGCGTCATTAAATTTTTCGCCTGCAATACGATAATTTTTGCCAATAGCATCTTTAAAAGTTGTTAGATCATCTTCGAAGTTTGAGATATCGATATTTTGATTTCGCAGTTCTACCACCTGCTTCTTTGCTTCGACCGTGTTGAGAGCTGCATTTTTTAGCAGCGATATAAGGGGAATAAAAAATTGGGGGCGAATGACAAACATTTTTGGGTATTTGTAGGAGACATCGACAATCCCGTCGTTGTAAAATTCGTTGTCTGCCTCGAGCATCGAGACAAGCACGGCATATTCGCATTTTTTCTTGGTTCGATCGCTATCTAGTTTTTGAAAAAAGTCTTCATTTTTCTTTTTTGTTGAGGTGGTATCCATTTCGTTTTTCATTTCGAACATAATGGACAAAAATTCGATTCCATCGGGAGTCGATTCACGAAAAATGTAGTCGCCTTTGGTTCCTTCCTTGGCGTCGTTGTCTTTTTCGAAGTAGGCATTCTGAAATCCAAGCGGCCGCACCTTATTAAAGGCAATTTCGCAGTGTTGTTCGAGCGTTTCGCCAAGCATTTTGGTTGATTGCTTCGTTTTTAAATCTTTGTAGTAGTCCACAAGATCATTTTTTTCTTTTAGTTTGCTCTCGTAGCTCTCTTTGATGGTTTTAAGTTGTAATTCTGATGATGTTTCTGCTCTTTTAGCCTCTTCTTGAAGTTTAGAAATCGTCATCTCTTTTTGGGAAAGTTGTTTCTCTAAATCTGCCTTCGTCTTAACTTCGGTTAATTCTACGAGTTGAGCTTTTTCGGCATTGGCTGCCTCGATTTTTGCTTTAAGTTGCTCTATTTCTAATTTTGATGTTGATAGTTGATTAGCAAGTTCGGCCTTAGATTGTTCTTTATAGAGTTTGAATTCGTTTTCTTTCTCTTTTAATAGCGAAGCTTCCCGTTGTGCAACCTGTTTATTAAATTCGTCGTTACGTACCTGATCTAAAATAGCGGCAAAACCCGATTCATCGACCGTAAAGACTTCATTACATTTTGGACATTTAATTTCGTTCATTTTTAACTCCTTAGGTTGTTTGCTAGTATTGTTTGTAATTGAGAATCTATTGAATCGTTATCTCTCTTAAACTAATATAAAAATTATACAACGATTCTCCGTTTTTTTCAACCAAGCACTTTTTGAAATTCTCAATGCGAGCAAGTAACAGGACTATGATATATGCAAATAGAGATTGCTGACTTAAACGCGTGAGGGATTGCAATGAAAAGCCCACAGTCTGCTCTGCAG
>CAYJGX010000056.1:0-14419 GCA_964369795.1 uncultured Spirochaetaceae bacterium
GAAAGTGGTTTCGTCATATAGATTATAATGACGGGGTGCGGGAACCCAGCCTCGATGAGGTGCTTTATATTGACACATTAGCAAGAAAGGCTCCTCGGTTTTGTTTGGGTTCACTTCTTCTAACCATTCTAGTGCAAGATCGGTCGTTACATCGCTATTGTGGCCTTTGTATTTAGTTCGCCCTTTGGTTCCATAAAAATTAGGATTGACATACCATCCTTGTCCAGGTGTAATTTCCCAATAGTCAAATCCCTGGGGACGGCCGCCTAAGTGCCACTTGCCAACGATTGCCGTATTATAACCAGATTCTTGCATGATCTTAGGAAAGGTCTCTTGGTCGTTGTCAAAGCTAGTAAAATTGTCTTTTTTGCCATTGATATGGCTGTGCTTACCTGTAAGCACAGCTGCTCGGCTAGGTCCGCAAATCGAATTACAAACGGTATTATTTAGCATAATAGCACCCTTATTTGCAATTCGATCGATATTAGGAGTTTGCACCAAATGATCATTGTATGCACTAATAGCTTCTACCGAGTGATCATCTGTAAAAAGAAATAAAATATTAGGCCGTTTTATCTCTTCTGCTTGGACTGCAACAATCGAAAGTGTAGACAGTGCAAGCAATGGCAAACCCTTTGAATTTCTCATTATTTGACAACCTCATATTTCTCTTTTACTGTATCGAGCAAGTCATGCATTTTAGCCTGCAACTCTTCATTTTCTGCCTTTCCATAAAGATTGTTTGTCTCTTCTGGGTCGTTTTTAAGATCGTAGAGTTCCCATGCGTTAAAGTCGTAGAAAGAGATCAGTTTTGCATCGTGGTTCATGACTCCTTCGTGACGAGGGACATTGTGTTCATCCATTTCATAATAATGATAATAGATTTCATTACGGTCAAATGAGCCTGTGCCTGTAAGCAGTTTTGCAAAACTTTCTCCTTGCATTTTTTCATCGATTGGAAGTCCGGCAAATTCTAAAAATGTGGGTCCAAAGTCAATATTTTGAGTTAATTCGGTAAAGACTTTTCCCGCTTCAATTTTGCCAGGCCAAGAAATAAGGAAAGGCATCGATAGAGATTCGTGATACATCCATCGCTTGTCATACCAACCTCGTTCACCAAGATAAAAACCTTGATCCGAAGAATAGACAACGATTGTATTTTCTCGCAATCCAGACTCTTCTAAAAATTCAAGAAGCCGTCCCACATTTTCATCAACACCCGCAATACATCCTAAATAATCTCGCATATATCGCTGATATTTCCACTCTGCAAGTTCTTTTTCACTCCACTTCTTATGATTTTTCTTAAAGTTTTTGACTTCGTCTCGGTATGAGTCATTCCATTTCTTTTTTTGAGCTAATGTCATTCTCTTATACTCGAGATTAGACAGAGTCCGACCTAAAGAATCTTTAATTCCTGTTCGAGGGATTTTTAGGTCGAAGTCCATCAGCATATGGTCGTCTATTCTCATTTCATTTTCTGTATAATAGGCTGGTTTATCAGTTAAGTCTTCGTAAAATCGGTCGGGTATTGGGAAATTGACATCGTCATAAAGATCATAATGTCGTTCCGCTGGAACCCAACTTCGGTGGGGCGCTTTGTACTGACACATTAGATAGAAAGGTTCATCGTTAGACTGCGTTACTTCGCTTATCCAATCCATCGCCATATCGGTCACAACATCGGTATTATGCCCGTTTACACGCCGTTTTCCATTGCTCCCGTAAAAATCGGGATTGATATAACTCCCTTGCCCTGGGGTTATCTCCCAGTAATCAAAGCCGTGTGGATCTCCGTCTAGGTGCCATTTCCCAACAATGGCAGTATTGTATCCGTTTTCTTGCATAGTAACTGGAAAAGTGGGTTGTGATGGATCAAAAAGCTGGATGTTGTCAATTTTTCCATTCATATGACTGTGCTTTCCTGTCAAAATTGCCGCTCGGCTAGGCCCACAAATCGAATTACAAACAGTATTGTTGAGCATAAGAGCCCCCTCGTCTGCTATTCGATCTAAATTCGGTGTTTCAATAAGTGTTGAACCATAGGCACTAATTGCCTCTTTTGAATGATCGTCTGTGAATATAAACAAGATATTCGGACGTTCTTGAGCCTGAAGTGCTACTCCAGCTATTGTTGATAAAGCTACAGCCGTTGCTGTAATTTTTGAGGTATTCATAAAAACTCCTTCGTTTATTTTTTATATTTTAAGTTCTCATCGTTAGACGAAAAGCCTAAAGGCAATTGATCTTCATTAAAAAGACGTGTTTGCTCGGTAAATTTCCATGCGAAATGATAATATTTTGGATTTTGAACTTCTGCCGCTTGCAAATATATTTTTGTGCCTACAATTCTAAATTTTGCTGGATAATAGACTTTGTCTTCTCCTGCAACACTAAAACCATTGTTGCTTGGATCGATAGGATAAAATTTAAGCTCTCGTGCACCTGTAAAACTAAGTTCGAGTGCATTAATTCCTTCGATAGTCACCTCTTTGACATTGGAGACGGTTGGATACAAAGGGCTTCCTTCCCAGCCATAGACTTTATGCAATGCACTATTTGCAAGGCGTCCACCAACTACATCTTTGTTTTGAGGATGAATATCGTGCCATTCTCCAATATCGCTAATGACAACCATTTGGCTATTTGGAATTAACTCTTGAGCATCGACTTGGGCTTGCATGAGTTGATACATTGCCTTATTCCTGTCGAAAGCAGGATTCCAATCGTAATTAAAAGGGGCTATTTGGACATAGAAAAAGGGAAATTCTTTCATCTTCCAATCGGACTGCCATCTTTTGACCATTAGTTGTTGCATTTTAGGATAGGCATCGGCCTCTTCTATATTTCCTTCGCCTTGGTACCAAATGGCCCCTTTTATTCCAAATCCGACCAACGGATAAATCATTTGGTTGTAAATTTCGGAAGGGGAATCCCATAGAGGACGCCCCTCCTGAGAGCTTTTAGCCTGATGGAGAGCCTCTATATTTTTTGTATATTCCAAAATTTTAGGATCACTTGCTAAATCCTCTTCTGACATAAAAGTTTGAATCCGAGCAGCTCCTAAATTAGTTGCAATAAGTCCAATAGGAATCCCCACTTCTCGGTTAATTATTTTGCCAAAATGATAGCCTACCGCAGAAAAGATTGCACTGCTTTCTGGACCACAGACAGACCAAGGTTGCTCCATCTTAAATTGTTTTGTTGGCACTAGTGAACCTTTGCGTTCTACGGTCGAAATCCGAACTTCTGAATAATTAACCGATTCCTTTGTCCAGCGCTCTGTCTCCTTAAACTGAGAAAGAGTCCAATGCATATTCGACTGCCCTGTGCATAACCAAACATCGCCCACAAGAATATTGTCATAGTAAAGGTGTTCATCTTCCGAAAAAATTTCCATATTAAGGGCAGTTCCTGACGGCAAAACCTCTAACTTAGGAAGTCGTGCCCTCCATTCGCCTTTCGCATTTGCTAGCGTGGTAATATTTTTACCGACAAACTCAATTCTGACATTTGCACCAGGGTTTGCCCAGCCCCAAATTGTGTTCTCCTGATCGCGTTGCAATACCATGTTGCTTGCAAAAACAGGTGCCGTTTGCAAGGTTTGCTCTATCGTGGTGGCGGCAAGAGTGGCACACGAAATGGTAGCAACGAGGAGCACTAATATCAAACTAAAATTAACAAAAAAGGTGGATTTTCTTCTATTCATAATAAATAATTGTAACCCGATTTTATGAATTTGTTAAGAGGAAAAATAAAAAATTATATTTATATTTTATTTTAAATTAATTGCACTTCTATAATCTGCCCAATGGCGATAATAAAAATTTTCCATCCATATAACATTTGCCCCTTTCATCTTTGTAGGTCGTTTGCCACGAATAGTCACAGGACGAACTTGATCCCATTTGCTCTCCTCTACTTTTTCTGGAGCCGTGAGGCCTGCCATTGTATTACCTGCGTCGAGACTAATCACATCAAGCTTAATTCGTACTTTCATTAGTACAGATTTTCCACTAACATTGGTGCTATAATATATTTCTTGCCAATTCTCTGGGTCGATAGAAATTCCACCCGTGTAATGGGGCTCGGGCTCTACTGTTCCAATAGGGGTTTGCGGGAACCATTTTCCTGCATCGGCAATCTTTAACTCCTGCCAACCTTCGTTTGTATAGCGAGCAACCCAATACTCTTGGTGCGTCTCGGTGGGTGATTTTGTGTAAGCAATGACAGGGTTTCCCTTTTCGTCGGTTGCCACATCCCAAACCCATGCTCGGCCTTCGCCAGTACTAGCAACGGCTGCCCTTGCATCGTAGACTTTCTCTGTTGTATCTAGGGGCATTGGAAGTTGACTCACTTTTGCTATTAGTGTTCCGTCGGCCTCATAAAAGGCACCATTTTGCAAGTAAGCATAGTATACAGAATTAAATTTCTCGTCACGTGGGTGGCCATCGGTAAAAGTCAAATGAATTTTGCCATTTTTGTCGCCAAAGTAGCGCACATACGGGCGAGAGTTATAGGTTGGATTGTCTTCGAGCAAGACGATTCGTGCTGGCGACCAAGTTTTTCCGTTGTCGTCGCTGTAGCTCATGTTTGGCTTATAATGAAAGCCTCGCCAAAAGAGATAGAGTCGATTATTTTCTTGTGGTACTTTGAAAACATTTGCATAGGTGTAATGCGCATTGGCTTTTGCATTTTCGTAAAATGTCGCACCTTCATAAAAATCTGGATCGTGGGTCTTAATTGCCACTTCGGTTCCCCAGCTTTGCATATCCCCAGGGATGGTTGTCGTTCTTGTGAATATGCCATTGTGAGTAGAATGTTTAGAATAGAAGGCCATCCAATTTCCATTTGCTAACTCCACAAACGAGGGATTATCGTGGTCATCAATTTCCATTTTTTCATGCAGTACGAAAGATTCGCATTCTTTTGTTTCGGGATCGACTAAACCAGCCTCTACCGTTCCGTCGGATTTAACCCAACCCGTTAACACTCGCGCCTCGCCCGCACTATTTTTAACCCAAATGGCACGAGGAGATGAAAACCAACAATAGGCACCATCAGCTTCGATTAAATTTGGCATTGCATCTAGTGTCTCTTGCGAAACAATTAAGCGACTCCCTTTAGTCCCCACTCCACTTGCACAACTAAAGACCATCAATATCATTAGGAAAACTAAAACCGCTAAACTCTTTTTCATTATCAACCTCAATAAAATAAGGATAAGGTGAAATGCGAACTCTGTCAATGAGATAATTTAGATAATGAGAAATAGGAACGACAAACTTCTAATAAATTTTAAACAAATCTCTATGCGTGCCAGTATCTACCAACGTTAAGGTTAAGACAGCATCTTGAATTAAGTAAATTAAAAGCCAATCTGGTTGAATATGACACTCGCGAAAATCTTTGTAATCGCCTTGCAAGGCATGATCTTTATACTTTTTATCTAAAGGCAATCCACTCTGCAAAACATCGACAACTTTCTCTAACAAACCTATATCAAATCCTCTCTTTTTCGCAAGCTTTAAACTTTTTTTAAATTTGCCCGTTAAAATAAGTTGATAGTTTGCCATTATTCATTATCCAAATCTTCCATAGCTTCGGCAAAGCTACTATACTTTTTTGTACCTGGATCTGCACAGAGAAGGTTGGCTTCATTTATTGCCTCGATTACTTCTAATTTATATTGAGGATTTTCTACGCTAAAGGGCAAGCCCCCTCGTAAAACACATTGTCGCAAAAAGATATTCATGGCACTAGACATATCGAGTCCTAAACTACCAAAAAGAGATATAGCCTGTTTCTTAAGATTCGCATCTATTCTGACTTGAGTAGGAACTGTTCCCATAACAACCTCCACAACTAATACAATTGTAGTTGATAGAGTTTACAGTGTCAATCAATTTGAGGAGTTAAAACGAAAAATTTATTTCTAATTCGCCAGAGCGTTTTGCAACTCGGTACTCGACCACAACAAACCCGGCGTTATCACCCTCTCCCCGCACCTTCGCTCTTGGAAACTTCGCAGGCGTTACAGCCCACTTCCCTGGCAAGTTTGCCGATAGAGAGCAACTGTGACCGTTTTTTGTAAGCAGCATTTTGTCGCCTACAATTTCGGGAGTCGCCTCGGTGACAATTTGCCACACAGGAGTCGCTTTTGCCTTTTCAAAGCGGTCAACGACAACCAACTCAGACTGTGACAAAAGCTTAAACTCGCGTTCGTAGCTCTTAACCGACCCCCTCCAGACTTTTGTTAAATCTATAGAAATAGAATCGCCCACGCTTGGCTTCTCGTTCACGTTCACCTTAAAGGCCGCATGGGCATTGACCCGTTGTTGCTTCCCCGTAGGACGGAAAAGGTTTTGGCTTGCCACGTGATGGCGGTATACCCTCCAGCGGCCACCCGTTCCCTGAGTGTAGTCCCAGTACCCGGGTAGATTGTAATTATCTCGCCCCAAGTCGGCTACCCAACGAATGCCGTATTTGTACAAGACAAAGGCGCCCACATCCATGGATGCGTGTGAGAAATTCGCCTTGCCGCCTTTCCCCGCCAAAAAGAGTTGATCGTTTTGGTCGCCCTTTTTCCAGACGAAAAAGGGCATTGTTCCATCCCACGAATGTAAATCGCCTCCGTCGGCAAGGATACCATACGTTTCCCGAGTTTGTGAGCCCTCAAATGCCGACGCCTGAGTTTTATAGTTTTCGCCTGTTTGCCGCAACGAGTCGATTACCGCTTTAGTTTGGTAAATGGGATTTAAAAAATAAAACCTGGCGTTGTTCCAGTCGCTCTCTTTATCCGCCTGCCAACCTTTTTCTAAAACACTCAACTGTTTTAAAGCCTTCTTGTCGTTATTAACCGAGGCCAGCCACAAGATAGGTGTCGACATATGCTTAAACGGAACTTCTAATATTCCATCGCCAAAATTATAGCTTAAAGAATAAGGATCGACTCCTTTAATAATCGATTCATAACTATGCAATAATGGAAGAGACATCAGCGAAGAATCTATTTTTTCTTCGTTTGACAAAAGGGCGTCGATCATAAGGACATGATAGACGGTTCCATATTCCCAATAACAACCCCCCTCTGGATAAAATCCATCGGGTTCATATATCCATAAAATTTTAGGTAGTGATTCTTTTGCATAGCGCACAATTTCAGTTGCCAATTCAGGTGCATATTCTTTTACCGCAAGCGCGCCCACAGTTAATCCGCCATTAGAAACTTGGCACCAATTATTTCGCCCAGTTGTCCACCAATTAGAGCTTTTATAATGCGTTAATCCTGGTTTAAGTCCTAATTTTATTAGAGTACCTGCAAGTTCTTCCCAGAGTCCAGGCTGCATCTCTTTTATGCCCTCTTTTAGCCAATCTAAACCAATGGCCATAGCAAAAGACATTTCGGCTACGTCTAAAAAATGGCTTGGATTCCAAGTGTGAAAAGAGGCAATCGCTTGCATTTCGCTTATTGCTTTTTCTAAATAGCTGTTTTTGCCAGTTAAGGTCCACGCCATCGAGCAATGGCCAATTCGATAAATAGCCTCACGCGAAACTTGCAGCAAACGAGGGCCAATCATTTTAAACTCGACTGGAGGCAAATCTAAAATAAGATTCGCTTGGGCAATCACTTCGCGGCAAGTCCGCACCAACTCTGCATCGGTACCTTGTTCATAAGCTTCTAACAGCCATTCCTTTCGCGCCTCATTTAGCAAAGTTGTTTGGCTAAAGAGCAAGGTAGGCAATAATACCATCAAACTAACAAATCCAACTAAAATTATTTTACCGTATTGTACCACTCTGCCCCCGCTAAAAGATAGGCACCCACTCCATAGACTTCGGTCATATTCCATTCTACTTTTTTAGGATCTTCTCCAACAGGTTGAACCCAGCCTAATTTCCCATTTGGCAATACTGCGCCTTGCAAAGCATTCCATGCCTTAAGTGAAGCCTCTTTGTAAGATTCATCGAGCCAACCTTCGTTGTATCCTTTAATAAGCGCATAACAAAAGAAACCTGTCGCACTTGTTTCTGGCGTTGGGTAAGCATCTGGGTCTAGTAGCGATGCCCTCCAAAATCCATCTTCGCCTTGGGCGGCTAAAGTGGATGCTGCCATCTTTTGAAAGAGCTTAATGTATTTATCCCTGTCGTTGTGGTTCTCTGGCAGATATTTTAAAACGCGAGGAATACCGGCTAATACCCAACCGTTACCTCGTCCCCAAAAGACTTTTGCTCCGTTAGATTCTCTAGAATCAAAAAATTTGCTATCGCGATAGTAAAAACCTTCTTCGTCATCAAAAAGATATTCTGTGCTTGCCCACCATTCGCTATTTGCAAAATCGGAATATTTTGTTTCTCCTGTTAATTGCGCTAAATTATGCCAGACAGGAGGTCCCATAAAAAGGGCGTCGCACCAACTGTATCGTCTCCAGTCGGCAGCCACATATTCCAAAGGAACATCTGCTGGGTTTGCTAAAATCCAATCGAAGCGAGCCTTAACATCAGCAATCATCTTTGCTTTTTGAGTGTCATCACACTTATGGCAATCGACTAAAGATCGGTACAGTTCTAAATAGGTCCAACCAATACAATGATCATCGGCATGATAATCGTTTAGCCAAGTCCCAAGAGTCCAGTCGACATTGTCAAAAACTTTTAACATCCAATCGAGCACCATCTTATCATCATTTTCTAAGGCGATGCGATTCCATTCCATCATTCCTGACATCAAGGCACCCCAAAGCCAGCCATTTTTTGCGTGCCAGCCAGGATTGCGAATCTGCCATTTCCCGACTTTATTCATTGCACCATAAATTTCTGCTTGGGTCCATTCTTTCCCAAGATCCACCGCTTTCATTTCCCTTTGCCCTGCAGCAAAAAGATTGCAAACCATTGCTAGTAACAATGCCACTAATAAAAATTTTTTCATAAATTCTCCTGTTTTTGTTGATGTTTAATTTTGATATTTTAGTTTGATGTTTTAGTTTGATGTTTTAAGGTCGATGATTTTTTGCCATTCTTCGACAGTTTTGATAGCTCCCGTTTTGTGACCCGACCATCCATATCCTGCACTATAGCGATAATTCAAGCCCTCGTCTGTTAATACCCTGCTTGCAATTAACAAAACATCACTTTCGTCTTTTTGTTCCATTGGATTTTCTGGCATAGCCACCTTTTGCGTCCATATAAGATCCGACTTTTTCACGACGACTGCCGTAAACAAGCCATGACCATCAATCTTTTCATAAACAGCAGCCGATAGCCCTGCACCACCAATTTTCACTGCCTCTATTTTACCATCGTGCAAAGTAATCCCTACCGCTGGCATCAAATTTAACCTGTCAACGGAACCCTCTAGCACTTTCAACTCGACATCAACATCAACAAAATAGGAACCTTTTGCCAAAGTAAAAGTTTTAAGTTCTTCAATTATAACGCCAGGAATGGCTTCGTACAAATAGGTCAAAACAAACGAGACGACGTCGCCACTCTCGCTTAAAATTTTATAACTTCGGTAAACATTGCTTCGATAAACATTCTTGCCATCGGTTAGAGCACTCGCCCCTACCCCAAAACTTTTGCCCACATGGTATGGGTCATAAGCCTCGCCCCGAAATTCATGATAGCTTTTTCCTCGCTTTAACGCCTGAAAATAAAGTTTTTCCATAACAGGGTAGTCGACCGCCTTAAACCAGATGTCTAGCCCACTGTCCTCGGGCGAATTTAACAAGGCAGGCCCATAGGCACGCCATGCCGTTAAATCGTTTTCAAAAGCAAAATCGTCTGCCCGCTCTGGCACAAACTGCGCCACACAAACCCCATTTTCATACGGGTCGGTAGAGAGACAAGAGGTTAAAATAACCGTAATTAAAAAGATGATAGATAGTTTTTTCATAATTCCTCTATAGTTGCCCTGTTGTAACTGCATTTCGTAAAAAATCGTTTAGGCGTGATTGCCATCCTTTTCCATGACTTTTCATCTTTTCTAAAATATCCGCATCTATTCGAACATTCAACACCTGCTTTTGAGGTTTCCATAATTTTTTATTTACTAAATGGCTAGTAACCATTTGAGACATTTGCTCTTTTGTTAAAACAGGTGAATCCTCAAAGTCTTCGTTTTTAAAGGCTCTAATTTCTTCCAATCGTTTGCTTGATATGCTCATAATATTTTGCCTCCTCTATTGGCTCGGCTTTTCGTGCCGAAATAATTCTTATTTTCCCTTGTCTATCTGTATAAACAACAACAATGACCAGACAATTTCCAATATCTCCAAAACAGACATATCGATCTTCGTCTAAAGAAGAATTTGCTTTATCATAATATTCAATTAAATTGGGATCGTTAAAAACCTCTTGTGCTTCTTCGAAAGAGATTCCATGTTTTTTGATATTACTCTTATTTTTTTCTTCATCCCATTCCATATTGTAATATTATCATGTATTACAAAAATGTCAATTAAAAAGAGGTCAAGGAGTCGAAATTTAAACGTATTTTTTAAAGTTTTGTGTTTTCTAGTGCAAGTTTGATGGCAGTTATTTTTTGGTCGATGTCATTAAAGGCATTTTCGAGTCGTTCGATGTGGTACATTTCGTACATATCGTAAATGAAATCGGTTAAATTAAGTTCGTCCCAAAAGGCTAAAACTTTATTTGCAGTTGTCTCTTTGTAACTTGCGTAACGTTCTATTAAATAGATAAAAAATTCACTCTCTTTACTCATTTTAATAGCCTCGTATATATTGAGAATTTCGAGGATTCCCTGTAATCTTTTCGCTTTCCCACATGTCAAATAAAATAAGAGGACTGCATTTATAGAGTTCTCCCTCTAAATCTACAAGCATTTCATAGGTTTGGGAGCGATAAAAATCTAGCAAAGCCTCTTTTTCGGCAAATCCATACTTTTCTACAATGCATTTGACAATTTCCTTATCCATAAAAGTTAAAATTCGAGTGATTGCATTGTTCATATTTGTTCACTTCCTTCAAATTTTAGTATTGCCAAAGACTTATCGGTCAAAAAAGCATATTGGTCTGTTAAATTCTGAGGAAGTAGTCGTCTTATAGCTTCACTTTTTGTATAAACACCAGCAATATAGTCGTCTATTACAGGAAGCGTAGTATCATTAGCAACAGGGCCAATGACGAGATCGTATTTTTTAACGGCAAGATTTTTGCGATTAGAAACGACGAAATCCAACCATTTAGCATTAGGTCGATCAAACTTCAAGATTTTAAGTGAGCCCACCTTATCAAAAGTGAAAATATTAAGAATAGGTTTACCAGATTTCCTATTTCGAAAAACCGTTTTTGCCCAATTCTGTGCCTGCTCTTTTGACGAAGTTAAATAAAATCCCGCCCCAAAATCCAATGCACGTAAATTGGGTAAAATTCTAGGTTGAGAAACTTCACTATTGCTTCCATGATACAAGGTCATTAAATGCTCCTTACTTAATTATACAGCAATTTACCGCTATTCTCAATTGAAAAATTTATAATTTGTGAAAAAGGTTATTCCGAATAACGGCTCTATTTCTTATATTGAACTTTTCTCTTTCATCATCCCAAACGGTTCTAACACTTGCTTTTTCAAATAGTTGTATCTTTTCAAGATTGCTCAGGCGCAGGAATGCCGACGCAAAGTTATCTTCCCTCGCCAGGGAGGGCGAATAGGAAAACTTTTCCAACTAGAAGTCCGCACCCTTCTTTTAAATGAGGTTGATGATAAGAAATAATAATTTGATGAAAAATTTCTAGTAAGTGGTAATCGCCGAGGCAGGAATTTTCTTTAAAAAAGATTATCTATTTTTTATTATTTTAAATAAATTTTCACCAAGGTCAAAAATACGATCAACTGGAATACTAGGTAAGAAATCACCTTCTTCATCCAAAATACTCTTTAAGAATGCCAAAAAAACAAACGAAAGAGTCGCAACTTTAGAAAAAATTCAATATAATAGTCTCAATGAACGAACCGAATTTAACCGAAATTAAAACCGAGCCCACAACCAAGCTAAAACTCTTTCTCTTTTTCCTTAAAGTAGGAGCCACCACCTTTGGAGGCGGCTATGCGCTCATTTCCCAGTTGCAAAGCGAACTCATCGAAAAGAAAAAATGGGTGACTGCCGACGAAATGATGGACATGCTCGCTATTGGAGAGTCGACGCCAGGTCCCTTTGCTATAAATACCGCCACCTTTATTGGCTACAAGCTACAAGGATTCTGGGGTGCCTTGCTTTGTACCCTTGGATTTGTTCTCCCCTCTTTTTTAATGATCACCTTAATTAGCTTTTTCCTAGAGGCCTTTCTCGCAAACCGAGTTTTGAGTTGGATCTTCCACGGCATTCGCGCCGGCGTCATTATGATGATCGGGCTAGCCTTTATTCGGTTCATGGGCAAAATGGAAAAAAATCCGGTCAACTGGATCTTGTTCGCCGGCGCTTTTCTGGCCTTGCTCTTTTTCAAAGTGAATTTGATCTATCTTATCCTAATGGGAGCCCTAATCGGGCTGGTTCGAAGCGCCCTGACACAAAGGAGGACAAAATGATCTACCTGCTTTTATTCCTCGAATTTGCGAAAATCGGATTGTTTACCTTTGGTGGTGGCTACGCCATGATCCCCCTAATCACAGAAGTGCTTGACCGCCACGATTGGGCAACCACCGAACAACTGACAAACATGCTTGCCATCAGTGAATCGACGCCCGGCCCCTTTGCCATCAACATGGCCACCTTTATTGGCTTTGAACAGGCCGGACCCCTTGGAGCCATCTGTAGCACCGCGGGCGTCGTCCTCCCGAGTTTCATTATCATCCTAATCATCGCCATCTTCATCAGCAAAATTAACATGAAGCACCCCCTCGTGCGAGGCACCTTCGCTACCATCCGTCCTATTGTTATCGCCGCCATTGGAACCGCCTTTATTGGCCTTATCACAAAAAACCTTCTCGACGGCTACGAAATTCGCCATCTCCTCAAAAAAGAATGGCCATCCCCATCAGAATTTGACTTCTTGGGAATAGCCATTGCTTCTATAGTCGCCGCACTCCTCTTTCTCGTTAAAAAGATAAGCATGACGATGATAATCGGAATTTCCGCCGCCCTAGGACTTATTGGAAACGCAATCTTATTTTTCTTCGTATAACTCGATAACCGCTCCATCTTTAATAATGAAGGCTAGCCGAGCTGTTTCACTTGCTTGAACTGGGCCAAAAATGACTTTGTCCGCCTCTGCTAAATAGGGTTCCATGTCGTCCATTTTATAAGCGACGTGAACTTGCGTTTGAACCTCTTTTGGAAAAGGATTTCCCTCTTCGAAAATTAAATACTCGATTGCCATATCGTAATCGGCAGGATTGCTCATCCAAATTTTCATTCCTTCGTTATAAGTCATTCCTTCTTTTTTTTCGGTGATAGGAATCCCGATGTGCATGTATGATAGTGCCATAATTGTCTCCTTTTTTTTATTTTACACCCATTTCCCCATTTCGTCAAACACAATTTCATATTTAGATTTTTCTTTCTTGGCAGAATCTTGCTTATGCCCTCCTTGGCATTACGGTTGATTCTGCACTGTGCTGTCCTAGCACTTGGGCTTTCCTGCCTACGGCAGGTCGTGCCGTCACTTGGACAAGGATGTCCTGATGCAGAGTGAGCGCCATGGAGGGCGCATCTACACTCTGCCAAGGGTTCCGTTCTGTAGTTTGCTTATGCAAACTACAGAAACTCGGGCTTTGCCCGACCTTTCCACCCCCTAAGCCGTTTAATCAGCGTCCAATTACTCTTAATTGGTCTCCGTCTGGTCGCTCACCAATCCTTACCACTTTTATTCCACCAAATTTCCATTTTCATATAATTCATTACATGATAAATCTAGTTCATCATTCCAAGAAACTGCATAGCCACCTGCATCTACCTTAACTTGTTCAAACAAAGAGTTAGCCATTTGTAATAAAAGAAATTGTTGCCACTTCTTAAATAAAGGCTTTACATCGTACAACTTTACCTCGTCATTCAAAAAAGTCACTTGTAAGTAATAATTTTCTAATGCTTTAACAGCTTTAACCTTATAAAACATAATTTCTCCATTATTCTAAAGGTGGTAGTTTTACAAATTCCTGTGTGTCCCAAATTTTTTGTAATTCAGATTGATGGATAGATGCCCACTCTAAAACCAACGCCAATGCCTTAGAGGGTAAATCGCCCTCCATCATTTTAAGCGCTTTTATATCAATAACCCCAACATATTCTCCATAAACAACATGAAAATGTGGAGGATTATGCTCTTTTTGTTGAAAATACATTTTAATAATCATTCCATAAAAACAAGAAATCAAGGGCATATTTTTCTCTCCTTTTCAATTAATTATACACCCTCTTTTTGCTATTATCAATGGATACGATAATCAATTCAATAAAAA
>CAYJGX010000057.1:0-745 GCA_964369795.1 uncultured Spirochaetaceae bacterium
AATCGGTTCTGATTGAGGAGCGCAATTTAAGTCTCCTGTTAAAATGGCGAGTAAATTAGAATCCTTTTGTTTTGAATTGATGAGTTTAGCACTTTCAATTCTCGCTTGGCTACCTTTGTGATCGAAGTGCGTGTTATAATAATAGAATTCTTTACCAGAAGCGATTATTTTAAACTTTCCCCATGTACAAGGTCTAAATTGAGAAGAATCCCATCCTGTAGAAGGTTTTTCGGGAGTTGGAGAGAGCCAAAAAGTATCGGACTCTAGAAGCTCAAATTTCTCTTTTGAATAGAAAATGGCTGCAAATTCTCCTTTGTCTCCACCATAACGACCTTCGCCAATAGAGGTATACTCGGGTAAATGCTCATTTAAGTAATGGACCTGTTCCACAAAAGCCTCTTGAACGCCAAACAAGTCGGGATATTCATCTAAAATGGTGTCCACAACACTTCCCTTTCGATATTCCCAGGCATTAATCCCATCAGCAAATGTGGCATAGCGAATATTAAAGCTCATCACTTTAATTTGATTGCTAGGACGCGCTAACATCTCTTCTTGTGCATTTAGTCGCTGGGTTTGCGTGGTTACAGGTGGATAGCTTACACAGGAAGCAAAAAGACTCACAAGATAGATATCAATAAATAATACGGTTACAATGAATTTATTTCGCATAATAATATCCTTTTAGTCATTTTAGCACAGTTTTTCCAAGAGGTCAAAAAAAGACTTGCTCTTTTTTTCTTTT
>CAYJGX010000057.1:755-10822 GCA_964369795.1 uncultured Spirochaetaceae bacterium
TTTTGATGCTTAACTTTATATTATGGAGTGAATATATGAAAATTTTTTATTCTAGTTTCTTACTAATTTTATTTTTAATACTAACGAGTTGTCTAAATGATCACAGCATGTATTTTGCAAGTTGGATGGATACTGGAAAAGTTAATCCGAATGCACCTAATCAAAGATGGTATTTAAACGATGATGGTGGAATTTCTTGGAATGTTTCTGAAGAAAAAAATCTACCACACTATGATCACATAGAAATGGCTGGGTTTGGAGCAGCAAGTTTAATTAGTTATGGAGTGAACGAGGATAAAACTTTAAGACTTTTTAGGAGACTGATTGTACCTCAACTAAGAATGGTTCCAGATAAAACAAGGGCTAGCTTTTCTCATAATTTTGAAGAAGAGACTTCTCCAATAATTAAAGTCGATGGAGATCTTATTAACGAATATTTTGTTGAAGAGGTTTCTATTTGCGCAAACCTCTCATTTGAATGTACAACCAATAGCAACCTAGAAATAAAACGCACGCTTTACCCTGCTTTTTCCCAAAGGGCAACGATAGAAGAGTGGATACTAAAAAATCCGACTGATAAAAAATTATCTATAGAAATAAAAGATAGTGAATACAGCTTTAAGGAAAAAGGAAAATTTGGAATATATCAAGCTGAAACTAGAACATATTATGAAAATAAACAAATTTTAGAAAGTATTACGGTTGACCTCCCCCCCTCTGAAACACGAACTCTACATTTTATCATGTTAGCAGATAATGAAAAAAAGATTGAGTCTATTTCTATTAATCCTAAAAATCAAATTAAGGATAGAATAAAATTTAAAAATGATTTATGGGATAAACTAATTTTAGAGACCCCTGACCCTATTATCAACAGACAATTTCAATTTTCTAAGCTCCGCTCGTGCGAAAGTATTTTTGATACAATCAATGGCCTCATGCATAGCCCTGGAGGAGGAAGTTATTATGCTGCATCTTGGACAAACGATCAATGTGAATATTCTAGCCCTTTCTTTGCATTTACAGGTTACGACAAAGCAATAGAACAATCTATAAATGTCTTTAATCTATTTTCGAATTTCATGAAAGAGAACTATTATCCTATGCCAAGTAGCCTAATTTCTGAAGGTCGCAGTTTTTGGGGGAAACCCTTTGGGAAAGACCGTGGAGATGCAGCTATGTATGCTTACGGAGCTGCTCGATTTGTTCTTGCCAATGGGGACGAAGATGTTGCAAATGCAATATGGCCGCACATCCAATGGGCATTAGAGTATTGTAAACGACAGTTAAATAAGGATGGTGTTGTGCGCTCCGAATCAGATGAGTTAGAAGGCAGGTTCCCGACTGGGTCGGCCAATTTATGCACTTCATCTCTTTACTATGACGCTCTTCGTTCAGCAAGTTTTTTAGCCAAAGATTTGAAAGAATACACACAAGCAGAAAAATATGCTAAAGAAGCAGAAAATTTATATATTGCCATAGAAAGATATTTTGGTGAAAATATGAAAGGATATGAGACTTACCGATATTACAAAGGAAATAAAAAGTTACGTTCTTGGATAGCAATTCCGTTAGCAATGGGAATTTATGAACGAGCAGAAGGCTCTATAGATGCGCTTTACTCTGACAACCTTTGGTTTGGCAATGGAATGTTAACCGAGGAAGGAGACAAAACATTTTGGGATCGAACAACCCTCTATGCCTTTAGAGGGGCTCTTGCAGCAGGTGAAACTAAGCGAACCATGAAATATTTAACAGATTATACTCAAAAAAGGACACTAGGCGAGCACGTTCCCTATCCTGTAGAAGCTTGGCCGGAAGGAAATCAAAAACATTTATCAGCAGAGGGGGCGCTTTATTGTCGAATTTTCACAGAAGGAATGCTTGGAATTCGCCCTACAGGTTTAAAATCTTTTACTTTGACACCACAACTACCTGAAAATTGGGATTATATTAACCTACAAAAAATTCACGCTTTTGATACTATATTCGACATTAATATAAAAAAAATAAAGGGTAACAGACTTTCTGTCACCCTTTACTCCGAGTCTGGAGAAATTCTTTTTTATGAAGATAAAGAATTATTCGCTACATATAAAATTAAATTTTAGTGTATTCCTCGTTTTAGATTATTGATATTGTTGATAGTTGATGTTAGAGAAGTGAAATCCTTTGCATCTTGCGTGATAAAAAATTCAAATTCTCCATCTTCTGCCACCCATTGCATTTTAGAATCGTCGAAGAAGGCAAAGGCATCGTAATTAAGGACAAAAACGACCTCTTTTTCCTCGTTAGGGGCGAGTTCAATTTTGGTAAAGGCTTTGAGTTCTTTTAAAGGACGAGCAAGTGAAGACTCTAGGTCGCTAACATACAATTGAACGACCGTCTTGCTAGCAACAGAACCGATGTTTTTGACGATTCCCGTCAACTGAATTTGGTCATTGACCCGAGACTGTTGCATATTAGATATTTCAAATTGGGAGTAAGAGAGTCCATATCCGAATGGAAAAAGGACTTTCGCTGGGTGTTTATCAAAGTATCGATAGCCGACGTCTGAACCTTCGCTATAGGTAATAACTCCGTTTACACCTGGATACTGCTCTTTACTTGCATGAGCTGGGTAATCGGATAATTGATTAGCAATGGTAAATGGAAGGCGACCACTAGGTGTGATTTCACCAAAAAGGATTTTAGCAAGTGCTGTTCCGTTTTCGCTTCCATTAAACCAGGTGTAAAGGAGGGTTTGAATTTTATCGCCCATGCCAGCAAATCCTACAGGTGTGCCTGCTGTCACAGTGACAATGGTGTCGGGACGCTCTTTTAAAAGGCGTGATAATAATTTGATTTGACTTGGGGGAAGGTCATATTGGATTCGATCGCTACTCTCTTTTTCGCCGTAAGCATTGTTTTCGTGATTGGTTCCAAGGCAAAGTAAAATTTTATCGTATTTGGATAAATTGCCTTTGACTTTGAGCCAGCCGGTTGGAAATTGGTAGCCGCTGTAGCCTTTTAGGTAGTCGATTTTGATTCCTGGATTTAAAACAGCATAATTTTGCAACCCTTCTAAGATTGATATTTCGTATAAAGGATCGACATTTGAACTACCGCCGGTGTTGCTGTATTTTCGTATAGCTGCATCGCCTATAACAAGGAGTTTTAGTTCGCCTTTGGGGAGAGGAAGAACTTTTTCTTTATTTGCTAAAAGAACAATAGATTCGCTCGCCGTTTTAAGAGCAGTTGCCTGAGTTTCGGGGAGGTTGATGGCAACTGCCGAACTTACTCGGGCTTCGGTTTCGCCTAATTTTCCAAGTTGTTTGATTAAGTATAGAATATGGTAAATTTTACGGTCTAAATTAGCTTCATCGTATTTGCCAGCTTTTATTCCTTTTAAATAATCTTCTGCCATGTAATAAAAATGGGGGCGTCGCAAATGAACAGCGGTTCCCATTTCGATGTCGAGTGTCATTGCTTGCGCTAAATCGGTAGAGTGCGTTGCACCCCAGTCAGAAATTGCAACTCCTTGGTAACCCCAATCTTCTCGTAAAACTTGGTCAAGCAAATAGGGATTTTCTGCACAGTGGTATCCACGGAATTTATTATAAGCTGGCATTAGGGACAAGGCATCCCCCTCTTTTATTGCTCGTTTAAAAGCAGGCAAATAGATTTCACGTACAGCTCGTTCCTCGCATTCTACAGATATAGTGAGGCGGTTGCACTCGTGGTTATTTAAGGCAAAGTGTTTTAAACAAACAGCAACACCTTCGCTTTGCATACCAAGAACCTCATTTGCAGCAATTTTTCCTGCTAAATAGGGATCTTCACCCATATATTCGAAATTTCGCCCGTTTAATGGGGTTCGCAAAATATTAATGCCAGGTCCTAACGCAACATCTTTTCCCCTTGAATAAAACTCCTTTCCAAGTGCTTTTCCATATTCATTAGCGAGTTCTTGATTCCAG
This sequence comes from uncultured Spirochaetaceae bacterium, assembly GCA_964369795.1. Classification (GTDB taxonomy): domain Bacteria; phylum Spirochaetota; class Spirochaetia; order JAFGXN01; family JAFGXN01; genus CAYJGX01. The sequence continues at coordinate 4,715 of CAYJGX010000057.1, forward strand.
GTTGCCGCTAATGCGGTTAGAGTTGGAAAAGAAGTTACCTTATTATGTGGGTGATCTTTTTGCCACCAATTTTCTGCCGTTTCCCAACGAACCCCATGAGGTCCGTCTGCCATGACTAGCGGAGGAACTCCAAGTCGAGGGACTCCGAGCGTTGCAAAAATGGTATCGCCATGGACCATTCCGATTTTCTCTTCTGTAGTCATTTGTGAAATAAGGTCTAATAGTTCCTTATCGTCTAGTTTTTCTGCAAAGAGAAAAAAGGGAAAGAGAATAAGTAGTAATAGTGCAATAAAACTATATTTGTTCATAAAAATACTCCTAGCTAGTATACTAATCATTATACACTATTTGCGAGAAAAGTAAATAACTTTTCCCTTTTGTACTGGAATAGAAGTAGAAAGAAAATCTATAAATTGATTTTCAGCTTCTTGAAAAAAATCAATTTTAGGAATTTCTGCCTTTAGACTTTGTTCATTCACTCCAATACGGTTCCAATCGATATCGATTTTTACATTGATAGGAACATTTGCCCATGAAGCTATAGCCAACATCCCCTTTCCCTCTTCTTTATTCCAATAAAGGGTTGCTTTTGCTTTATCTGTATTTAAGGTGACAAGAGGATTTTCATCCCACCAACCATACATTTGTGCGCCTGATAAGCCTCGCTCATCAAAAATAGGCCAATAAAGACGAGGGTCTTTAGGAGTCGCAATATCTCCATCTGCACCAATATCGCCCCAAGGGAGTCGGTTTGTCATACCAAAGACGAGCCCTTTCCAAGGGTGTCCTCCAAATTGCAAAGTATCACCCATTAGACCAAAAGGAATTCCAGAGCTTTCTACCAACCAATTTTCGGGAGACATATGATCATAACGGAAGGACTCCCCAAACCAGATTTTGTCTACATACGGAAAGAATTCAGTATATTGAATGGCCGGACCTTTTGAAAACCCCGTATTTGAGTGTAAGTCGATGAGGCAATCTTCTTTGTTCGCTTCCATCACACGTCGAATGCGTTGCAACATCGTTCTATCAAATGCAACATCATCCAAATAAAGACCATCAATATTGAAATTTTTAAGCATATAATTGAGCCCTTCAATATAGTAATTGTACCATCGTGAAACTCCAGAAGTTAATAGAGCCGCATCTGGAATATCTTCTCCACCATTGAAGGCATACCATTGCGTTGAATAGTCATCTTCTAAGTGTTCACGAAGCCAAGTATAACCACCGCCACGCCCTGTGGGCAAAATTTCGTCCCCAAGGCTTCGTATCGCCCATAACTCGGGGAGCAGACTTGTTAATTCGCGCACCGTATAATAGATTTTCATCTTCATTCCCTTTTCATGAACTCGATTCACAAACTCTTTCGTTTTTTCTGGAACAATGAAAGGATAATTGATATAGGGATTAAATTCATTTGCATGGTGCAAGTTTACAACATTGACTCCATATTTAGGATCGATGGTGTCAATGTTTGGACTATGGAAATAACGAGTTTTAAAATGAGTTTGTGGATCCATTGGTTTTACAGGTGTCACAATTAGAGAAAAATCGTAATTTTCTTCTTTCCCTTTGCCAATAGTTTTAATTCCTGTTGTCACTTCTGTTAATATTTTATCTTCAAAAGAATCTAGTTTAAGAGAACCAAGACCCCCATTGTGCCAACTTTTTGGCGGTGCAGGCCTATATAAATTGAGCAAAGGTCCAGAATAGGTGGCACCTAGTAATTCGCAAAGCATTCCAGCTTGGGCCGACCCTATAAAAAAAGCATCTTGAGGTTTAATCCATTTTTCTCGCAATTTTCCACCCGTTGGTAACATTGCTCTACCTGGTTGATTCATTCCCATTAGGTATTTTGCATTTGATTTTTCCCATGGAATAGATAGTTTGATGTTAGTAAAAGTTGTCGTTTTATTGGCAACAATCTTTGTTTCGAATTTACAATATCCATCAAAGCCGACAGAACCATTAACGACAAGGCTAAAACCATCGTATAGGGTAGTTGCAACCCAAGAAATTTCCGTTTCGTGCTTTTGAAGAAGTCGAATTTGCGATTCTCCTATGGGGGAGACGGTTTTGCAACCTTTTTTTAACTCTAAATTGATGGGGGATGATAATACTTGCGTGCCATTGACTAAAATTGAAGTGGGCAAACCGTTTTTAGCAATCGAAATTTGCCGATCTAGTATATTGAATGTCCAACAACTTTCTTGGATTCCGCAAGCAGTTGCCATTTGCACTGGAGTATATGGTTTTGTTATTTTACGCTCTAATCCCATGGTGGAATTTAGCCAACGAAGTCGAGAATGTCTCCAGGGTTCGCTGTCGCCACGGTCTGCAATAACAGAATCAAGAATATCGAGCGTTAGCTCGATCGTTTTTGGGGCTGCGTTATCCGCGGTAAAGGTTAAGGTTCCAGTATATCGGCCTGGTTTTTGCTCTTCTGGAATATCGATTCCCATCCAAAGGGCTTGAACGCAGGAGTAAGGGAGGTTGACTGTTTTTGAAAAGGATTTGCCGTATGGATCGATACCCCCGAGGTTAAAGCAGGTTTGGGATTCAATCGGAATAAGAGAGCCCTCTTCACTCGTTAAATCCGAAAATTGTACTTGAATATTTATAAGTTCTTTTTTAAAGGCATATACCCCAATTTGGTAGCTTCGATATTCATTTTGCATCGCTTCCATTTTAAACTGAGAGCTTTCCCCGACTGTGAGCCAACGATGGGGAAGATAGCCTTTCATACGAATTGGAAGCTCTCTGTCTTCTGGAAAAAGAGCAAAATCGCCACCTGACTTAGCTAATGCAGAGGTAAATTCTAATTTTTCTTTTTTTGTTTGACAAACTTCCATAGGATAAAAATTATCGAATGAAGATCTTGATTCAATTTTTACAACTTCTGCCTCTTTTGGGCGAAAGGGAATATATCCTTTAGGCGAGTATGGAATATAACGGCCTAAAAAAGAGCCATGTCCATTGTACGGTTTAAAATTTAAGTAGTAAATATAATAGGTTCCGCTTTCTGGTGCTTTAAAGAAAAAAGTCCCATATTCTGAATTACAAATCCCCCTAGAGCGTTTTGTAATTTCCATGCCCGACGAAGCCTGTATAATCGTTACATTTGACCGAGGATATTTTTTTAAGCGCCATGGAATAACAACTTTTATATCTTGTCCCTTCTCTCCAACAGAGTCAACGCTAACAACAGCTCTTTGGCTACCAAGCTCTTCGGTCCAAAATTCATCCGCCACACCATAAGTTGCCACGGGCAATGCTACTAATCCTGTAATAGATGTAAAAAATATTAGAAATAGAATTATAATTTGTTTTTTCATGAGTATCCTTCTTTTAATTTATTGGGTTAAAATAAGAAAATTTCATCTCTTTTACTTTAGAATTTTCTTTAATTTCATTATATCCGCCGTTAAATGAATGAACAGGAGAATCTCCAGAGACTTTTATCCGTAAATCACGACGTAAGTATTTTTCGTCTACATTAAAATATAAATTGTTAAAAACTTCGTTTCGCATGAGTTTTCTATGCAGATTTTTAACTAAAGGATAGCGTTCTTCGTACAATGCTTTGACTTTTGGGTCGTCAAGTAATTTTAGAACGCCTCTTTTGTTTAAATAAGAGTGCCAAAAAGATCGATTCCAAAGACTAAAGGATACACCAGCTTTATTATTTAAAAAGATATTATTGTAGATTTGATTTTCCTTACCTCCGTGAATTTGCACCGCACCAAAATGGCTAAAGGAGCAATTTTCAAAAAGGTTTCCATAAATTTCGACACCTGAAATTGTGTCGTCTAGTCGAATACCTGCCTTTCCAGCAATCGAATTTCCATTGCTATACTTAGAAACTATATCTTTAAAATAATTGTATCGATAAACATTCCCCCGATAAGTAGGATCCCCCCACATATCAATGGCCCCTTGATCATCAGACTCTTCTACGCAATTATGAAAGTAGTTATGCTCGACTAAATGATCGTTTCCATCGACGCGCATAGCGGAGCTAGGTATATTATAAAATTCATTGTGATGAATATGAGAACCAACTCCTACATTATTAATTCCAGGAGTATAGGTCCGATCAATACGACCCGAATGATGAAAAAGAGAATTTTTGATTTCAACTTTGCCAGATTTTAGTGTGGTTCGATCGCCTGCAAGAATTTCCATACAACTTCTTCCTAAAAATCCGATTTCACAATGATCTACTAAGAAATTTTCAACATTATTTGCAACAATAGCGTTTTTAGAAAAATTTTGAATTTTTAGTGCTTTTAGTTTGATATTTTTAGAATCTGCTATAAGCAGTGCGTCACCAGCTCCTTCTTGCATTTGAATATTTGATATTTCAATATTATTTACATTTTTAAAAGCAAAAATGATAAACCCAGTATACTTTTTCCTTTGCATCATAAGCCCATTCGCCAGGTTCATCTATTTCGCATATTGCATTTAAAACACGATAGGGAGCTATATTATTAAATAGATAATGATTATAGGGCTTCGCTAGATGTACATATCCCTTAGTAAGGTCAAAAAAGGCGGGAACTTCATTGCTATCTGCCCATAGATGGCGCCAATAACCATGAAATATAATATTTTTTTCGTTAGACCAATTTGCTAAGCGTGATTGTGAGACATCTTTACCAAGAAGTGAAAGAGCATAATCTTTGTCACGGGCTTTTTTAATTTTTGGAGTTAGGTCGATGATTGGAGCGGGCTTAGAATAATTGATATTAGGCCACCTTGAAAGTGGGAGCGTTTTATTTTTTAGATATAGTTCTTGAATCGTAAAATGACGGCCTTCGATTTTATCGCTTGCAAAACCATTTAATTGAATTTTGTTAAAAAAATTGAAACTATTATTACTAATATCAATTTTTAAAAGCTTTTTTTGGGTTGGCTCATAAAAAGACCACTCTACATTTACAGGATTTACTTCTTGCGACGCAAACAAACGCACTAATGCGCCCTCTTCACTTTTAATGATTATATTTTCGATATTTCCTATTTTTAGCCCCTTATTGACCCTATAATCACCCGCTTCAAAAGAAATAATAGTAGACACACCCGCTTCTCTTTGTTTTATATCTTTTGATATCCACTCTTCAATTTCTAAAAATGTACCTGAAAAAGATTTAGGGCTAACAATTAGTTCTCCTCCAAAGAGAAGAAATGCATTGCTCGTAAATAAAATAATTGCTATAAATAATTTGAATATTCTAGGCAAATTGAACTCCTTACAATAATAAAAAAGCCACTGAATAAAAATTCAGTGGCATAAATTGGGGTCAAATGATTAATTAAAACCCAGGATAAGTTTTCCCACCTTTCGGTGCTGCTGACCACCCCACACTTGTATAGCGGTCGAAATAAGTTGTTGCGTTTACCCCCGATGTTGTACGTTGCCAAGAAAAACCATCTGATAGGTATTCGTGAATAACTAAAAAGCTTCCTAAGTCGGCATGACCTATTCCTGAATAAATTTGTTCAAGTGTAGAACTTGAAGAAAATTTGCTGTAATCGATCATAATTTTAGCTCTTGAATCTACACCGTGATAGTAAGTACCTCCAAATACATAGGCATCTAATTTTAGTGCACCACTCCATCTTGGAGTTGTCATATTAAGAGGTTTACCGTCTAGGGATCGTTTTGCTTCGCCCCCTAACATCATACGAAGTGGGTTCCAGTGCATATTCATGTAAACACCAGGAAAATCCTGTACCGCATTCTTAGATCCACTATGTGCTCGTACGGTAGCATTGATAGTTAGATTTATCAGGTCAAAGCCGGCATCTGTCACAGATAAGGTTCCATCTATCCAACCAGATTGATGGTCATCGCTCGTACTGACATCACTAACACCAACTTGGAAAATTTCATCCCAATATGAAATACCTACCTTCATGAAAGAGACTTCTCTAAAGAACATTCCCATAAAAGCAAATTCTCTTGGAGTGAGTGCTGGCCAACCATAAATATCGTTTGTACTTTCTACAACAGGTTTTTTTGATTCGTCAAACTTACTCACTAGTTGAACGGTGTAGTCGGCTCTTGTCATAAGATCGATATCGAAAGATTTAGCC
>CAYJGX010000057.1:10832-13639 GCA_964369795.1 uncultured Spirochaetaceae bacterium
ATGTGACCCTGTTACGAATTTAGGATATCCTTTATTTTCAAAAGACTTACGAACAATCCAATCCCAAGTTAAATAGTGCCATTCCCACTCTGAAGGTGTTCCATCGATATCGAGAATTTTTTTCCAATTTCCTGCGGATTGAGCCGCCATCTCTGCCTCAGTACGCATGTACCAAGGATGTACATTACCTCTTAATGAAAATGCTGTTTGTTTTGCTGCAAAATATTTGTTTCCATTTGAGTCTGTATCATACATGGTGTCATAGACAGAATAAGGACCCTTATAAAGCTCTTCTGAAGGGAATGCATATTCTAGCACAATTGTTTTTTCCCAATCACCATTTGCTGGATTTGGATTGGTTAAACTAGTGTGGGTTTGTTTGTCTGTTAAAGTAGAATTATGACCTTGGTAGCCACCACTATAACGATATGTACGAAGTACTCGTAAATCCAACGCATTTAAGTACTTAACGACATTTGAATTTAAGTTCATGGTAAGTCGTATTTTACCAAATGCTTCGTCTGAAGATTGCAAGTTATCCGATGCAGTTAATACACCATTTAAGTTAATTGAACTAAAATCGATAAATGCACCTTCGACAAAGTCTGAAAGACCTGGTAGTCCACTTAAACTTTCATCGGTATAAGGATGCGCTTGCACAAGTGCCACAAGAGTTGCATTTGCAGTTGCATGCCCTTCTGTTCCAGCGTTGTATGCTGCATCGGCATAAGAGGCTACAGCATAATTTTCGATATTAGCTACAGGCGTATTATCTATATAGTAGCCATCTCTTATCTTCTTTAAATTTGAAACATCTGCAAAAGTGAAAGTACTAGATGTATCAGCATCGATATCTGCAAGTGCTACCCATGTATCGTCTGCTTTTAGGTATTGGATAGTGCCGTCTTCAAGTTTTCGATTGATAAAAACATTCATGTCGCCATCCCATGAAACAGCATTTTTACCTTCTAGTGGTACAATATTGATATTTTTTGGAGTTTGTAGCAATCTTGCAAAATAAGTGCCTGTCATTTCAGAAAGAGGTCCTTGATCTCCTGTATCGGAAGAACCAGAAACTCTAAAATAATAATCTTTTCCGTCGTAAGTTTCTATCTCGCTAGCAGTCGGTACATAGAATTTTTTATTATAAGAAGGAGCTGGATAACTAGCAATATTAGCAGGTTTAACATCTATAAAGGTTGTTGCATCTGTAGAACGTGAAGTATAAAGGGTATAATTTGTAATTGATGGTGCTAGACTCCATTCAATAGCAATTCTATCTGCAAAATAACCACTCCATTTGGTAGTCACATTTTTAACCGCCGGCGGTGCAGAAGCAGAACGAGCCATCCCATAATAGGCCTTTGTTCCTTCGTTCAGTTTCCCATCATTAGCACTAATAACATCTATTAAGTAGGCATATTTAACACCAGGAATTACTCCATCTTCTCCTACAGTATCGGCTATTTGGTCTGCCCAAAAGGGAACGGAACGAGTTGCTGAATGCACTACTTTGCTATCATCAATAACTCCCTTAGAATCGCATGCATACCGTTTAAATGTATATTGTGAGGCATTTGGAACTTCTGTAAATTCAATTGTAATGTCAGAAGCGTTATCTAGGTAGGTAATTTTTACATCGGAAGGTGTTCCTAAAAACATAACAACGACGCCTCCAGAATAAGAGCTACTTCTTACATCACTCTTGTTTGTCTTATGGTTAAAGAATGTTTTTATTGCAAATATGTATTCCTTGCCGCCTAAGTAAGCTCCAGTTTTTTGGATAGAATAGCTGTTAGCTGTTAAACTTGAAGTCACACGAGTAAAAGTTTTCCCATTGTCTGAACTCCTGTAAACACTATAAGTCATACTATAATTTTCGCCAGGGTTGTCTGTACTTCCAATAAATGCAGGAATAACTACGGGCTCCCATTGAAGGTTAATTGGGTCACTTGCATTCCCATTGCCTTGTACTGAAACCCAGTTTGGAAAAGGAACAATAGAACTAGGAACCGGATCCCCATCTAATGTTTTGTCGTCTGGAATTTCTGTTGGAATTTGAGGTGCGACTTGTTGTGTATTCTCTTCATCGTATTCTGGAATTGAACATGCAATTCCAGCAAATAAAATGATAAGTATTGATAAAATCTTAAATATATTTTTCATTTGTTTCTCCTTAATATTTTAATACAGGTCCAGCCCAATTATTCATATGAACTGCAGGGGTAAAATCAATCTGAATATATCTATTTTCGTCCACTGGAGCATTATTTGAGCTACCATGGACTCCTTGATACGGATTCGTATGATAATTCCCTTGTTCATAGGTACTACCTTCTAGTTTTGGAAAATTTCTCATGTAGAATAATGTTCCAGTATAACTCATTCCTCCAGCAGGCAAACCAGCTGTTTTATAAGAAGTTCCACCTTTAAATTTTATAGCACCATCATTAGATGAAAACTGAATATAGCCAGGGTAGATCCCCTTAATATCGATAGGTCCGCTAATTCCCTCATCTGTCCTTCCATGTTCATGATAATATCGGGAATGTATTTCATATTCGTTGTTGTGTTTGCTAAAGAGGTTTTTAGATTGATTGTCAGTCGACCAGAAACAACCAAAAAGTTGCATATAGGAATCTGAGGATGCCTTTGAATCATCAAACCAATATCGTGTTCCTTTCCACTCACTGCTGGTAGGATACCTACCTCCAGCATAAAGACTTTCCCTAGCAACGGCTCCACCTCCTGGAGTAGATGTTCTGTAAACTTTATAATCTACATAATATTGAACAGTAGCTGTTGGT
>CAYJGX010000057.1:13649-14405 GCA_964369795.1 uncultured Spirochaetaceae bacterium
AACCAAAAAGTTGCATATAGGAATCTTCGGACGCCTTTGAATCATCAAACCAATATCGTGTTCCTTTCCAAGTACTATCGTTAAAAATTCCACCCGCATAAAGACTTTCTCTAGCAACGGCTCCACCTCCTGGAGTAGTACGTCTGTAAACTTGGTAATCCGAATAACCTTGAACAGTAGCTGTTGGTTGGCTACTTAGAGCATTAGCAGGATTACTATTTAACTTATAACCATTCGACCTATCATTCCAATCCCACCAAGCTTTTGACCATTCTCCAAAACTAGTAATAACACTCATGCTATTTTCCATTTCCTGGAATGTAGCAGCAATCCATTGGTCATCGGATAATTCAATGGCACCAATTGCATTATCAGATTCTAAACTACGAACGGGACCCCGCTTACCTCCTTTTGAAGTAAAATCTAATATAGGGATAATTTTGAAAGTATAATTTCCTGGTTGAAATGGTTTTTCAATCGACGAGTCATCAAAATAACTTCGGGACGAAATCGCTCTTAAATCCTTGCCAATTTTATCTTTTACAAGAACTGCACTTTCAACACTTTCATCTAGCATATAAACAATTCTAAAATAGTCGGGAATGTCATTATTGTTAACATTCCAAGCATATTCGATAGATCCTGTTTTTGCAGTTGGATCCTTAGAATAATCTTTTACTGTAATTTTCTTTTTTGCATTGCCCGAACCGTCAGTGTAATTTGCTTGAATGTCGTAAGATGCTAGTCGGTCAGTGG
>CAYJGX010000058.1:0-14092 GCA_964369795.1 uncultured Spirochaetaceae bacterium
TTGAATTTAAACAAGACAAACGCGCTAAGGATAGGAAGCGTGGCTTTGGGAACCAAAGGCAGTCCGACCAACGGGAGGACCTAGCGCTGGATAGCCTGACCGAAAAGGCACTTTTCGGGAGCGCGCCCAAAAAATAAAAAACTACCGACTCGACTCGACCTGAATAATGGCCTCTTTGGAGACGGAGTTTAGGTCGAAAGAATTGAAGGTGGGGCTTTTAGGGAGGTCGATGTTGATGGAGTTGATGAGGTCGAAGTGGATTTTGGCGTGGTCGAAGGTGCAGTCTAAGAGGTGGCCGCCCATTGTTTTGTCGTGGGAGAGGAAGTGCAGGTGCCAGCCGGTGGCGTTGACTCCTGATAAGTACGATGGGAAATAGACGCCAACGACGGTGCCTGTGACAGAATTTTCTTTAAATTCGCGTTGGTCGGTTTTGACGACTTGGTCTAAGGGTTTATAGGGTTTTTGTTGGGGTAAGACGCTTCTAAAATGGATGTCGGTAAATTGAGCTTGAAATTTGATAAAATACAAGCGGTTGGTTCCATGGTTAAGAATAGCCGAATTTAACAAGGTGGTTAATGCTGTAAAAGAGGTGACTTCTTCTACTTCGGTAGCAAAGTCTGGGTCAAAAAAAGCGACGCAGGCAAAGGGGGTTGTTAGATCGTCTTTTGCCTCTGCAACCCTACCATCTGCAAAGGCTTGATAGACTTTGCCATCGAGCAAAATCATCTCGCCATCGATTTTATCGAAAGTTCCAAGGCCTATATCGCCCTTTTGCTTTAATTCGAACAGGGGCAAAGTGCCATCGTAACCGCCAAGCATAAGCGCTTGCAATGTCGAATGTTGATAAAGACTCTCTTTTTGACAACTGAGGGTTATAAGAGTAAAGAATAGTAAGATGATAATAGGAATTTTATTCATTTTCATGGGGATCTGACCTCGTTATGCAATTTTCTAATATTGCGATATATTGAAATTATACTGCAACACTCTCTACATAACAAGTATCAGAACACAAGTCTACCTTATTTGACCAGACTTTTTCACTATTTACGTTAGGATCGATATCCCACGAAACATTGGAGGTATCGTCTAAATAAACGCGTTTAAAATTGTTGATATCTTTTAAGAATTGAAAAACGGTATTATCTTTTATGAAGGGTTTTAATGAATATACACGCTCTTCACCATTGTCAAAATACAAAGTTAAAGTAAAATCTTCATTTGCAACAACTTTTAAAATTCGTCTAATACCGTTTGCAAAATATTGAGCATATTTAGGTTCAAATCCTAGTTTTATATAATCTTCATAACTTTTGTTCATAATATAACCTTCTCATTTTAAAGGATCGATAGCAAAAAGTTCTTGTTTCAATTCTGCTAACTTCCAGTTTTCTAGAAGTTCATCTTGGTGCAAAGCAGCCCAACCTAATAACATTTTAAGTTGTTTACTAGAAATTATTCCACTTATAACTTCAAGAGAATGAATATCTATTATAACTTCCTGCCCTCCGTAAGTAGCATGAAAATGAGGCGGATTATGTTCATTCCAATTCATAAATACTTTTATTCCGCGAAACATACAAATTGTTGGCATAAAACAACCTCCTTCGTAAATTATATAATTAGTATAACAAGGTGTGCTACAGAAAGCAAGAGGAAAAGAATTTCTAATTTGAATAAAAATGTAGCTAAAATGAACATTCAATCACTTAAATCCGAATTAAATAAAAACCCCGAATTTACTAAAGAATATGAAAAATTAAAACCAGAATTTGAAATCACACGCACGATCATAAATGCACGCATTTCACAAAAACTAACGTAGCAGCAACTTGCAGATAAAACAGGCATTAATTGATCCGACATAAGTAAATTAGAAAATGGCAATGCAAATCCAACCATCAAACTTTTAAGACGGATTGCCGATGCGTTAGATATGAATTTAGAAATTAAGTTTTTTCCTAAAGAACTTCTCCCTTGACAGAAATGTATAAACATGTTTATACTTAAGAAATAAGGAGTTTATTATGAATGAACGAGCAAAGATTAGAAGTTGGGGAAATAGCAACGGTATTTTAATTAGCAAATTTATTCTTGAACTACTACACTGGAAAACAAACGATCTTTTGGACATAACAGTCGAAGAAAAAGAAGAACAACTTGTAATTAAAAAACGTCTAAACCCTTCTCACCCTAAAAACATAGAAGAACTATTTGCTAATTACGATGGTGAATATGAATTTGGTGAAATAGACTGGGGTGAACCAGCAGGAAGTGAGATATGGTAAACAAAGGCGATATTATTAAACTAAACTTTAATCCACAATTAGGCCATGAGCAAGCGGGTTATCGTCCTGCTTTAGTGGTTAGTAATGCAACTTACAACAAACATACCAATCTAACCTTAGTATGCCCCATAACTAATACACTACGCCCTTTTCCTTTACACGAAATGTTAGATAACCGTACTCAAACAAGAGGCTGTGTCTTATGCGAACAGATAAAAGCAGTCGACTTAACAAAGCGTCCTTTTAATTTTATTGAAAAAATTCCAAATGATCTGTTAGAGATAATTACAAATAAACTTAAAATGATGTTTTAACTAATTTTTAACAGCTGTCCACGGACGGCTCTACAACTCTCGATCTGCACCGCGGTTTAAGTACTCTATTTCATCTGGCCAAGGCTCTAAATCATCTTCATAAGAATCTTTAAACATATTTGGAATTTTCTTTATACGAACATTCATCTCCTCTAAATCTAAGGAATCTAAATTAATTTCGTAATATTATAGAATAGGAACATAAAAACTAGCAGAGGTGTCGTCATTTTTTAACTTAGAGCGTGGGATGTCACCCCGTAGGTATTTAGCAATTCGTTCTAGCCCAGAAGTCCCACTACAATCTTCTATAATTCCAAAGCCTTCGCCCTCTAACACACGAGGAAGAAGGCGTGCATTTAACTCGGGATCAACAAATATATTTTCTAGTTTGATGTTGATGGTCCAATTGTCACCGAAATCGTAATTGAAAATGAGTTTATCTCCGATTTTATTAAGAATTTTTCGAAGTTTAGTTCTAGTCGCATCGCATGTAGATGGATCTAGGCCGAGAGAAGGATTTTTAATTTCAAATGCAGGATAATACGTGCGGCTGAATTCAAGTTGCTTATCAAAAAAATCATCGATATCGTCAAAGTCCTCTACCTGAGGTTCTTTAACATCTAAAGAAAGATTTTCGGGCAATGGTACTTTCAAATTAAATAAATGTCTTCCTTTCATCTCGAACATTGTCTTAATAATATAACAAAAGCGAGAGACTAGCATCTCTTGTGTAACTTGAAATCGACGCCATACTTTCGGTTCGTAATCGTCTAATGTTACCGTAAATTCATAAATTGGATGTTTTGCCATAAAGACCACCTCTATAAATTATACCACGTAATTTAGAAAAAAATAAATCTAGATTGAACGAAATTTATGGATTTTAAAAAAGTGTTGAAACACCAATATTTTGCCAATTCGACTTCAAATTTATAATATCTCTCTTTTGGATTTGGATAAATTTAGTGAATAGATTTTTAGTCTAATTTATGCTATAATGAGTTGTGAGTGATAAGCGGATTTTTAATTTTGATGAATACAAAAGACTCGGGGAACCAGACAAAAAAGAAAAAAGTGAGGTCTGGGAAATTGCTATTGGCTTGCAACAGGTCGATGGGCTTACAACAAGCGAGTATCTTTACAAAACGGCAAAGGAAAATATCGAAGGTGATATTACTTTTGAAGAGGTCAAGGCAAAGCTAAATGATTACTACAAAACATCGGTTTCACAAAAAGAGTGCGACGATCGCACCGAAGAGGCAGACAAAGTTTCTGCCCGAATTGCAGAGGTTCTAAGCGAAAAAACTTTTAGTTTTAGGCCTGCCGAATATATTTCCATTCATAAGCGTATTTTTGATGGATTTGATTATGCGGGTAAGGTACGTACTTTTAATATTACTAAAGATGAGTGGATTTTAAATGGAAAGACGGTCTTTTATGCGAGTGCCGACACCATTATACAAACACTCGAATACGATTTTAACCAAGAAAAGAACTTTAATTACAAAGCATTAAACGAAAAAGAAAAAATCCATCGGGTTGCCGACTTTATTTCGGGAATTTGGCAAATCCACCCTTTTCAAGAAGGAAATACGCGTGCAACAGCTATTTTTGCCATTAAATACCTTCGAACTTTTGGTTACACCGTAGACAACAACCTATTTGCTAACCATTCTTGGTACTTTAGAAATGCCCTCGTGCGAGCAAACTACAACGACTTTAAAAAAGGTATTTATTTTGACAAACAATATCTTTATGCTTTTTTTGGAAACTTGTTGTTGCAAGAAGAAAATCTGCTTAAAAACCGACTCATGGTTATTGGGTCAAATGACCCAATAAATGTCCCTATAAATGTCCCTATAAATGTCCCTATAAATTTTGTTTTAGAACTAATTAAGGAAAACAACCACATTACCGTAAATGAAATGGCAGAAAAACTCTCTGTTTCAGATAAAACGGTAAAACGACGGCTAGCCGATTTAAAAAAAGCAAACAAAATTCAACGTGTGGGTTCAAATAAAACGGGAAGCTGGCAGGTAATTTAAGTTATACCGCTGCAAAATATTGTGCATATTTAGGTTCGAATCCTAATTTTTCCCAATCTTCGTAAGTTTTATTCACAATAAGACCTTCGCTGTAATAATAAGGTATAACATAACAAGCAAAAAAAAATGAGGTACTTCTAAATCAAATTCTTATACTGTCATATACATTTGTTTTAAGCCTGTTTTACTTGTTTGAAAGTATTTGAAACCATGTTTAACATAATAAGAAATGAGTTCAGGCTTGCAATCTAAATAAATAAGTTTTCCACCCACTTGCTCGTTTGCTAATCTTATTTTACTTAAAGCAACTTGAAGAATTTCACAACCAAAGCCTTTAGGCATGCTATCACTCTTTGCTAACTGCCCAATTAAATATGCAGGTGCAGAATTACGTTTTCGTTCAAATATTTTAAATGAAAATTCGCTACCTAAATCTTTTGAAAAATTTATAATTTTAATCGCAAGTGAAAAATAACCGTCAATCTGAATATTTCCGTTGCTCCACGCATCATCATTTAGAATTAAAAATGTTCTAGCCTCGCCTACTCGTTCATAATTAATAGCATCTTCTACTAAAAAGCGTTTTACATCTTCGTCTTTACAACAGCTGAAGGTTTCTAAAGTTGTTACAAAATGAGGCCGACTAAAATTAGGAAAATTAATTATTTTACTGAGTTCTTGAACCATACTTCATTTGCGTTTGCAGGCATTTCAGAAGATGGATAATTTGGAATATTTGATAAATTAAAAGTAGGTGATTTTAAATCTTTTTGTATTTGTTTAATAATTTTCTTATTTTTAATAACGACATCTGTTTGAAATGAACTTGTTGCCATACAAAACAACCTCCTTCTTTAATTATATAATTAGTATAACAAGGTAGAAATTATTAAGCAAGTGCGAAAATTTGTTATTTTTAAAAAAATCTAAGCAAATTCCCTAAACAAGTTTAGGGAATTTGCTTAGAACACCCCGCGCCACTTCGTGTAGCCGAGCCGACCAAAGGGAGGCTGTCACAAGCGAAGCTTGGGACCAAGCGGCGAAAGGAAGGATGGCTCGCTTGCGAGCCAGGCGCCCTATAAAACCATCATAACGAAAATTTAAAATCGTAAAATTGTGACTTGACAGAGCAAGAAAGTCGTTTTACAATAACTAAACTATTAAATTGAAGGATTACTATATGCCAGAAGTTAAATTTTTCAGTGGTGAAAAACTACCATTGGAATTGCATAAGGTACGAATTGTACAAAAGCTAGACTTAGTTCCAGTAGAACGACGACTAGAAGCCATTAAAGAAGCAGGAAACAACACTTTCCTACTCCAAAACAAAGACATCTTCCTAGATATGCTAACCGACAGTGGTGTAAACGCAATGAGCGACAACCAACAAGCGGCGATGCTACTAGCAGACGACAGTTATGCGGGGTCAGCAACTTTTTATCGACTTAAAGACAAGGTTTGCGATATTTTTGGGACAACAGAATTTTTACCGACTCACCAAGGGCGAGCTTGCGAGCACTTAATTGCTCGTGCTTACGTTAAACCGGGTCAAGTGGTTGCCATGAATTATCACTTCACCACTTCTAAAGTTCACGTTACTTGCCTTGGAGGCCGTGTCGAAGAACTGATTATCCCAGAAGGGCTAAAACCTAATTCAGATCACCCTTTCAAAGGAAATTACGACCTAGAGGCATTAGAAGCGCTTATCAAAAAAGAAGGGCCAGAAAACATGGCTTATATTCGATTAGAAGCGGGTACAAACTTAGTGGGTGGGCAACCTCACTCCTTAGAAAATGCAAAAGCGATGTGTGCGCTTGCTAAAAAATATGGCATTTTAACTGTATACGATGTTTCTCTTCTTCAAGACAACCTTTACTTCATGAAAGAAAGAGAAGAAGCTTGTAAAAACATGTCAATCCGAGAAATCACTCGCGAACTTTGTAAAGATATGGACATCATCTACTTTTCTGCTCGTAAACTTGGTTTTGCTCGAGGGGGCGGGATTGCAACAAGTTCAGAAAAAGTGGTTAAAGACATTCGGGAGATGGTCACTTTATACGAAGGTTTCTTAACTTACGGCGGGATGTCTGTTCGTGAGATGGAAGCGATCACCGTAGGTCTCGAAGAAACAATGGACGAAACCATCATTTCTCAAGGGCCACTCTTTATCGAACACATGGTTAACAAACTCCACAAGGCGGGTGTTCCAGTTATTACCCCTGCGGGCGGGCTTGGTTGCCATATTAATGCGCGAGCGTTCTTGTCTCATGTGGATGACCGAGAATATCCCGCAGGCGCGTTGGCTGCAGCACTTTACATTGCTTCGGGTGTTCGTGGGATGGAACGAGGAACCTTATACGAGCAACGCGACGAAAATGGCGAAGAGCCAATCGCTCACATGGAGTTGGTACGGCTTGCACTCCCTCGGCGTGTTTTCACTCTTTCTCAAGTAGAATACACCATCGACCGAATTTTGTGGTTATGGGAAAATCGAGCCATGATTGGCGGGCTAGAATGGCAAGAAGAGCCTTCAGCACTCCGATTTTTCTTTGGCCGACTTGGTGCTAAAGGCGACTGGCAAGACAAATTGGCTAAAAAATTCCGAGAGGACTTCGGAACTAGCCTATAAGATTTTCTTTTGGAAACAACGAGACCCGGCATTTTGTCGGGTCTTTTTTTTTGTCAGATGAATTTATCGCACATCGTGGCAATTGCCTATCGGACCTCGTGTCCTGCAATTGCATCACGCCATCCTTGCCTAAGTCGCTATCATCTAGGCAAAATTAATTTTGCAACCTCTTTATCGCAAAGGGAAAATTCTGCATTGCTACATCCATGTTGCTGACATCAGAGCATCCTTGCTCTAATGGGGGTTGGTTTGCAAGCAAACCATCGCGCTATGCGCCACTCGGTCCTCGCTTTGCTCGGACTTGTCTGCGACAATGGCTACTATCGCTAACTTTCGCATGGATGCGATGATGCAGAGTTTAGTTACGCCATGGAGGGCGTAACTAAACTCTGCCCCCGTTGGATGATTATAATTCTGCGTTAAACTTCTGCTATTAGAGAAGAAGCCAATTAGACCCGCGAAATTCTAAGCAGCAAGTGATGAGATTGTATTAACAGTTTTAAATTATTTTTTGTAAAAAGATTGAATTTAAAAAGTGTCATACAAATGTATGACGTTTTTTTGCCTAACTTTTTTTTATTTTTTTCGATAAAAATCTATAAATCACAATTTGACCAAGAAGGGCCCCTTCGTCTAGGGCTTGGATTTTAATATTGTTTTGCGTATCAGCTTTTACCCAAAATTTACATTATTTAAACTAAAAGGGAATTTCGCTTGTGAAGGAGATAATTTCGTTTGTGACGGGGTGCTGGAATTCAAGAAAATAGGCGTGCAAACACATGCGTGCGTTAGGCGTGTTTGCACGGCTTCCATAGAGTCGGTCACCTACAATGGGGGCGTTAAGCCCTTTTTCGTGGCTGCTATGCAGTCGGAGTTGATGGGTTCTGCCTGTTAAGGGGAGAAAATCGATTCGGGTGACAAATTCATTTTGGCTTTGGCAAGCTTCATTTCGTTCCACTTGGATGCGTTTCCAGTGGGTGGTTCCAAGTTTGCCGTTTTGTTCATCGTAAATTTGATGGGGGCGATTCTCTGGATCGAGACGAAATGAAAGCGCAATTTTTCCTTGAGTTTGTTTGATCACTGCGTCTAGAAGGGCTTGATAGCGTTTTTTGACTGTGCCGTCAATAAATTGCTTGGATATATGGCGGTGAGCCTCTTTTGTTTTAGCATAAACCATCAGCCCGGATGTATCCATGTCTAGCCGGTGAACGGAGGGTTGGTCAATTATAGTGGGGTAAAGTCGTTTTAGGCGGGAAACGACATTGTCGACTCCATCGACTCCCTTGCCGGGGACGGCTAAAAGCCCTGCTGGTTTATTTAAGACGATAATATGTAAATCGGCGTAGAGGATATCTAAGCCAAGCATGATTGGCAGTATATGGCTACACTTCTGACGACAAGGGAGGTAAAAAGAACCAGGGCACCTTTCGCTTCGATTATCGTTGCCTAGATAAACCTCGGCTAACTCGGCAACCTGCCATCGGTTGCGAAAGGCAGCGTTGTACAACTTCGGCGCGCAGCAATCACCTGTACCCGTCGGTGGAAGCGTCGCAGGGGGGAAAGGAAGCGATTGCCGCGCTTGCCCGCCCCCCTCTCCCGAGTTGATTCCCGAATGGATGCTTTCTACCAGATTACGCACTTTGCCATCGATACAAGAAAAAGAATATAAAGCAAAGAGGCGTTTCATCGACTCCTTAGACCGAGCGGCTCGCTCTTTTTTTAAATTCTGGCAACTCTCACTCTCAGGCTCTATCGAGGATTCAATTAAAGAAGTGAGCCGATGGATCACTTCATCCTCTATGGCAAGCAGCCGGTCAAATACAATGGGGTCATACAAAGGGACAACAAACCCCTCTTTGCAATGCTCCCCTAAAAACTGCCCAGAAAAAGCTTTTAAAAAATGTTCGTTGCCCAATTCATCGATACATCTTGCAAATCCAAACATCTGCCCTTGAACTAAACTACTACCTAAACCTTCTTCTATACCATCAATCTGATGATAAATATAATCGAGAAATGCGATTGAATAATGAATTTTGGGCTCTTTTATCACAAAAATATCCTAACTCGTATACAAAGACAACCATTTTACTTATACTATCTTATATGAATTTCATAAAAAATTCCATTAAAATTGCTTTTTACGCATTCAAATCGTCAATATTACCCGCTTTATTTATACTTACCATTGCTTTAACCATTGTTCTCTCATATTATAACATAGATTCTGTAAACAGCTTTTTTAACAACCTTTCCGAAATTAAATCCAAAAACAGTTACCTCTTTTCTTTTCTTTGGATTGCCTTTTTCGCTGCAATCGTTCCCTGGGTGATCCGTTGTCTATGGAAACCTGCACGACCTAAGCACATTTGGAAAGAACTCTTTTTCTTCTCTTTTATGTGGGGAATTGAAGGGATCATCAATAATTCATTTTATGAACTACAAGGAATTCTTTTTGGCACTCAAACGGTATGGTGGGCCATTTTGTGCAAAGTCTTAGTCGACCAGTTTATTTATACCCCCCTCTATGCCTCCCCTTACAATTCGGTCAACTACTTTTTTGCTCAAAATAATTTTTCGATTAAAGAATTTAAGGCAAATTTAGAAAAAAATTGGTACAAGCAACTCGTTATTCCAAATTATGTTACGAGTCTAATTATCTGGATCCCTGCAACTTCTATATTATATTTACTTCCAACCGACTTGCTTATTGTCATGAATGGGCTAATCAATTCTTTTTTTGCGATTGTTTGCTCGTTTGTGGCTCGTCGCCAATAAAATGTTCATATTCGACAGTCCGCACTTGAATCTCTGTATTGACATAATCGACTCCATATTTTTCAAGCATGGTAGGAGAATCGGAATATAAGGATCTACCTAAAGCTAGACCATCTCCATCAAACTCAACACCCATCGAGACAAGAATGGTTGGCATCATATCGAAAGATGAAAATTTGCGGTTTTGTATTCGCTCTTGCGTAGGAGTTTCTGTAGAGTTGATAATGGCATTGTACCAATAGCGTTGACTCATTTTATCTGACTGTGCAATATCGTATGGAAAAATAGAAGTTCGATCGACATCCATAAAAAGATGATCACCCATAATGACAATAACCGTATCCTCGTACCACGGCTGTTCTTCACACCACTGCATAAAATCGCCAAATTGTCGGTCCGCACAACTTAAAACTTCCTGATAAACTTCCACAGGCGTAGCATCAGAATCTAAAACCTTACATTTTTCACATAAATAACCACTTGGAAAATGCGTATCGACCGTCAACATTCCTAAGAAAAAGGGTTCTGGTTTACTTGAAAGCTCGACAAGTTCTTCTTTGACAAATTAATATATTTTGAGATCTTCAAATCCCCAAAAGACACGATAATCATCAGGAATTTTTCCGTTACTAAGATAATAATGATAATCGTAAATTTCATCTATTCCATGAGATTCCAAAAATAAATCCCTACAGGCAAACTGTTTTTCTGAGCCAAAAACAAATCGTTGATTATACCCCTCTTTATCCAAAATGGAATTTATACTGATGGCATTAGGCAATAGTTGAGACTTTATTTTAGGGTCATGCGATAGGGGCAAATTTAGTGGAATACCGGCCGTTTTACTCACCATTGCCGCAACCGTCCAGCCTGTGCCCGCAAGGTCATACCCCCCTCCTATTTTATCATGATGGCTAAAGTTGATGTTATTCTTAGCAATCTGTGTAAGATTAGGGAGATTATTAAAAGGCATAATTCCGCCATCGCTTTCATTTAAGAATGTACTTTCTACTGACTCTAATAAAATAAATAAAAGATTTTTCTTTTCTTCTGGAAATTGAATATTAACACTTTCTGGGTCTATATAATTAGTTTGATAAAAAGTAGAATCCACTGGCTTTGTTATTCCTTTTTGCACTCTTTCGGCTAAAATCATAGGTTCTAAATGCGTCATGAAATAGAAGAATGAAAGAAAAAATAGAGTGAGTGTTGCACTCATTATATAAATATTGCAATTTCGTGTTTTTAAAAGTTTTCGTAAGGGATAAACCGAATAAACAGTAACAAACAAATAAAACAATGTATATAAGGGAATTTCTATTAGTGCATTTATGAATATTGTTAAGTCAGATCCAGGGAAAGGGAAAAAAATTGAAAAGATAATTGAATTAGGGTCATCTAAAGGAACATTAAAATTGATCCATGCTGCACTAATAGAAAGCATTAGCGATAATACATAAAGTGCAATGGCCCATCTTTTAACAGGCCTTAATAAACTATAAGTTAACTTGCTATTTGCAATTAGATATTTTTTAATTAAATAACCAACTAAGAGAAAAAAAGAGCCATAGATTAACTGAGTCAAATAGATGTAAATTAAGTAGAGTTTAGGGCTTTGAATGATATAGACAATATCTTGAAAAGATAAGCGGTAGAAAAACAAAAGGGCTACTAAAAAATAGAGTTGCAAAAAAACAAGTGAGTATACGATACGACTAAAAACTTTTTTATAATTTTTCATAATAATTCCTACTCTATTTTAATATAAAGTTGATATTCTTACAAGATATATGAGAATAAATGAGTTTACAAATATTAGAAAAAGCCTTATATTATTATTGGAGGCAGTTCATGCTAGGAAAAAAGAAAATTAAGCTCACCGACGAAGAAAAAGCCATTGTCATTAAGAAAAGAAAAAAACGAAAAAAAATTACAAAATTTTTTATCACTCTTATTATTCTAGCCTGTTTTGCAACCACATTATTCTTCGCAGGATGGATCAACCCTTATTTAGAATCTAACGAAGTGGCTATCATTACAAATACTATACGAAAAACAACTACTGTCTACAACCCCGCTACCTTTCTATGGGATGTTACAGCTCTCGTTCCTGGTAATATTTCTATCAACATATACGATACCTCGCTGCAAGAGCTAACCATAGATAAAGACGGAAAACTCCCCTCTGGCGATTTCTATGCCCGCTTTGTAGACTCTGGCACAAGCAACGACTTCGATTACACAATGGAATACGATCTAACCTACACGCTCACAAGCGAAGGTATTTTGCTTTTTTCAAAAGATCAACTCATCTCCCCCTCGCGAAAAGCCTTCCCAATCTTCGAAAATTTTCCTTTTCTAGCTGGCACCCGAAAAACCAAAACAAACTCAGAAGACTTTTCTATCTACACACAACTCAACAAAGAGCTCACAAATGAGATCACCAAACACATCAACTCCCGTAGCTCCCAAGAAGATTTTGCTCAAAACATAGCAACCAATCCGGACTTAATTGCAGACGAACTTGTAGCCCTAATAGGCGAAAAACACCCAGAAATAAAAGTTTCCCGTTTTACTGTTTACGAAATCAAAGTTCCAGACTACCAGCTCTATTCAACTATAAAAGAGGCAGTCCAACAATCTCTTAAAACTCAGGGCTTCAGCGACATCGAAGAAAAATCCAAATGAACAGCCAACTCGACACACTCCACGAATTAGGCGAAGTCCTCACAAAATACCCCGCCCTTATGGACTATTTAAAAGTTTCTGCCACAAGCGATAAAGAGATGGAACTGCTAAAACTTTTAGATAGCGCGCAATGATCTTAAAAATTTTATCCTCTTTTATTTTGCTTTTTTTCCTCGCTTGTAACACATCTGCATGGGTACCCGAAGCGGGCGAAGAAACAACTACCATTCGTGTGGGAGCCTACAATGTTCGCTACAGCAAAAATGCAAGCGCAAATGAAATTGGAACAATGCTAAAAAAATACAACTTAGACATTATTGGTTTTAACGAGGCACCCGAAGGTGAAGTTTGGACTCGCGAAGTGGCAAAAATTCTTGGCATGGAGCATATTTATGTCGGAAAAATTTCTTCTGCAAACCATAAAGACAAAATTAAATCAATTATTAGCAAAACACCTTTTACTTCTACCTCAGAATTCCTGTTTAACGAAAAATCTGTTGGTTGGAATCCTGCCTCTACCGTTCGTGTCGTCACCACTATCAATGGAATCCAAATATCATTCTATTCATTGCACATCTGTGCTTCCGAACTTTTAAACGGCCATGCCTACGACCTAAGCAAAAATATTTTACCAAAAGACGAAATTAAAAATCAAATTATCGTTGGAGATTTTAACAATGAGCTTGGCGACCCTGCCCTTTACAACCTTAAAAAAATGGGCTATCGCTCTACTTGGGAAGATATACCTAATATCGACCTTAAAAACGACTATACTTGCATCGACATTGACAAAGAAGTAAATAAAGAATGGGGAATAATAGACCACATATACTACAATAGCAACGCAAAAATACGTACACTTAATGGAGAAATGATCACTTTAGAAAAACCTCTATCCGACCACAAACCCATTTGGGCCGAATTTGAAGTTGCTCTCCCTTAGTTTTCTATAAAATTTATAATCGCTTCTACTGTTTGGCTTTGTTGCTCTTGTGCTGTAATGGTAGCATCCGGATCACCTTGTTGCTTTCCGTAATCTCCAAACTGAGCGTGGTTACCACCATCAATAATAACGATATTTTCTGTGTAATCGATATTTTTTTCAAGTTCTGAATTAAATGTTCCATAGATGGTGAGCGATTTTGAAATTGGATAATCACCATAACGATAAGCTCCCATTAGAAAAAGGCCTTCTATTTGTTCTAAGTTATTAGACGCATAAGCGCTTGCCATAACACCACCTAATGAATGTCCTGAAATATACCAATTTTCTATTTCCGGAAAAATTTCGTAAATAGAATCTGCTGCATTTACATTAAAAAAAGCCATATTATGTGGCATTTTTACTAA
>CAYJGX010000059.1:0-12559 GCA_964369795.1 uncultured Spirochaetaceae bacterium
CCGTCGGATATTTATTGGTACGAGGATCCAGTCTTTACTAGAACGCATATTAAGGCATCATTGGATATCAAGAAGAATAATCTTACTATTTCTCCGTATGTAACCGAACGACTAGAAAGCTATACCAATTTTTTTACATCATCGGTCGATCCAACTGCACAAGAAATCGCAACTCGCCTTAGAAATCGTATATATGTCGGAACTACTATTGCCTATGATATACCAGATATTATTTCTTTGGCACTTATGCCCGATTTTAGACTTCAATTTAATCTCATCGATGGTGTGCAGCAGGCTCCCGATGTTCAATTTCGGTTTGCGCCTATTTTTTCTTTAAGTGGAAGCTACGACTTTGGATTTAAGTGGTCTTATTTACAAGAAACGAGTTTCGATTTTACAAATAGCTCTGTAAAATCGGGTAAAGGATTAACGAATATGGCTTACGAGGCATTTTTGAACCTATCCTATGAATTTCTACAACATCTCCCTAATACTGAGGGCAAGAGGGCAGAGGTTTTTTTCGATTATAGTTTCTTAATTGCAGATACAACTGGGTTTTCTGATAATCCTGTATTTAGTTTAGATGGAGGAGCCTCCTTGGGGTTGCGATATTCTCAAATGGGGATTACCCCCTCGTTAGGGCTCTACATGTGGAATGATCATGCTGGCGTTGTTGGACAAACCATGGAACATTTTGTCGGATGCGGGATTCAAGCGGGCGTCGCCTATTCAATTGAAAGATTCTCTTTTAGATTTAATTACTATGGTGGACAGCAGGTAAGTGGTTCGACTCCAATCGAAGATCGTGAGTGGCAAAGTCATTTTTTTACCATAATTCAATATAAAATTTAATATATTTTAAATCTTTATTTATGATTGATACAATGCGAGATTATTTACTTGACTAGTGGGGAATCTCGTTTTATTATTTAGGTATGAGTAAATGCATTGGAACTATCGATCAAGGAACGACTAGCAGTCGATTTATTATATTTAATGAGGGGGGAGCTATCTTATCCTCCTCGCAACTCGAACACAAACAAATTTTTCCAGAACCAGGCTGGGTAGAGCATGATCCAATGGAAATTATTTCTAATGTAAAGGAAACGATTATCGAAGCAATAGAAGCTTGTGATTCTTTGGATTTATCGATTCCCTTGCCCGTAGGTATTACCAATCAACGTGAAACCGTAGTTGCCTGGAATCGTCAAACGGGTAGGCCCTATTATAATGCCATCGTTTGGCAGGATATGCGTAGCAAAGATTTACTAGACGCAAAACTTGGCATCGAGTATAAAGATGGAGTTTATCAAAAGACTGGTCTCATTCCTGCCCCTTACTTTTCGGCTTCTAAAATTTCATGGTTGCTGACAGAAGTTCCAGAAATTCGGGCAGACATCCCTACAGGCAATGTTGCCATTGGTACCATAGATAGCTGGATTTTATGGAATCTATCTGGAGCCAATGTCCAAGCGCCATTTATTACCGATGTTTCTAATGCTTCGCGATATATGCTGATGGACATTGCAGCATTAAAATGGGATTCGATCATGTTGCGACTTTTTGATGTCCCACAGGAGATTCTTCCTAAAATCGTACCATCAATACCGAAGGAGAAATTTGGGACTGGAAAAATCCAGACTCGACGAGGGGAGGCTCTTTTAGAATTTTGTGGTATTTTAGGAGACCAGCAGGCAGCCCTTTTTGGTCAAAGTTGTTTTGCGGTGGGTGAATCAAAGTGTACTTATGGGACGGGTGGCTTCTTCTTAATGAATATAGGAACGACTCCTTTGTTCTCAAAAAGCGGTATTTTAACCACAGTTGCTTACCAAAAAGAAGGCGAAGAGGCAATGTATGCGTTTGAGGGCTCCATCGCAGTTGCGGGGTCGCTTGTACAGTGGATTCGCGATAACTTAGGAATTATAAAAAAAGCACCCGAAGTAGATCAACTGGCTATGCAAGTAAAAGATTGTGGAGGTGTTTATTTCGTGCCAGCATTCTCAGGGCTTTTTGCTCCTTATTGGCGACCTCGTGCAAGAGGGGTTATATGCGGACTAACTGGATATGCTAGAAAAGAGCACCTTTGTCGTGCTGTATTAGAATCTACCGCTTTTCAAATCCACGATTTAGTGCGTGCGATAGAAGAAGATTGTCATTTTAAAATGAAAGAGATGAGAGTCGACGGGGGAATGACCGTTAGTGACCTTCTTATGCAAATTCAATCCGATTTTCTTAATATTCCAATTATCCGCCCCGAAATTATTGAAACAACCGCATTAGGGGCAACTTATGCCGCAGGATTGTCATCAGGAATTTGGAATGATTACGAGGAACTAAAAATTCAGTGGAAAGAGAATAAACGCTGGAATCCACTTATGAAAGCGAAAGAAAGAGAAGCGAAAATAATTGAATGGAAAAAAGCAATCGAGCGCAGTTTTGGTTGGGTTCAATAAAATAATGAAGAAAATTTGAAATTCTTA
Source organism: uncultured Spirochaetaceae bacterium (assembly GCA_964369795.1). GTDB lineage: Bacteria > Spirochaetota > Spirochaetia > JAFGXN01 > JAFGXN01 > CAYJGX01. The sequence continues at coordinate 2,481 of CAYJGX010000059.1, forward strand.
TTGCTCATTTTTAAAATCAAGTTTATTATAAATAGTACTTGGAGAATTGTATGAAAAAATCTAAGAGAAAATCAGTAGTGCAAAAAAGTTTTTATCAAAGATATTTTGACTTTTTTTTGCATAATGAATCTAATGAATTAACGACTATGCAGGGTAGGTTGTTATTAAACATCTGTTTTGTACTACAATTTATTGTAGGTGGACTTTTATTTCTAATTATTTACCTAAAATTTGGTCTTGAAAATTACGAAAACGTCACTTATTATCATTTTATGATTGTAGCATTAGTCTTTACAATCATAGGCATAACATTGCTGTTGTTTAGGAAGAGAAGCTATAAAAGTGCATCCCGTTTTTTTATCTTTGCAATATATATTCCTTTTATATTATATGCATACAACCCCGTCAGTAATCCTACAGTTACAGAAGTAGCTCCTCAAATAATAGAACTTGGACAAGCTCTTGAATCAGGCGATAACAACTTAATCAAAGCCAATAATTATAATCCATTCTGGGATTCAAATGAAATTTGGAATCGTAGAGAAGAAAGTTATATGTTTGTTTTGATTATTGCTGTTGCTTTTTTCCTTTCTCCAAAATGGCTCATCTTTTTTGTTCCGTTCACTATTCTTATTTTTATTGGGCGAGGAATTCAGTTTTATCTTTTAAATGGGGTAGGGAGCCAAAGTGGGGCATCAAGCCTAGCCATTTACTACCTCTTAACAATATTGCCTTTTTTAATGCTCTCGGCTTTTACTTGGCTTATATCGCATCGACTAATGACAGGTATTTCAGAAAACGCTTCACTCGTTCAAATCCAAAAAGACCAATCAAAAACATTAGAAGATATGAACCGAACACTAGAAATGAAGGTCGAACATCGAACTGCAAAACTCCAACAATCCAGCGAACTTGTTTCTAAAACGCTTGTTCAAGTCTCCGAATACATGAATCAAGTCCTCGCCCGTGTCGATAACTTCGATTTTGAGGTTAAAAAGACAGAACAAATTGTAGAGTCGGTTAACAAGAGAGTAGACGAATTTGCCCACAAAATCGAAGAGCAGTTTGTGGTAGTAACCGAGTCATCTTCTGCAATCGAAGAAATTTCACGTTCGATTGCCTCTATTGCATTAACAACCGAAGACAACAAGGGATCTGCACAAACTCTTATGAATATTACTAAGTCAAGTGGAGAGAAGGTAAAGGCAACAAGTTCGCAATCGAGCGAAGTCGCGGTTCAAGTACACTCCATGTACGAAGCAATCAAACTAATCAATAACGTATCTTCCCAAACGAACTTGCTCGCAATGAATGCCGCAATTGAGGCAGCGCATGCAGGGAATTATGGTCGTGGATTTGCTGTAGTAGCAGACGAAATTAGAACACTTGCAGAACAAACCGGTAAAAATTCCAAAGGTATTTTAGATGCATTAAAAGTATTCGCATCTAGAATCGAATCGGTAGAAAGCTTATCTGACGATAGCTGGAAATCTTTCCAAGCGATTATTTCACGAATCGAAAATTATGTATCGAATCTCGATGAATTTTCTGTTGCTATTAACGAAATTGGGGTGGGGTCAAAGGAGATCCTCACTTCCACACAACAACTTTCATCGTTATCGGCGGACATTAAAGATGGAGCTATAGAAATGAAAGACAGTATGACCGAAATCTATTCCGTAATGAGTCGGCTATCAGAAATATCATCGGCTATCAACAGCTTAATGGCGGCATTAGATCGACAAACTGCAGAATTGAAAGATTCGGTTGTATATCAAGTATAACTAAAATGAACTCCAATCACCTATCCCTCCCACTGTCGGGAGGGGTATTTGTTTAAAGCTAGTGAAATTAGCTTGAATAGCCCACGGCAGCAAAATGACCTTTTTGCTCGTAGTAGTAGAGGCAATAAGACAAGTCGTCTCGCTAGGAATCGACTTGACTCCATCTGGAAATAGTGTTCCAATGGTAACAGGTTCTAGTGGAACATCTAAATTAATTTTAAAATCTACTCTTTCTGCATTCTCATTGATAGATCCCTCAAAGTAGTAAAGGAACATATTTCTAATAAAGAATTTGCAGTTTGAAAAATCGGTATATCTTTTTGTCAAGGAAGAATTAGGATAATCAATAAAACGTGTGTTATTTGAAAAAATGAGTTGAATGCTTTTAGATTCGATGGATTCGTTTAGTTTGATGGTTAAGAAAGATGCATCAAACCAGTGAGGGGTCCATTTGTCGACAAAAGGGGGCATGATAATTTCTGGGCTATCATTTTTTTTGCCATTGACATAAAAGCTGTAACCTTCTGCCCAAGCTGGGATTCGGATATGAATTTTAAAATCCCGGGGTGGGGTATTGACAAATCGGATGGTCACTTCATTCCCGTATGGCAGTTGGGAGAAAACTTGAATAAAGCTCCCTGTTCGTGGAATGGTGATTGTGTTGTTGACAAGTTGGAGTAAATAAAGGTCGTTTTGATCTTCTAGATAAATTTGATCTTTGATTTTAGCGATAGCCGAGCTAATTGGCATTGGGGAAAACTGATGGTAAAGTGTCGAAAAATTATAAATTTGATCGCTTAAGATATTTGCATTGTCAATATTTTCGTCTCGGTGCGAACGGTTTTTTTGAATGAAAGAATAGTCGGTTCCGTTTGCACTAAAGGATGCAGAAAGTGTGTTGTAATAGATCCAGCCCACTAGATCCGCACAAATCGGGTCTTTTGTAGAGCGAAAAAGTTCATTTAGACAGCTAATAAGCAAAATACTTGTGCTAGGTGAATTCCATTGTAGAAGAGGATTAGCCCGCCTTGAAATAGTTAAATGTTGCTTTGGGGTAAGAACTTCTGCAAGTGTCCCGTTATAATGAAGATAATTCGCAAGAAAATCCTTAAAATTTTTAAAAATAAATTGCTTGCGTTCCCTTAGTTCATTTGGAAAAGGAATATTAAGTTCTTTAGCTCGATTGCGAATGGCAATAATTGCGTGAGAGTAGTGAAGCTTTTCTTCCGTCGTTTCGTTTTTGTGATAGACGATAAAGGATTCGCCTTTTTGGGTGCAATTGACTTTTTTGCGGAATTTTAATTCTGATTGTGAAATTTTGTGGGGAAGATGCCTTTTGGATGTGAGTGCTAAAAGTTTGAAGTTGTCGATACGTGCTAGTGTTCGAGTCGTTGCCTTTGGAAAAACTTTACAGATTTTAATGGCGGTAAGCAGATAATTCTCGTCTGATGTGATATCAAATAAAGCAATAAGGGCATTGGCAAAGGCAATGTTCCCAGGAAAGTATTTGCAAGTGGGTTTTAGGAATTTTGTTATAATGAGTTGAGCCGCTTTTTGCGCAATAGAAATAAGGTTTGTTTTTTGGGTTGCATTAAAATGGCTTATTCCTGCTAAAATTAAGGAGGTTGTATTATTGATTTCTTTCCCGATGTAAAGAGACTTCCAACGGTTTGATTTTTTTAGAAAATATTGATGGTAGGTGTCGATATAACCATCTTGTTCTTGAGTTTTTTCGATAAGTTCGATGGATTTTTGCAAGTTTGCTTCGATTAATTGTAATTCGTAGTTTTTGGCATTATTTTGTGCCTTTAAATATGAGGAGGCCGCTTCTATCCACTGATAAAGAAGTGAATCGCTATTTGGGATAGCATTGTGGCGTTTGTCAGAAAAACGATCTTGAAGGCGAAAATTGTCGAGAACTCCAAGAGTTTGCAAGTTTGACCACTGGAGAAGTAAAGTATTTTTTTGGTTTAAAAGAATTTCTTTCCAATAAGGTGCATCCAATATAATTTCATCATTTCGTATATCAAAAATATTTTTCATAGCTTATTATAGAAAAAAAAATAAATAAAGTCTATAATTCAATCATGAACAAAAACATAGAGCCTTCTTTTTTCTTTTATGATTTAGAAACCTTTGGAATATCTGCCCAGGTAGATAGAATTTCTCAATTTGCAGGCGTTCGTACAAATGCAAACCTAGAACCCATAGAAGATCCCATTATTTTGTACTGCAAAGTGGCTCCCGATTTTTTGCCCGATCCACTTTCTTGTTTAGTTACAGGAATCACTCCTCAGGTCACGCTTGTCAAAGGAATCCCCGAAAATGAATTTATTACAGCCATTCATAAAGAGTTTTCGAGACCCAATACATGTGTTCTAGGTTATAATTCACTCCAGTTCGATGACGAATTTGTCCGATATTCACTGTACCGAAATTTAATCGAGCCCTATTCAAGGGAATATGCGAATGGAAATAGTCGTTGGGATATTATTAACTTAGTTCGAATGACACACGACTTGCGACCTTCTGGTATTGTATGGCCTAAGAAAGAAGATGGTAGCAATTCCTTCCGTTTAGAAGATATGACAAAAGCAAATGGAATATCTCACGAAAATGCACACGATGCCATGTCAGATGTCAATGCCACCATCGAAATTGCTAAGCTCATTCAACATCAACAACCCAAACTTTTCCATTATTTATTTAATTTACGAAAAAAACAGAGTGTCATGCCATTTATGGATATTCACAAAAAAGAGCCTTTCTTATATACGCATCCATCATTACGAAATGAATATGGCAACACCTCAGTCATAGCTCCTATTGCTATCGATTACAAAATGCGAAATAAAATATATTGCTGTAATCTAGCAAATGATGTAGACGATTTAATCCATCTGCCAATAGAAGAGCTTAGAGAGCGTTATTATTATCGTCCTGCTGAAAATGAAGAACGTAAATATCCGCGGGTCAATCTTTTTTCTGTGCAGATGAATAAATCGCCTGCTATATCGGTGTTAAGTGCTTTGCGGCAAGAAGACCAAACCAGACTCCATATAGATTTAGCAAAATGTATGGAAAATCATCAAAAACTAATGGATCACCCAGAGGTGAGCATCAAATTATTGCAGCTCTTTTCTGAAGATCAACCGATGCAATATGAGGTGGTCGATACTCTCGATCCCGATTTTATGCTTTATTCGGGCCCTTTTATTAATGATACCGATCGGATGAAACTCAATCAAATTCGTTCCTTAAGCCCAGCAGAAATTTTGAATGCCAATATAACTTTCGAAGATTCTCGGTTAAAAGAAATGGTTTGGCGCTTTGTGTGTCGAAATTATCCAGAAACCTTAAGCGAGAAAGAAGCAGAACGCTGGAAAAGCTTTTGTGCCTCACGTCTGCTTGTTCCCGCGGGGGGAAGAATTTCCGATATCAATTTCTATTTTCGTAAAATCAAAGAGAAATTAGATGATAAAGAAATAAGTGCCAAAGCAAAAGTGGTGCTGACCGATTTATTAAATTATGGAAATGAAATGCGTCAAAATATATTGGGAATTTCTTCTTGTGAAAAGATGTAAATCGGTGTATGATGTAAATAAATAGGTGGAGTTATGAGGCAGTTTCTTTTTGGGGTTTTTTCGTTATTATTTTTCTCTTTTACTTTATTAAATGCGCAGGCGATAGACAATAAAATTGTCTCTCTAGTTACCTCTAGTGTTTACGAAGTGGTCGTAAAAAAACCGCAGGAATCAAATATTCAATATCAAACTCCATTACCCACCGACAGTTTAGCCTATGAAGAAAAAGAGAAAAATTATTATTCTGTTGGAACGGCCTTTGCAATAGCAGGGGGACGTTTTGTCTCTGCAGCACATAATTTTTCATTGCACAAAGAGACACAATTAACCGATTTTTATATTCGTTCCAATTCTGGCGAACTATATGCTATTAAGTATGTTTATCAGTATTCCGATGAACATGATTTTATTGTTTTTGATGTCGAGAATTATGTATCTCCTAGTTATTTAGAATTTGAAAAAAGTTATAAAATAAATTCAAATATTTATGCAGTTGGAAATGCTCTTGGAGATGGAATTGTCATTCGAGATGGATTGCTAACAAGCACGACTTTAGAAAACGATTCGGGGGAGTGGGGTTGGTTGCGTTTTTCGGCTCCTGCGAGTCCAGGAAATAGTGGTGGCCCAATTCTAGATTCTTCGGGAAAAGTGCTTGGGGTTATTACGATGAAAAGTGTAAACGAAAATCTAAATTATGCACTTCCTGCTTCGCAACTATTACAATTTCCCAAAAATCGGGCTATTGCCAGTCAAAAATTAAAATATACAATTTCTCTATTAAATAACTACATAAAACCTTCTTTTTTTCAATCCGAAGTCATTCTCCCAATGAGATATATCGATTTACATAAGAAAATTAAAAATGAATTTTCTATTTGGTCAAAACAAATAATCGAAGAAATTAAAACAGATTGGGAATCAAGAACGTTTCCCTATGGGAAGGGTTCAGAGGATATCTTCCTTGCTTCGGGATTATATCCATTTCCTGGCATAATTGCCCAAAGACAAGATAGCGGATGGGGACTATTCAATCCGCAGCAAATAAATCGTTCCGAGTTAGATGACAATGGGGTTCTAAAGTATGGTCAAATTGCAGATTTTACATTGTTTAGCCTTCAAAAAGATAGAGAGCAGTCGGCCATAGATTTGTATAGCAATTCCCAGATTTTAGGAGAAACAATTCTAAAAGGGATTCCATTTTATCGTGAAGTTGCAGATCAGAAAATTAGAATTACCTCGTTAGGGGAGGCAAAAGAATTTAATTATCATAAAGATAGTTGGGGCCGTGTATGGATTTCTGCCTTATGGGAACTCAATTATTCGGATTCTATGTTAGCAGTCTATGTCTTACCCGTACCAAATGGTTTAGTTGGAATTGTTAAAAAAGATTCTACGCATGCTGTCTTAAATGGCTGTATTCATGACTTTAATTATATTACCGACTTTGTGGTTGCTCCTTATTCTGGAAATTTCGAGAACTGGAAAGAATTTTTGAGTTTGAAAGAGCTTTTACCGAATTTTATGCGTGGGTCTTCTATCCATTATAGTGCCGATATCCTATCTTACTCGGACTCCTTAATATCATTTTCGATCCCAAATACGGAGTCTCAATGGAGCGCACAGTCGCAATTGCAATTAGGCTTTTCATTTGAATTTGCAGATAAAAATCTCTTCCTGACTCCTAAATCTTATATTTTTAATGATGAACGGCCTGTCTCGTCCACGCTCGAAATTAAAAAGGTGTATAGCCCGACACTTTTTAATAATGTTCCAGATAGCTACATGAAGTTTTTTAATCAAATTTCTAACTTGCTCTATCCTTTCAATGGAGCAATTGAAGAGAAATCGGGCCAAACTCGTGGATACTTAGTCGCACAAAATAAAATTTATAAATACTATTATCTCTTGTCATACTCGACCTATCGACCCCAAGATTCCATGCTTATTCAAAATAACTTTAGAGAACTTTCTAAAGACCTTTTTAATCCTCAATTTTATACTTTATTAGCCCCTACCGATCTAAATGAAACAGATGAACCCGAAAAGGTTATCGCCAAAACGATAGAGGACGAAGTTAAAGAAGAAACAATCGAAGATAAAGCAACAGAGCAAGAAGAAATATTAGAAGAGCTTGCGGAAGTTGCCGATAAAATTTTTGAAGAAATCCCCAAAGAAGAGTTAGCGCAAGTACCCGATGACACTCCAGACGAAGTTAGCCCTACCGAACCTATCGAAGAAATAATAGACAACCCAATCGAAGAGCAGGCAGAGCAGCCGACTGAAAAACCGACAGAGCAGCCGACCGAAAAACCCTCAAATCCAAATGAAGCGAAAGAGCAATCAAGTACAAATAATCACTATGATTCACCTTTTTTAGATGCACTTTTGCTTGAATTTGATGTTTCTCAATATTTGTCTTCAGAAAATGAATCCTTATTGTGGGACTAATTGAATAATCCTTTCGGATATGCTATAAAATATTTATCACTTTGATTATTTAGGAGTTATCATCATGAGAGTAATGATCCAACCAGATTACATGGCTTTGTCCGCATGGGCAGCGTCCTATATTGCAAAAAGAATTAACGAATTCGCACCCACCCCAGAAAAACCATTTGTACTTGGTTTACCCACCGGTTCTTCTCCGCTAGGAACTTACAAAGAACTCATTCGTCTTAACAAAGAAGGCAAAGTCTCGTTTAAAAACGTTATCACCTTCAACATGGACGAATATATTGGCCTTCCCGAAGACCACCCAGAAAGCTATCACTCTTTCATGTTTAACAACTTCTTTAACCACGTAGACATCAAAAAAGAAAACATCAACATCCTAAACGGAAACGCTCCTTGCCACGAAACCGAATGTCAACAATACGAAGACAAAATTAAGGCTGTCGGCGGAATCGAACTTTTCTTAGGCGGAATTGGACCCGACGGACACATTGCTTTTAACGAACCAGGCTCTTCTTTAACTAGCCGAACTCGTGTTAAATCTTTAACTCAAGACACCATCATTGCAAACTCACGATTCTTTGACAACGACGTCAACAAAGTTCCTAAAACGGCTTTAACCGTCGGCGTTGGAACCGTTACCGACTCTAAAGAAGTTATTATCCTTGTAAACGGCTACAACAAGGCGCGAGCACTACAAAACGTCGTCGAAGAGGGCGTTAACCACATGTGGACCGTCTCTGTCCTTCAAATGCACCCAAAAGCAATTATCGTTTGTGACGAAATGGCAACCTACGAACTAAAAGTAGGCACCTACAAATATTTCCAAGACATCGAAAGCTCTAACAAAGCTCCTTTGCTTTAATATAACCTTTTTGGTTACCAGGACCTCTTAGCGGCTATACCTCCTACTCGCTAGGGGGTCTTTTTTTTAGGAGTAGGGCGCCTCTGCCGTCTACGACGGCAGATCCTGCCTTGCAGGGGTTCCGTTCTTGGAAATTTTCTTTTTTAAATTTCCAAGGAACCGCTTCGCGCCCTTCCACGCAGTGGCGCGATAGTTTATCGCACTTCCTGGCAGTTGCTCTATCGGACCTCCTGTCCTAGCAACTGCATCACGCCATCCATGGCGAAGTCACTTTATCGCGCATTGGGCCATCTCTTGCACAAGGATGTGCTGATGCAAAAGGGAGCCCACGATGGGCGATAAATCCTTTTGCCTCTCCCTGAGCGCGATAGTTTATTCATAAAAACGCCAACTAATTCCATTAAACTCAAAATAGCTCGCCTAAAAACTTGACAAATCGTTTTCTTTTTTTTACACTATAAACATGCTTTTCCTAAGGAGAAACAATAATGAAGAAATTTTTAACAATACTTTTAACAAGTGTTCTAGTATTGTTTGCTTTTAGTTGTGAAGACCCAAGCAATCCAAGCAATCCAAGCAATCCAAGCAATCCAAGCAATCCAAGCAATCCAACTTCACCTGTAAAGGTAAACGCAGTAGCGCCTCTTATTGCCAGTGAACTAAGTAATATTTACTATGAAATAGGAGAAGAAGTGGCTACGCCTCTTAGTGTAACAGCTACTGTAACAGACAGTGGCGCCTTAACCTACCAATGGTATAGCAACGACGAGGCAAATACCGACACACCTACTCTAATTGAAGGGGAAACAAACGCAACCTTAACACCATCAACCGCTGAAATTGGCATACAACACTACTTTGTAGTAATCACCAATACCATTGTCGACAATGGAGACGGCGGAATTAAAACGACTAGCACAACAAGTAAACTAGTAACCATCTCTGTAACTAACCCCAAAAGCCATTTCGCTGTAAATGGCAACTCTATTACAGGCTATACTGGTCCTAAAACTGGAGTAGTCGTGATTCCAAGATCAATAGGGGGCAATACAATAACCAATATTGCAAAAAATGCATTTAGATTTACTGACATAACTAGTATTATTTTCCCAGATTCCTTATTAACAATAGAGAGCGAAGCAATTTATTCGTGTCAAGAAATAACGACTTTTACCATTCCTGCGAGTGTGAAAAAGATTGAAATTTCAGTATTTGGTAATTGCCCTAAATTAGAATCGATAGAGGTTGAAAGTGGGAATACAGAATACATTAGCATAGAAGGCAATCTTTATACCAAAGATAAAAAGACTCTTTTAATATTTTCAAATAATAAACAAGTAGGTAATTTTATTATCCCAAATAGCGTCACGGAAATCGGGGCACAGGCGTTTAGTG
>CAYJGX010000059.1:12569-13249 GCA_964369795.1 uncultured Spirochaetaceae bacterium
GTGTGATTTAACGAGTATAACTATCCCAAATAGTGTAACGACAATAGGTTCAAGTGCGTTTAGTGGTTGTACTAGTTTAACTAGCATTATTATCCCAAATAGCGTCACGTCAATCGGTTCGTATGCGTTTAGTGGTTGTACTCGTTTAACTAGCATTAGTATCCCAAATAGCGTCACGTCAATCGGTTCAGAGTCTTTCGATGACTGTACAGATTTACAAGAGATAAAGGTTGATAGTGGCAACACTGCCTATATGGAGATAGACGGTGTTCTTTTCACCCACGACCAAAAGACGATTTTGTCTTATCCTTTAGGAAAGACAGAGAATAGTTATAGTGTCCCTCAAGGGGTGACTACAATTGGAGACAGTCTATTTTTAGAAAATTCAGTCCTTACAGCGCTTGTTATCCCAGATAGCGTTCTAACAATTGGGTATCCTGCTTTTTATCGCTTGAAAAACTTAGTAAATATCACCTTTCACGCAGTTAATCCACCAACAATAAAATACGGAGCTATATTTCACCTATGTTTTAGTTTGCAAAATATTTATGTACCAAAAGACAGTGTAGAAGCATACTCACAAAAGTACGGAGACAGTATTTATGCTAAAGGTAAATTCAAAGCCATACCAGAAGAAAATTCTAATAGCTAGCATTTCTTTAACCTTCTCGGTTAGCAAA
>CAYJGX010000059.1:13259-13943 GCA_964369795.1 uncultured Spirochaetaceae bacterium
ATGGCTTTTTGCCTTACTTGTACTAATGTGCTCTATCGCACTAACCGCTTGCCCAAACGGCAATGAAACACCAGATCCGCCCCCTGCAAAGGTAAACGCAGTTGCACCTGTTTTTGAAAATGAGTTAAGCGATATTCAATATCCATTTCAAGAAGCAGCGCCAGTACCCCTAAATGCAACGGCAACGGTAACAGACAGTGGCACCATAACCTACCAATGGTACAGCAACGACGAGGAAAATACCGACACACCCACTATACTCGAGGGCGAAGTCAACGCAAGCTTCAACCCTGCTACCGATACGCGTGGTATAGTTTACTACTATGTGGTGGCAACAAACACTATTGAAGACAACAAAGATGGCGGAACTAAAACCGCTAGCATAACTAGCAGGGTAGCAACCATTGCGGTCTGTAACGCAGAAAACGATTTTACCTTTGATCTAGCAACAGGCACGATAACAAAATATAATGGTACTACTGACGTTGTTACTATTCCAAAATCCATTGGTGGTACTCCCGTTACAACAATTGGTTCTCGTGCATTCATTGATACCCCCATATCCACAGTATTTATCCTCGATACAGTTACAACAATTGGTGATAGTGCGTTTATATATTGTAAAAGTTTAAAAAGCATACGCATCCCTAGTTCAGTAACATCTATAGGGAAAAATCCATTTAT
>CAYJGX010000060.1:0-3522 GCA_964369795.1 uncultured Spirochaetaceae bacterium
TATACGAAAAAGGTGTTCATATCCTAACGACAAAAGGGGATAAATGGGGAAATAATATATCCGATTTAATTATTAAAGAGATCTTAGATGTAACGCTAGGTACAGCGGAACCTCCTAAGCGTGACAATAAAGAAAAAATGGCGCAAATGATGAAAATTATGAAAAAAAGTTAAATAATTTTAACAAAACTGTTGACATTTGCTATCGATATTAGTTAAATATTCTTAACATGAATAAAGCAAAATATAGGAGGTTTTTCATGAAAAAATTATTAATGCTTTTAGCATCCCTTATGCTAATTTTCTCAGTCATTGGTTGTGATGATCCTAAAGATCCAGAAGATCAATTACTTACCGGTAAATTTTCGCTAGACAATACATCGCTTACATTAGCACAAATTGGCGAAACCCAAACGGTGGTAGCAATGGTCGATACAACTGAAGTTGAGGCGACTTGGACAGTATCCGAAGAGGGGATTGTAACCGTTTCTAAAGATGGAGTTGTAACTGCAATCGAAAATGGAACTGTTAACGTGAGTGCAGCATATGGTGATTATACTGCTACCTGTGAAGTAAAGGTAGATTCAGAATTTGCTGTAACTCTTTCTGTTACTACTGGTTCTACTGTTAGTTTAGATTTAAGTTCTACATATTCGCTTACACCCATAGTAATTCTTCCAGATGTTACCGATAAAAACTATGCATTCTATTGTGAATCAGCAGATGAATCTGTTGCAACTGTCGATCCAACAGGTAAAATTACTGCGGTTGGTCAAGGGGTGACAACTATTACAGTTAAATCACAAGCAGAAAAGACAGTGCCAGCGGCTATGCCAATTTACCCAGACGTGACAGGTCCAGCGTCAGCAATTGTTTATGTAATTGTCGATAATGACTTTGATGAAACTACTCACGCAGGTATTGCCGGAAGCTATTCCTATACAAAAATTTGGTATGGTGTTCCTTTTGATGGATGGGTAGAAAGTGGAAAATCCGTTCTTGATGCAGATGGTCGAGTTAAAATTTTAGGACAAGTTAACTTAGATGTTACTGCTGCCGGAGAGTTTACTCAAAGTCTTGTTAATATGAAACGTGCAAATTATACTACTAGCTCTCCAACAAATGAAGATCCATATAACAGAGCACCTCATACAGACGAACAACTTGCAGCCGATAACGAATTAACTCCAGAAATTACAGTATTTGGAATGGGAAGTTTGTTTACAGAAAGTGGATTTGTCTTCGTCGATTCAAGTAATGAAGTATCTCTTATTTTCAATGGCAAAAAGAATGTCCTAGGAAATTATACAGATACAATACTTACTGATTCAACATATGAAATTATTCAAAGTATGGTTGGTGTTAATGCTGAAATGAATGGTATGTTAATCAAAGAATAATTTTGGATATAATATGAAAACGAAATTGACATCTTTTTTAATTCTAATAATAGCTTGCTTCGCAGTAGTAAGTTGTGATGATAAACCTGCTATCTCTGAGCTTGAAACAGCAGAGGGATATGGAAAAAACGTTTGGCATTATAATGAAAACTTTACGGCTTATGTAACAGTTTCCATAGAAGAAGGTATTTTAACTCAAGTAGTAATAGATCCTACTCGGGGTTATTATCATACGGGAAGCTGGGATGCATGGAGTGACTCGATTCGAGATGCTTACATAAGCGAATTTGTTGGGCTTACAACCGAAGAGGTTTTAAGTATTGTTGCAAAACCTGCCGAAGATCCTGGAGACCATCATGATGGCGGAAAGGTTGAAGGTGTTGTCGATGCAGTCACTAGTGCCACAGCAAGTTCGGCAGTAATCGCAATTGCTATTCAAGATGCGGTTAACAAGATTGTCAAAAAAGAATAAATAATTATTAAAAAAAGTTCAAAAAACTCCACCGTTAAAAGTGGAGTTTTTTGTTGGTTAAATGGGTTAGTGGCTTGGAAGGTCGGGCGAAGCCCGAGTTCTTTTGGCAGTTCGTAGTATTAAAGAACTGCCAAAAAACGGAACCCTGGAAAGGCGCGCCTAACCGCTAGGTTAGGAACCCCAAGCACCAAGGATGGAGCAGTGCAGATGAAAAGACAGGATGTCTGATAAATTCATCTGCCCTAAAAAACTATAATCCCAATTTTCCTGCAAACAATTTAAGGGAGTCGCTCATTTTGCCCGCAAGAACGTTGCTTGTTAACTTCTTGCCTAGTTGAACCCCTTCTTGGTCGAAAGAGTTTAGATTCCAGATGAAACCTTGGAACATCACCTTGTTTTCAAAGTGAGCAAGGAGGGCACCTAATGCCTTTGGAGATAAGAGGTCGCCGTAAATTAAGGTAGAATAACGATTTCCTGAAAAAGTTTTGTTTGGGTCTTCGTCGGTATGGCCAAGGGCAAAGGCAATAATTTGAGCCACAAGGTTAGCGTTTAGTTTGGTTTGACTGTTAGAACCTTCCATTTCGAGGTCAAAACGACGTTGGTTATTTTTAAAGCCAATAAATTGCAATGGGATAGTGTCGGTTCCTTGGTGCAACAATTGATAAAAGGAGTGTTGTCCGTTAGTACCAGCTTCGCCAAAGATAACAGGTCCCGTTAGGTAGGTGACCTCTTCGCCTTTTCGGTTGACCGATTTTCCATTGCTTTCCATATCCATTTGTTGAAGATGGGCAGGGAAGCGGCTTAGCGCTTGACTGTATGGAAGGACGGCAGTAGAAGAGAGCCCGTGTAATCGTTGGAAGGCACCAATTAAGGCGTCTAAAAGGGCTGCATTTTGCGTGAGATTTGGATTTAAGGCAGCCATATCGGCTTCATGTGCACCCGCTAAGAAGGCCTTAAAAAGTTCGCCACCGAAGGCAAGGCTTAAAACAACGCCACCAACGGCACTGCATGAAGAAAAACGGCCACCAATATAGTCATCTATGTAAAAACTGTCTAGATAGTCGCTAGAGCCCGCTAGAGGCGATGTTTCGCTGGTTACGGCAATCATGTGAGCACTTGGAACGAGTCCCGAGATATTGGCTAGTTTCATCTTTTCGAAAACGAAATTCTGGTTTGCTAAAGTTTCTTGGGTGGTTCCACTTTTTGAGACAAGAATAAATAAAGTCGTCTCGTAGTCGATATTTTCTAGCACTTCGTTTGCATCGTCTGGATCGACATTGGAAATGAAGGCAGCCTGCATTTTTTCGCAATTGTTGGCAGCGGCATAGCCTTTAAGAGCAAGATAGATCGCTCTAGGTCCTAAGTCCGAACCCCCGATTCCAATTTGTACCACTTGTTTAAATGCCTTTCCAGTCGAACCTTTAATTTTTCCAGTATGAACTTCGTTAGCAAAGTTTGAATAACGCTCTAGTTGCTCGTTATAAAATGCACCTAAGTCTTTGCCATTCTCGATAACTTTACCATTACATTCCCCTCGAGAAAGCTGATGTAAAACTTTGCGTTTTTCTCCGGTATTAATCATTTCGCCTGCAAGCAATTCCTTATATTTTTCTATTAATCTTTTATCAGTCTCACATATATCGTCTAAGAA
>CAYJGX010000060.1:3532-13617 GCA_964369795.1 uncultured Spirochaetaceae bacterium
GTCGGTGATAGGAGCACAAGCGTAGTTAAAACTGAGCTCGGAGTTAATTGTTGCTTCGTATTTGCTAATACGTTCTGCGGTTAATTCCTGCGTTAAATCTGCAAGAGGAGAGAGTTGGAGCTTTCGAAAAGCTGCGCAATCATCTAGGTTTTGATATTTTGCCATAGGGTCCTTCCTTTTATTCTTCGTCCGAAAAAGAGACAAATTGTGGAAGTTCGTCCCTGTTTTCTGGAGCTTGTGTTAAAATTTCAACTCGATTTTCTAGCGAGTTAAGTTCTTCTTCAATTTGGCTCGATAATTTCATTCCATCTTCAAATAGTGTCGCTGTTTGAGCGAGTGGGATGGAGGCATCCCGAATTTGTTCGTTGATGGTTTCGAGTTTTTCAAATGCTTCTTCGATATTGATCATGGTTTTACCTCGTTGACAGTTGCTTCTACCGTTGCATCTGTCCATTCTATTTGGATTTGTTGATGGGGTTGTAATTCGCGGGCAAAGGCAATTTGTTTGCCGTTGCTTTTGACACGCACAAGGCCTTTTTGACGATAACTCTCGGGAGAATTTTCTTGTAGGGCTTGTGATATTATATTGAGTCTATTTCGCTTAGTTTGAATATTTTGTAGAATTTGATGTTTTAAGGAGTCGGTTGAGTGGTCTAGTTTGAGTCGCAAGGTGTTGATACGGTTTTGGAGGTGGTGTTTCATCTCGCTTGTGTTGATGGCGTTGTAGCGCTGTCTAGCAGTAGAGAGGCGAGTACGGATGGCGATTTTGAGTTCCTTGCGTTTGTCGTAAAGCTTTTCGTAAAGAGCTTCGCTTTCTGTGGTGACCATTTCTGCAGCAGCCGACGGAGTCGGCGCCCTTAAATCGCTAGCGAAATCGCATAGTGGGAAATCGATTTCGTGTCCAACGGCAGAGATAATCGGGATTTTAGATGCAGCCACAGCGCGTACAACCTCTTCTTCCGAAAAAGAGAGAAGGTCTTCTATGGAACCACCACCACGGCCTAAAATAATGACATCGGCGCAATTCCATAAATTAACTTGTTCTATGCGGTGGACTATACTTTTTGCACTGTCAGCGCCTTGTACCACGGCAGGAAAAATTTGCAACCCAATACTTCCGCTTCTTCTTCGTTTCATGACATTAAGAACATCTTGTAAGGCCGCTCCCGTTGGAGAGGTAATGATAGCCACTTTTTTAGGAAATTTCGGAATAATTTGTTTGCGACTTGCGTCAAATAATCCTTCCTCAGCAAGTCGCCTCTTGCGTTCCTCTAGTTTTGCAAGTAAATCACCTTCTCCCGCATGGAGCATGCTATGGCAGATAATCTGGTAGCTCCCCCGAGGTTCATAAAGGGAAATATTCCCCGTTATGGTCACTTTCTGCCCATCTTTTGGCACAAAAGAGAGGCGAGAAAGTTGCCCTCTAAACATAGCAGCCGATAAAACGGCATTATTATCTTTTAACGAAAAGTAAAGATGCCCCGAAGAGGCAGGTCGACAATTTGAGATTTCGCCTGTAACCGTCACCAAAGAAAACCGCTTTTCGATAAGCGATTTTAATTTGCTTGTAATTTCTGAGACTGTAAAAATTGGGGCTTCTTCAAATTGACTAAATAAATCCATCACCTTAAAATATCTTATTTTAGACGAAATTTCAATGATGATAATAAGAATTATTTTTAACTCCCCTTAAAACTAGCCGATACTAAAATATGAAACTATCTCTATTTTTAAATTTTTTGTCATCAAAAAAATATCTAGTACAACCTTTAGAAAGCAATCGCTGTGGACTAGATATTCTCCTAGAGCGATTAACGCAAAATAAAAAAAAGTTTGAAGAATTCTTCGCTTTTATGCCAAATGCCAAAAGTATTGAAGAAAATTTCTATTTAAACGAAATTCAGGCGAAACTCTCTTCGTTTGGATTTCAAATTTTACAGCCAGAGAATGACTCATTTTCAAATAGCGAAATACTGCAAAGTTTTAATCGAAGCAGTAGTCATTATATTGCCTATGGCGATGGAGATACTCCCTTTTTAGATTTTGACGCAACCCTAGAGATGGCAGAAAAAATTGAAAAATATCGATCTGATTATGCAAACGCCGATGGATTTCCTTTTGGATTAAGATTAGAGCTCATTTCAACGCAGATAATAGAAGCTTTAATAGTGCTCTCTCAGCAAGAGAAGGCAAAATCTATTTCGCTAGCAGAACGGGCGTCACTTTTTGATCTCATTGCACTAGATATTAATTCGTTTGATATTGAAACGGATATCCCAGATAAAGATTTATCCCTGTTGCGAGTCGATTTTCACCTAAAAAATAAGCTAAATTTTTTACTTGCTCAAAAAATAGCCGTTTTAACAAGAGAAAATTTATCATCGCAAGTAATATGTAATTATATCGACAAAAATCCAGAAATTTTACGGGTAATTCCAGCCTATTATGCCGTTCAAATTGACTCCGCTTATCCGCACCCCTGTAGTTATTTGCCATGGAGTAAAAAAAGCAGCGAAGAAAAAGCAAAACGAATGGAACTTACTCAATATAAAACACTTTTGTCTGATATCTCAGAATTCTTTGGTGAAGCTGTCATCGCATTAGGCCTTTGGGGTGATGCTTCTTTTCATCCAAATATTGATGATTTTATACGAGCCACATTAGAATATGAAGATTTTCAATTGTTAATAGAAACAACTGGCATTGGCTGGGATATGCAAGTGATAGATAGCTTAGCAAGTGAATTTAAAGATAGAATTATTTGGATTGTAACATTAGATACAAATACCCCCGAACTCTATAAAGAAATGCGCGGAGAGGGATTTGATGAAGCCTTTGCATTTGCTCATGAAATTAGCCAAAAATTCGGACAAAATGCCTATATACAATCGGTTAGATCGACCCAAAACGAAGAGGATTTAGCACAATTCTGGCATTATTGGAAGGAGCGGGGACAAGTCATCGTTCAAAAATATAATTCCTTTAGCGGGCGACAGTTAGACAAAAAAGTAGTTGACTTGTCCCCCATACGAAGAGAACCTTGCTGGCACCTAAAGCGAGAACTTCACATTGCCTACGATGGGAAAGTGACCTTCTGCTCCGATGACTACGAGTTATCATTTAATCTTGGAAATGTATTCACAGAAAAAATTGACTGCTTGTTCGCAAAAGGCTTCATCAATTATCAAGCTCAATGTAGAAAAGAATATCTAGGAATTTGTGGAGGCTGTGATGAATACTACACCTTTAACTTCTAATATGGAACCTTCCGTATATACCGTAGTAGGGAATAGACAGTTAGCAAAAGAATCACATATTCCTTTTTCTGTAGTCGTATTAAACAGAGGTGAGCGGATTTGGAAAGATACCCAGTTTGCTCAACTACAGGAGCTAGATATAAAGGATATCATCTCTGTTGAACCCCCCGAGACTTTCTATGAAATTGAAAACTACTTAGAACGTTTTGACACGATGCGTTTTATCGTACCGAAAAAAGAAATATCTGCAGGAGAAGCCATTAATATTGCTATTTCAGAAGCGCATAATCAATGGGTGCTTGTCTTATGGAATGATATAAGTATTCAAGAATCTTCGATAGGGGCAAAGGCGATTGAACGCATTAAAGCATCTGAGAGCCTTTTTATTTCTCCAATTTGTTGTAAAAATTCTAACGAAATTATCCCCACTGCTGGGATCCCTCTTTTTTATCGTCGCAATCGCTTAAAAGTCATCTATCAAATATTTTCAGCAAAACACGATAAAAGCATTTTCCCCTTCGATTACTGTGGCTTTTATAACAAAAATAAATTTCAATCCTTAGGTGGATTTGATGCCGAATATAAATCAAGTTATTTTCAATTGCTAGACTTCGGTTTTCGAGGTTATATGCAAGGGCTTGACTCAACATCAGATTTACTGTTTCGACTCATTTATAACAACACTATTCCAGTACTCGATACTACTATCGATGAAAATTATGTTCGCTTTTATCTTAAAAATTTAGCGTTGCATTTCAAAAAATATAAAAAATATATTCCTATTAGTAAATTTATTCGCTTTAGAACGCATGACGGGCTCTTTGCTAAATGGAAAAAATTTAATCTACTGCGTAAAGAAATCGATAAATATCAACATTTGGTATTGAAATCTGCAATTCAAGTGGTCAAAGAGTGGGATGAGGAAAAAAAATGAAAACAGTGGTCATGCTTCAGGCACGCTTAGGTTCTACTCGGTTGCCATATAAAGTAATAAACAAGATACAAGGAAAGACAGTTGTTGAACTAGCAATGGAAGCACTATTAGAGATTCCCGCAGATGAATATCTTTTGGTTGTCGATGAGAAAAGTCACCTTGTATTAAACTCACTAGCTCATAAATTAGGCTTTAGAATTTTTGTAGGACCAGAAAATGATGTTTTAAAACGATTTGTGATGGCATCGCGTGGCTATCCTTCAGAAATTATCATCCGCGCAACTGCGGATAACCCACTTGTTAGTGCAGAGGCAGCTATTTATGCGAAAGAG
The DNA here is from genome assembly GCA_964369795.1 of uncultured Spirochaetaceae bacterium. Lineage (GTDB taxonomy): Bacteria > Spirochaetota > Spirochaetia > JAFGXN01 > JAFGXN01 > CAYJGX01. Next base: position 8,056 of record CAYJGX010000060.1, read on the forward strand.
TTATTTCTTGAGCATGATGCCGACTATGTAGGACTCCTTGGAATGCCTGTTGGCTGCGGTATCGAGGTGATACGCAGTCAAGCCTTATTTCAAGCAGATTTAGAGGCAACATCTTTATACGACAGAGAACATGTTTGCCCCTATTTATATACAAACAAAGATAAATTTAAAATAATACAAGAAAAAGCACCCTCTAAATGGTATTTTCCAAATTTGAGTGTTACCATCGATCAAGTCGAAGATTACCTAAATGTCGAAAGGATTTTTGACCAACTATATAAGGGGAAACCACTTAAAATCGAAGAATTTGTTCCTTATGCTCCAGAGCCCCCGCAATTTTTATTTTATCCGTCAGTCAGAGAGGGAAATGGGTTAGGCCACCTTATGCGCTCCCTTAGACTTGCTAAGCAAATAAAAAATAGCGCTTTTTATGCCGAAGAACCAGAAAAATTTAAAAGACTTGTTGAAAAAACGGGCTTCGATTTGCCTCCTTTTTTGATGGATTGTCATAAATCATCTGTAGAATGGATTATTGTCGATCAAAGAGAATGTAATCTTGTGCCAGAAAAAATAAAGGCCCTAGCTAAACCAATCATTTCACTAGATGAGGGTGGTGAGTTGCGAAAGACGGCCGATTATATAATAGATTCACTCCCTAATTTTCTAGAAGAAAAAAGTAATGTTGATGTTTCGCCAGTTTTTTATTCAGAGATGGAAAATCGTTCCGATGAAGATTCCTTTGATGGATGTGATCTACTTATCAGTTTTGGAGGGGAAGATCCAGAAGATTTAGTGACTCATCTATTACGGGCATTACCGTTAGCTTGTATGGTTGATTATAAAATATGCGTGGTTTTAGGTGCAAATTATAAAGGACATTTTAGTACTTTTGCAAATCGAGTCCATTATGGAAAAATTAGATGGGAATTGGCCCCAAATTCATTATTAAGGTTTATAAAAAACAGCAGACTCGTTTTAACTTCATTTGGAATCACCGCCTATGAAGCCACAAGTCTCGATAAACCCCTATTCTTGCTTGAACCATCAAAATATCACCATGCGTTAGCTCTAAAAGGAAATTTTTTAAGTTGGAAGATGAATCAACTTCCAGCTCTTATTAAGGAAATAAAAAAACAGCTAGAATCAAATGAAATTACTCCACAAAATACCAAAATTCAAAATTTGGTATTGAATAAAAGAGAAAATATCAGCGGTCATCTAGGCTTATTGCATTCACCAAAAGTAATAGACTGTTCCTTTTGTGGTGAAAGAAGTTTTACGAGTATTCATCGAATACCTTATCAAACATTCATGAAATGTTCTAAGTGTCATACTTTGTTAAATAAAAATTTTAGATCGCTTGATTTTGAATATAATGAAAACTATTTTTTTGAAGATTATGAAAAACAATATGGAAAAAATTATTTAGATGATTATGAACATATTTATCAGATGGGAAAAGAAAGATGCACAATAATTGAGAAGCTCTATATTAAAAAACAGGGAGAAGAGGCAGGTAATACAAGTAAAAACTTGCTAGATTTAGGGGCGGCCTATGGACATTTTCTCTGTGCTGCAAAAGATTTAGGTTGGAAAGTTGCTGGGGTTGATATATCAAAAAATGCTACACAGTATTTAGAGCAAAAAGGATTTGTAGCAATTTGTAAAAAGAGCTTCTTGCATTAAACAATGGAAAGAAATGGGATGTGGTTACCCTATGGTATGTCATAGAGCACTTTCCCTCTCTAGATTTTCTTTGGGATTTAATCCCTAAAATATTAAACGAAGGCGGAGTTCTTGCCTTTTCAACCCCATCTTTTTCAGGACTAAGTGGAAAAAAAGATATAAAGAAATTTCTAGAAGCAAGCCCAAAGGATCATTATTTTATCATTAATCCAAAAATTTCTCGAACAGAATTAAAGGCTAGAGGATTTACAGATATTCGCATAAAAAGTACAGGAATCCATCCCGAGCGGGCTTGGCCCAAACTTCCAAGGTGCTTAAGAGGGATTATTGCTAAATGCTGTTCACTGCTTGAAAAAGGTGATACCTTTGAATGTTATGCAGTACTAGAGGAAAAAAAGATTGAAAAATAAAACGATTCTTATTCTAGGTGCTGGTTTAATGCAAGTGGTTGCGATTCAAGCAGCAAAAAAATTAGGCTACCGTGTTTGTGTGGTAGATGGCAGCGCTTGTGCCATTGGAGTGAGTGAAGCTGACTACTTTAAAGTAGCCGATTTAAAATATCCAGATGAAGTAATTGAAGCTGCAAAAGAGTGGGATGCTAAATTTGGGCTTGATGGCGTTTTTACCGCCGCAACAGATTTTTCCTTGACCGTTTCGAAGGTCGCCGCTTACTACAATCTACCAGGAATTTCAATTGATACTGCAATGAAGGCAAGTAACAAAGGCCTAATGCGGGAAGCTTTTAAAACTCATTGTGTTGCAATACCGAAATTTACACGAATTGAATTTAAAGAAAATAGTATAGAGGCAAAACTTGAAACTCTAATTAGTGAAATTGGATTTCCTCTTGTAACTAAACCTGTGGATAACATGGGAGGGCGAGGCATTCGCCTGAGTCAAAATAAAGAGGAGCTCTATTTATCTATTCAAGATGCACAAAAGTATTCTCGAACAGGCGAAGTGATTGTCGAAGAGTATATCGACGGTCCAGAATTTAGTATCGATTCTCTAGTCGTCAATGGGAAAGTCTATCTGACGGGACTCGCAGAACGGCATATCTTTTTTCCTCCCTATTTTATCGAAATGGGCCACACAATGCCAGCAGATCCCGAAAAATTTGACAAGACCCTTTTGCAAATCCTCACCACCACCTTTGAAGAAGGCGTGGCTGCACTCGGGATTGAAAATGGCGTTGCAAAGGGGGATATAAAAATACGATATGAATCGGGAAAGCCCTCTGCCTATATCGGCGAAATTGCAGCCCGACTGAGTGGCGGATATATGTCAGGATGGACTTTCCCCTATGCTACAAGTTTCCCACTCACCCAAAAAGCGATAGAAATTGCAATGGGCATCGATATTAATCCACCCCAATTTAAGTATGAATTTATTTCCCTAGAAAAGGCTTTTATTTCCTTGCCAGGAACCGTAGAATCAATCACGCTACCTAATCGTAAAAATTTTCCATTGCTAATGGATCTTTTTTTGCGAATAAAAGAGGGCGATAAAGTCAAATTTCCCGCAAATAATGTCGAAAAATGCGGAAATATCATTCTAAAAGGAAAAGATAGAAAAAAATTAGAAGACCAAGCCTATTCATTTTTACAAAAAATTACGATACAACTAAAAACAAGCGACCCTCAAACCTATCAATATTTAATCGAAGGCAAGAATGAGGCTCAAATTCCACCTGTCTTCCATCTAAACTCACCCGATGAAAATTCATATTCAATATATGTCAAAAATAATCCGAAAAAAAAGAAAGAGTGCTTTCAATTTGTTATCAAAGAAAATCCGTTTAATTCTATTTCGGTGGACTGGGAAGGGCGAAATCTTTCTCAACTTTGGAAACAACTAAAAGATGAAGGAATTATAGCAACCCAAAAAGGAGTTTTCAAAAGCGATATCATGCAATTGAAAGGGGATATCTTTAAAAAGGTTTTATCGCGTGGAGGCCGTCAGGGGCTGATTTGGCTCTTAGGCGCCATAGACGAACATGAGGAGTGGCTAGTTTAGCAATAAAAATGAAAGGTAAAATATTTGTTTGTTTATTTATACTGTTGATGTTTTTTCCTCTTTTTGGTGCAGCTGTGCAACTTTCAGACCTAGCTAAAGAGTTAGGAGTAGAAATTTCATGGGATTATTGGCGCGATATTGGGTATCTAAAAAAAGGTGAAAACATTCTCCAGATAAAGCCAGATACCAATGTGCTTCTAAGAAATTATCAGCACAGAATCAATGTCGATACAATTAGGCGAGGCAAGAATAACGAAATTTTACTAGAAGATAAAGCAGTCGCTGCAATAAGAAAAGAGTTTTATTCATTTGATATTAGTGAATCCGATTTACAAAAAGTGACCACCATTATTTTAGACGCAGGTCATGGAGGAAGTGATCCAGGGGCTTGCAGTCGATTTAAAGTAAATGGTAAAATATTGCAAGAAAAAGATATTGCCCTAGATGTTGTCTTGCAAGTCTATGCTATGCTTAAAAAACAGTACCCTGCAAAACGAATATTGCTGACCCGTTCAGGAGATACCTATCCGACATTGCCCGAACGCACAGCCCTAGCGAACAAGGTCGAAATGGGAGAAAACGACTCTGTTTTGTTTATTTCTGTCCATGTAAATTCAGCAATCAACGATAAGGCAACAGGATTTGAGGTCTGGTATCTTTCTCCCGAGGTCGAACGTGATATGGTAACCGATAAAATGAAAGAAAACCTGCAAGAAGCGGGAGTGGTGCACATATTAAATCGACTTTTAGATGAGGAAACTTCTGTCGAAAGTGTAAAATTAGCAAAATCCATCTTAAATGAGATGGCAGTTAAGATTGATGGAAGAAGTCCTAATCGTGGAATACGAGATGAAGAATGGTATGTCGTTCGTCATGCTAAGATGCCATCGGTATTGATTGAACTAGGTTTTCTTTCAAATAAAGAAGAGGCAAATCTGCTAGATACGAAAGAATATAGGGCAGATCTTTCTGTGGGGGTGTATAATGGAATTCATCAGTTTATACAACAATATGAATTATCTAATGGATTTACTATAAAAAAGGAGTATGTAAATGATAAATAAGGTCCGATTAGGGGAATGGAGCCGTGATAGACGGGTATTATTGGCATTAATTGCATTTTTTTTGATAATTTTCTTTTTTATTACTTTTGTTTTTGGAATTATTGCCGAAAATAATAGTGATCGTTTGATATTATCTTTTCCACATGCAAGAGAAGAGGGAAAGATGGTTAGCCGAGAACGAATTGTTGCAAATGAATCATCCAAAGAAATGAAGGTGAATGAACTTGTAAAACAATTAGGGCTCGGCCCAAACGAGGAATTGCGGGATAAATGCTTTGGAATTTTTCCGCTAGGTCTAAAAGCTAAATCAGTCCTAGTCATCAATGATAAAGTAAATATCCAATTACCAACGGATTTCATCCTATACGAATCAGAACACCGTTATACGGTTGACCGATCAGTAGAGGTTTTGAAATATAATTTAGAACAAAATTTTAACTGGTTACAGGGTCTTGTTGTTACTGTAAATGGAATCGAACTATTTAACAGTGACCAAGATTTGAAAACGGGAATGATTCCTTCGGAAGAGGATCATCTTGAACCAGAGGAGGAGTTAGAATGAAAAAAAGGATTTTCACCCTTGCAGTTGCACTTGTTGCTACATTAGCTACTTTTGCAGAAGAACCACGACGAAATTTTATCAATTATGATAATCTGAAAGCAGACAACAATGGCGAAAACAGCGCTAGTACAATTGACTTGTCTATGCATTCAACTTTCAAAGTTTCAAATGATGACGATTTTAATTTATCAACATCTTTAGCTATTGAAAATTGGAAAGTTAAACTTGCTAGTT
>CAYJGX010000061.1:0-1946 GCA_964369795.1 uncultured Spirochaetaceae bacterium
TTCAAAGATCCAAGTTTTGAAGCAGGCTATGGAGGTGGAGCGTGGGGATTTGAAGCAAAATACTATATCAATTATGGCAACGCTACGTGGGGCGATAAATGGGCTTATACGGATGCGAATGGTTCTTATTTTAGAGAATCAAATATTAGTAGAGACTGGATAACATCCAATGTTCATTCTACAGATGAGGAACTTGTTCGTATTCTTAAACCTACATCATCAGAATACCAAGAACCCACAGGTGGTCCAACACCCCCTAATGGAGAAATGTATTTTAAAATTGGTTCCGCATCATATACATCAGGTCCTACTAATGATATTTTAGGATATCAAGTTTGGACCTATCAAAAAATTCCTATTATACAAGGCCAAAAATATCGTGTGACATGTAAAGTGTTTGATACGAATAATTTTTTTGAAGGGAATGTTGGACTCAAGATAGACGAATTAACAGCTTCTTTGGGGGATCCTAATCAAGTAGGAACTCTAAATTATTTTTCTACTGGTTATATGATATCGGACATCACAACATCGAGAACTACAGTTGCTGGTAGTTATAATAAATGGCAAACCTTAACTGCAACATTTGTTGTGAATAATAAAACGGAATGTTTGATTGGATTATTTAAGGCAGGCGAAGATGATAGTAATACAGGATTATTTCCTGAAGCAGATTCGGGTAAAAATGGGGGGTCATTATTTTATGACGATTTTACAATTGAATATCTTTTTGATTAGATTGGGGGTGTTATGAAGAAATTATTATTAACTATTATTATGTTGTCATTTCTTTTTGGTTGCTTGAATGATGAGAATGCAGGTTCACTTCAATTTATTGCGGATGCTAGTGCAAAAGAACTCAAGATTGATTCTCATAATGCGGGTTATCTTCCACTTGCATTTGTTAATCAGGGGAAGAGTGTTATAGAAATTACGAATATTCGCTCTTCTGAAAAGAGTTTTATTTTTCTAAAGGAGGAGAATTTATCTTCAATGATTTATTTTCCATACGTTGTATCTGGAGGTGAAAAATTTGATTTTTTCTTATACCATTTTGATAAATCCTACGGAAAAACGGGTCTTATTTCGGTCGACTTTCGCTTCTTAGGAAATGAAACTATCTATTCCTCTGAATTATCACTTTCGACAAATGCTCAGTCTGAGGTTATTGATCTTGTAGAATCTAGTGGGCTTTTAGTATATCAACCGAATAACTTAAATGTACTGTTTCAAGAAACGCCTGTTGGTCGTTCTAGTGAATATTTGCTTGGTTTTCAAAACATATCATCAAAAGAACTCATTGTTGAAAATATTTCTTTTCAAAGAGGGATTAATTTTAATTGGGTAAATTTGCCTATTTTTCCTATAACTCTAGATGTAAATGCTAAAAATGAGGAACTCCTACTCTTGTTTTCCCCAACGGATGCAACTTTATATAGCGACTATCTTATTATAAAAACATCGCTAGGTACATTTTCGATTAATTTAGCAGGCACTGGGGTCATTAATACGGGGCCTGTATTATCGGTTGAGATCTCCAACCAAGAAATTTTTAATAATTCAGAGTTTGATTCTGGATATAATGAAATTGGAGATGAGCAAATTTTACCGATTCAAATTAAAAATGATGGTAGAGCTAATTTAGAGATAAAGGATATTATTTCATCTAATGATCAGTTTTCTTTTAATGAAACTTCTTTTGTTGTTACTCCAAATACTTCTAAAACAATCAACTTGACATATACAATTGCTCTTGAAGAAAAAGATGCTAGCTATATATCCGTTTTATCAAATGACTTGAGTGTTCCATCATTTTTATTTACTGTGATTGGAGAAGGAGTTCCAGCAAGTAAACCTCGGCTAGAAATTAGTGGAGATGATGTATTGCTTATAGATCAAAATTCTTATCAGAATATTTTCGCTGTTGCTGGAGTAAATGAAAAAAT
>CAYJGX010000061.1:1976-13591 GCA_964369795.1 uncultured Spirochaetaceae bacterium
CCATTACTCTTGCTAATGGAGGTCTTTCGGACCTAGTAATTAGTTCTATCGATGGACTCGCTTCTCCATTTTCGTGGGAAGGGACTGCGCCAACATTTCCATTGACAATTGAAAGTAATGCTACAGTAGATTTGCAAATTGCATTTAATTCATCTGTAGAAAAAACTTTCATGCAAAATCTGTCAATTACAAGTAATCATTTAGCGGTTGAAGCTTCGATCACGACTCTCTCTTTACGAGGAACTGCATCGGTGGAAAAACCCCTCTTAAATCCTAATGTTGTGCCATTAAACTTAGAAACAGATTTAATTCCTAATTATTTACTTCAAGATGAGAATATTGAATTTGAGTTCTCTACAGCAGTAGGTTCAGGTGGAATAGGAGAATTTAAGTATTCTGTAAAAATTTTCCCTTTGAGTGATGGATTATATCTTTTGGAAGTTCAAGAGAAAGATGATGAAGGAAATTGGAGTAATTTTACAACTTTTTCATTAGAGGTCGATAAAACTTTACCTTTAGCACCCATTCTTAGCCCCTCAATTGCAGCAGATAAACGCCTTGTTCCTCAAGATAAACGCCTTTGGACGAATGATTTATCTCCTTCTTGGAGTTGGATAGACTCGGGAATAACAGGAGAAATTATTTATTGGCAATATCTTATGAATGAAGAACCAAGTACGTCTACTAATTGGCAAGATTTAGATCTTCTAACCACGACAAAAAAAATGCAAAATTTACAACAGGGAGAAAATATTTTTTATGTCCGCGGTGTAGATAAATTCGGTAGAAAAGGGCTTGTTGGTCAAGATTCACTTTTTGTTGATACTGTAGGACCTTCTATAACGCTACGGGGAAATCTATCTGTGACGCAAGAAGTAGATGCAACCTCAGGGACTTTTGTCGATTCTGGCGTTGAATCTGTTGATGATGGAGTTGGGGTAGATTTAACTTCTGGCTCCTTTATTTGGAAAAACGGAGTTATTTGTACAGGCCGAAGTGTAGGTACTTTTAATTTTAATTATCGAATGGCTGACAAACTTGGAAATTTTTCTACATCGTCACAAGAGCGGTCAATTCGCATTAATGATACACAACCCCCTGTTATTACCATTGCAAGTGACTTAACAACGGATGGAGTTAGTGTTGATTTTAGAAGCAATGTAAATTTAGATACAATTATTCGTAGTAATTCTGGAATTACTGTAACAGATAATTCTGGTGCGACTTTATCGGCAGGACTAGTCCTAGGGATTTCTACTGTAGCTGATCCATACAAGGCTGGACAGCAAAAGATATTTTTCTCCGTAAAGGATTCCTCAAATAATTATGCGGCTTGGAAGTATTTTATATTAAAGGTTACTGCTCCGACCTTAGATGGTGGAGGACAAAATATGTTAACCGATCCTGGATTTGAAGAGGGTACACCAAGTGACCAAAATAAGCTTAGCGCTGCTTGGACACTAAATCCTGTATTGGGACTGTTGTGGGAATGGACTCGTAGTGGTGGTGGAAACTATTATTTTACAATTGGAAATACGACACTTCCGCTTGTGCAAGGTTCTCCACAAGGACCTGTCTTCTTCTACTCTTCTGGAGCAGATGAGAAACAACGATCAATGGCTGGAGTAGTAAGTAACCAATCTGGTCAAATTTGGATGACATATCAATCTATGTATTGTCCATTTGATTCTTCAGCAAGTAATAATGCTATTTCTGCAAGGAGTGGAACACAAACTTATTTAATTAGAAATGGGCAATTAGGGAAGAATGGATCTTCAAAAGAATTTACACGAGTTCAAACGAATCGTTGGGCCATAGGACTCTCTGTTGATTTACGTAACAATATTACATTGAAAAAGGGTTTTAAATACAGAGCTTCAATTTGGTATGTGAATGGTGATGGACGTGGTGGTAGTGGAACAGCTGAAAGTTTTGGACTTCCTTATGCAATTCGAGTTGGTATATATGATGCAACTTTACCACAGGCTCGAAAAGCGATTGCCGAAAATAGAACACGCAATTGGACCTATTTGGAAACAAGTGATAGTTCTGTTATCTCAGAGGATAAAGTATATTCTTTTAGTTTAGCAAACTATATGACAACGAATGCTAATAATGATTTCAATGTAACCGTTATAAATCCAAGCGATGGTTATGCATTTGTAAAATACGATGATGCTTCACTTTGGTGTACCGGCTATGATACACATGCAGCTCTTAACTCGCAAAATGCTCCTACGGCTAATCCATCGTTCTAAAATCTCTTCATAAAAAAGGAATGATAGAGATTGACATCTAGACTTTTAGTGTATAGAATTTAAGAATGATAAAATTGACCGCCAAGCAAGTGGCTTTATTAAAAAAGGCGGCTCATCATATTGAGCCGTCTGTACATTTAGGAAAAAATGGAATAACCGATTCGCTTATCGATTCCATAAATGATTCTTTATATTTTCACGAACTTATTAAAGTAAAATTTGTAGATTTTAAAAGTGCTCGTAAAGAGATGTCTATAGAGATAGCTTCTAAAGTTAAGGCTATTTTAGTGACGGTTATAGGGAATAATGCTGTTTTATTTCGTCAAAGTGACAATCCAGAAAAACGCCGTTATTTAGATTTATAATTATTTTAAACGCTATAATGAATTGTTAAGTCTGTTTTTGAGACTTTATATTGTCTGGTGGTGACACCAGATTGCTTTAACATTGTTTTAGATGCAATCACACTGTCAGTCTTTGAATATTTGTCGGAAAGATAGACAACTTCTTTTATTCCAGCTTGAATAATAGCCTTAGCACATTCATTACATGGAAATAATCCAACATAAATCGAACATCCTCGTAGGTTTCCTGTGTTGCTATTTAATATGGCATTTAATTCAGCATGACAAACATAAGGATACTTTGTTTTTACAAAGTCTCCGTCACGATCCCATGGAAGATCATCATCATTACAACCGATAGGAAATCCGTTATAACCCGTTCCGACAATCTTGTTATCTGCATTGACTATGCATGCGCCTACTTGTGTATTTGGGTCTTTGCTTCGCTGTGCGGATAGCAATGCCACTCCCATAAAATAATCGTCCCAGCTAATGTAATTATCTCTTTTCATATTTTAATTATCGTATTATAATGGTCATATCTTAAATTTATCGAGGTTTTCATGGAATCTTTTTCGCTCTTTTTTAATAAACAACTTCTATTTGAAGAGGGGGCAATCAATAATTATTTAGTCGATATTATACAAAAATTTGATTGCAAAAATATTGCATTATTAACGAGCCGATCTGTGGTTAAGCTAGAACCATTTACTAGATTTCTTGAATCGATTAGTAAATTTGTAGAGGTTTCAAGATGGGTTGTTTCGGATGAACCTCAGGTTTCGGTACTTGATAAGATTATTGCTGATGCGAAAGAAGCAAAAGTGGAGCTCGTCATTGCTATTGGAGGGGGTAGCGTTTTAGACTCGGGTAAGGCATTAAGTTTTATGTTGATGGAAGAAGGTTCTTTGCTCGATTACTTAGAGGGGGTGGGTACGAAATCGCCTTCGGGTGCAAAAGTGCCTTTTATTGCTATTCCTACAACAGCGGGTACGGGTAGTGAAGCAACAAAAAATGGCGTTGTTTCTGGGATATTAGATGGAAAACCCTTTAAAAAATCCTTTCGTCATGAAAATTTTATTTCAGATATTGCTATCTTAGATCCTGAACTTTGTATGGGCCTCTCTACCCACAATACAGCGGCCTGTGGTATGGATGCTATTACGCAGCTGCTAGAAGCATTTGTATCGACCTCTGGCAATCCGATTACTCATGCATTGGCAGAAAGCGGACTAGCAAAAGCAGGCGATGCCCTTGATCTATCTTTTTCGTATGGAGACGATATTGTTGCACGTGGAGAAATGCTTTATGCGGCTTATCTTTCAGGCGTCTGTTTAGGGAATGCAGATTTAGGTGCTGTACATGGACTTGCAGGGCCACTAGGAGCCCTTTGTGGGATTAGCCACGGTGTCGCCTGTGCTATTTTACTTCCTGTTGTTACGGAGCAAGTTATACGAAAACTTATTGCCACTGCAACTCTAGGGAGTCCATCGTTTAAGTATTTGGTTTCTTATGCCCGGGCGGGTTATCTGCTTAATAATGAATTAGATCATAATTTTGATATTGCTGAGGGTTGCAGGAAACTAATGAAAAGACTAAAAGAATGGCAGGAGTTATTTGCATTAGGATCCCTTTCAAGTTATGGTTTAACAAACGATAAAATAAAAGAGGTTGCACGCCTTGCTAGTAATCGTAAATCACCTGTTCTTTTTGACATAGAGGAATTTGAAGAAATTCTACGAAATTGCTAATATGAAAATTATTATTTCTCCGACTAAAAATATGCAGCTAAATTATACTGCGAAAAATTTAACAATTGATGATACTAAAATTCTTTTTGCAAAAGAGGCTAACGAAATCTGGAACACTCTTTTGGGATTGTCAAGAAATGAATTGGCAACTCTTTGGAAAGTCAATGATGGTCTTCTTTCTGAAAATATAAACCGTCTTAAATCACAGACTCTATTGCAATCGCAATTGACCCCAGCCTTGTTTGCTTATACGGGTATTCAATTTTCTAAGCTAAAAGCCGACGAGTTAACAAAAAAAGAACTTGACTATCTCCAAGGTCATCTTTATATTCTTTCTGCTTTGTATGGCCTTCTACGCCCCTACACGGGCATTATTCAATATCGTTTAGATATGCAAACAAAATTATTTGTAGGAGAATGTAAGAATTTATATAAATATTGGGGAATTACTCTTGCTAACTATCTTGCAACTACGAAAGAGATCATCATCAATCTAGCATCAAAAGAATATGCTAAAGCAGTTACACCTTATTTGCCAGATAGTTACCCAGTAATCAATATTCTTTTTTTAGAAGGAAAGGGTGGGAATTATAGTGAAAAAGGCACTTATAGCAAAATGGCTCGGGGGGCTTTTGTTCGATTTATGGCAAAAAATCAAATTACAACGGTCGACGCTCTTCAAAAATTTAAAGAAGAGGGTTATAATTTCTCTGTTGAGCATTCAAATGCCAATAACTTTGTTTTCACGCGAGGAGAGTAATATGTTAGAAGTAGGTTCAAAAGCCCCCGATTTTACATTGGCGGACAAAGATGGGAATTGGGTTTCCCTCAGTGACTTTATTGGGAAAAAAATTGTAGTTTACTTTTATCCACGAGATAATACTCCTGGTTGCACGCGACAAGCATGTGCTTTTGCAGCTAGCTATAATCAATTTAAAGAAAAAGATGTTGTCGTTATTGGCATTAGCAAAGATTCGGTTGCTAGCCATATTAAGTTTGCACAAAAGCACCAACTTCCTTTTATCCTCTTGTCCGATCCCGAGCGCAAGGCAATCGAAGCTTTTGGTGTTTGGAAAGAAAAAACCTTATATGGAAAGACGGCATTAGGCGTTATTCGCGCCACTTTTATAATCGATGAAAAGGGGCAAGTTCAACATGTGATGCCTAAGGTTAAACCCGATACGAATGCTGCTGAAATTCTTGAATTGTTATAGTTTGTTGGGCATGACCCTCGCATTCGCTCGGGTCGCTCCTTTCGCAACTTGGTCCGAAGAATAAAATTCTTCGGACAGCTATCGCTTTGCTACACTCGCTCATGCATTTGGTTTACATAAACTCTTATATCGGGTATACTAAAGTATGAAGTTTGAACAATACTCGTTTTCACAAGAGATTAAAAACAATTTAGCTGCCTTGGGTTTTAAAAAACCAACCGATATCCAATTCAAGTCGATTCCTGCTATTATGAAAGGCGAAGATTTGTTTGCCGTTGCCCAAACGGGTACGGGAAAAACGGCTGCATTTGCGATTCCTATTATAGACAAAATACAACAAATTAAAAAAAGCTCTCGTGCAGAAGTGGTGCGTGGCCTCGTTATGGTTCCAACTCGTGAATTGGCGATTCAAATTGAGCGCGTCTTTAATAAAATTGCTGCAAAAACGAAGGTACGAGCTTTTGCTGTCATTGGAGGAAGCGGTTTAGACGAGCAAGCATGGCGAATTGACAAGGGCGTCGATATTTTAATTGCAACCCCAGGTCGTATGTTTGATCTTATTAATCAAGAATTACTATCGTTAGAACGAATAGAATTTGTTGTTTTGGACGAAGCGGATAGAATGTTAGAACCTTCTTTTATTAAAGATATCGAATATGTTAAAAAGTTAATTAAAGTCAAACATCAAACTCTCTTTTTCTCTGCAACATTAAACCAAGCTATTAAAAAACTAGCTTTTTCATTAGTCAGTAGTCAGGCAATCCGAATTCAGTTGTCGCCTAAAGACCCCGTTTCAAAAAATGTTTTTCATAGAGTCTTGCATGTAGCGATGGATGATAAGCGTTTTTTCCTAGAGCAGTTTGCCCTCGACCACCCAGGCAAAAAAATGATTGTCTTTGTCCGAACAAGAGTGCGAGCCGAGCGCGTAGACAGGGCAATGAACCGAGTGGGCATAGAGTGTTTAGTTATACACGGTGAACGGGAGCAAGATGAACGTTTAGCCGTTATGGAAGAATTTCGTGATGGAAATGCCACTATGTTAATTGCCACCGATGTAACGGCGCGAGGCATAGATATTCCAGATATTAGTTATGTTATTAATTATGACTTACCCGATATTCCAGAAAATTATGTACATAGAGTCGGGCGAACGGGCCGTGCCTTTAACAAGGGAATTGCCATATCTTTTTGTTCCGAGGAAGAAAAAGAAAAGCTTGTGGCTATCGAGGAATATGTAAGTAAACCTATCGAAGTCATTAAAATGAGTAAAAAAAGCTATAAGCTAACACTAGAAGCAGAAAAAACTCCATTTGCTTGGGCGGCACAGTTAGAAGAGGAAATGGCTTTCCTTTCTCCTAAAAAAGAGAAAAAAACAAAATCTAAAAATAAGAGTAAAAATAAAACATCAGCAAAATCATCAGTAAAAACAAAAAAAGGAGCTAAAAAGAAATGATTACTAATGACGTCATGCGCCAACTTCGTTATGCGATGAACTATAACGACGATAAAATGTTAGAGTTGCTTAAATCCAAAATTTTTAATATCGAAAAAGAGGAGTATCTTTCATTCTTAAAAAAAGAAGAGGAAGAGGGATTTGCCGAATGCCCAAAAAATGTTCTTTCGGAATTCCTAGACGCCTTTATCGAGGAAAAAAGAGGGGTGCAAGAAAATAAACCTGCAACTGTTCAGGCGGCAAACCCAAACGCTTTAAATAATAATTTAATTTTACGCAAAATTCGTATTGCCTTAGAGCTTAAAGAAGAAGATATGTTAGCGATTTTCCAATTAGGGAATTTTCGCATGGCAAAATCCGAAATTTCTGCCCTTTTTCGTGCTCCAAGCCATCGAAATTATAAAAAAGCGGGAGACCAAGTGCTTCGCTATTTTATGCGCGGACTTGTAAAAAATTATCGGGGATGATTAAACAGGCAACTGATACCGCTCATCCATAATTTTCCCAAGGACTAATTCTTTTAATTCTTCTAAACTTGCATGAACTTTAGCACCTGAGGCAAGTTTATGGCCTCCGCCTCCTAGATCTTGAGCTAGGAGACCTACGTTGACTGCGTTTACCGCACGAAGACCTACACTGTAATAATTTTCATCTTTGTATTTTAAGTAAACGACTGCTTTAATTCCAGAAATGCTCAATAGTTGTCCATAAAGGAGATCGGCGTTAAAGGAATCTTCGCCATACTTTTCGTGATCTTCGCGTGTATCGTAGCAAAAGGCAATTTGTTTATCATGATGAAATTCACTTCGATTCATGAGTAGTGCTTGAAGTTTAAAAGCTAAAATAGATTTTCCGGATGACATTTGTTGGAATGCACTTTTAGGGTCTGCTCCTGCCTTGATAAGCTCAGACATTTGCTTAATTTCCTCGTAGTGATTATGTGTTAAATGTTTAAAAAAACCAGTATCGGTCGAGAAGCCATAGAAAAGCATTTGTGCTTCTGTTTTTGTCAGTTCCATTCCCATATGAATAGCTAGGCGTTGTACTAATAGGGTACAAGAGGGGCTTTTAGGATCTACGAAACGAGCGTCACCTAATTCCTCTGCTGTAACATGATGGTCGATAACGAGAGTAGGGATATTTAGAAAATTTTCTCCATTCCTGCCTAACCTAGAAAGTGATGAACAATCAACAATAACTAATGCAACGCTATTGTTACTTGAATACCATGCTTCTTCAATTTCGGGGACAAGCATTGGAAAGTATTTTTGTATATCGGTTCGAACAAAAGGGCCTTCATTGTAGGCGACTGCTTTTTTCCCGTATCGGTTTAAAATTGAAGCAAATGCTAAAGATGAGCAAATGCAGTCTCCATCGGGTTCCGCATGCCCCATGACAATAAAATTGTCGTAGGAATCGATAAATCGTAATACACTTGGATCTGGCTGGATCATAATGTCTCCTTACTCACCATTGATACAGGCGAGCATTACAGCTTTAATTGTCCACTTTCGATTTTCTGCCTCTTCAAAAACTTTTGAATTAGGAGAATCAAAAACTTCTTCGGTCACTTCTTTGCCTTTTACTGCTGGTAAACAGTGTAAAAAAAGTGCATTTTTATTGCCTGTTGCTTCCATAAGACCTTTGTTGACTTGATAGGGTTTTAATATAGCCTCTTTTTTATCTGCGATGGCTTCTTCTCCCATAGAGGTCCAAACATCGGTATAAATAACATCGGCATTCTGAACACCTTCTAATATTGAAGTTGTTACTGAAATTTGAGCGCCAGACTCTTTTGCAAATGGAGCCACTAATTCGAGGATGTCACTTTTAGGAGTATATTGAGTTGGAGCGACAACAGAAAAATGAGCGCCCATTTTCGCACAACCAATCATAAGAGAAATAGCAACATTATTAAGTCCGTCACCGATAAAAACAATTTTCTTCCCTTTGAGCTCTCCTAATTCTTCCTCGATTGTCATGAAATCGGCTAAAATTTGAGTAGGATGGTATGAGTCTGTGAGCCCATTAAAAACGGGAACTCCCGATTTTTGAGCAAGTGTTTCAACCGCACTTTGGCTAAATCCTCGAAACATGATGGCGTCAAACATTCGTCCTAATACTTGAGCAGTATCCTCTACTGACTCTTTTGCTCCTAATTGGATATCAGCATTCGATAAAAAGACAGGGTGTCCTGCTTCTTCGCTAAAGGAAGTTTCAAATGCACATCGAGTGCGAGTCGATCTTTTTTCGAAAATCATGGCAAGATTTTTACCTTGAAATTTATTAGAAATGATACCAGCCCGTTTATCTTTTTTGGTTTGGTGGGCAAGATCTAAAAGATGTTTAATTTCCTCTGGGGTAAAGTCTAGTAATGTTAAGAAAGAACGTCCTTTAAAGGATTGCATAATTATTTCTCCTTGTTATTAAAAAGTAATGATAACACGTCTTTTGCATCTGATACAAGATGAAATTTGATTTTTGATATTACTTCTTTGGGAATATCTTCTAAATCACGCTTGTTGCCCTCTGGAATGATGATATTTTCGATTCCACTACGATATGCCGCTAGTGCTTTTTCCTTTAGACCCCCAATCGGAAGCACTTTTCCGGTTAAGGAGAGCTCGCCAGTCATCGCAAAAGAAGGGTTAGGAAGCGCTTGTTTAAAAGTAGAGTAGATGGAACTCATTATCGTGATACCCGCCGACGGGCCATCTTTTGGAATAGCGCCTTCGGGGGCATGGATGTGAATATCTTTTTCTAGCATTTTTGTGTTTATGTTAAATGCTTCACAGTTAGACTTGATATAGGATAGAGCAAGTTGTGCACTTTCTTTCATTACTTCACCTAAATTACCCGTTAAAATAAAATTTCCTTTTCCTTTTACAAGGGTGGTTTCGACAGGTAAGATAGTTCCTCCATATTGAGTCCAAGCAAGACCATTGATATTACCAATTTTGGGGGTTGCAAAGATTAAATCCTTATTATATTTTTTATTTCCAAGATATAACTCGACTTTTTGTGGATTGATTTTTTCTGAGAAACTTTGCTCTTGCTTCTTTTTAGATTTAAGTTTTTTGATATCGATTCTATTGTCTTCGATGGCTTTTCTCGCAAGTTTGCGGATTATAGAGGCAATATTTTTTTCTAAATTACGGACACCTGATTCCATCGTATATTCTGATATTATTTTCGCAATTGCTTTTTTGTCGAATTGGATATCCGTCCAATCAAGACCATTTTCTCGAAGTTGTTTTGGGATGATAAAATTCTGTGCAATTTGAATTTTATCGATATCGGTATATCCTGGAATTTCGATTACTTCCATTCTGTCAAGAAGTGGTTTTGGAATAGTGTGCACAGAATTTGCTGTGGCGATAAACATCACTTGAGATAAATCGAAGGGGACCTCTAAATAGTGGTCTACAAATGCATAATTTTGTTCTGGATCCAAAACTTCTAACATAGCAGAAGCAGGATCTCCCTTAAAATCAGAAGACATTTTATCTATTTCATCTAATAAAAATACGGGATTCATTGAATTTGCTTTTTTAAGTGATTGAATAATTTTTCCTGGGAGTGCTCCAATGTAAGTTCGTCTATGCCCTCTAATTTCTGCTTCGTCGCGTACTCCACCTAGTGAAATACGTACAAACTCTTTGCTAAGAGCTCTGGCTACCGATCGTGCTAAAGAGGTTTTTCCTGTGCCTGGTGCGCCTACAAAGCAAAGGATGGGTCCTTTTACAGAATTTTTAATTTGTGTTATAGCAATATAATCTAAAATTCGATCTTTTACTTTTGTGAGATCATAATGGTCTTCGTCTAAAATTTTCCTTGCACGTGAAATGTCTGTTGCATCTTTAGTAAATTTACTCCATGGCATTTCTAGAATCCAATCGATATAGTGACGCAGTATTCCTGAATCTGGATTTTGAGAAGAAAGGGATGCATATCGTTGTATATTCTTTTTTGTTTTTTCTTTTACTTCGGGGGGAAGGTTGACTTTCGCGAGTTTCTCATGTAGTGAAGTGATTTCATCGTCCTCGTCTTCGGTTCTGCCAAGTTCTTTGTTAATTTCACGAATTTGTTCTGTAAGAAAAAATTCTTTATTTTTTTTGTCTATTTTTGACCGAACCTTCGCTTGGATCTTGTTTCGGTAATCGATGGATTCTATATCGTATTCAAGAAGTTCTAAAGTAAAATTTAACCGATCTAATGTATTGCTCATTTGAATATGTTCTAATTTTTGTTCAATTGGGCATTTAAGAGATGATATGACTAAATTGGCTAATTTGTTAGGGTATTCTGCTTTATTGACACGTTCTAATAGGTTGCTTTCTAAATTTTTGGTTATTCGAGCGTGTTCAATAAAACGATCTCTTAATAATTGCATTATTGGGTTTACTTGTTTAGGGTCAGACTCTTCTTCTATAATTGGTTGTGCATGGACTATAGCAACTTTCCCGTTTGGTTCGATTTTAGTTATTTTTGCACGAGATTCGCCTTCTAATACAACACGAAACATATTTTTTGATGGGAGCTGCATAATTTGATCAACATGGGCAATACAACCAATTTGATAGATTTCTTGTATA
>CAYJGX010000062.1:0-2177 GCA_964369795.1 uncultured Spirochaetaceae bacterium
TCTTTTGGAACAGAAGTTGGATCTTTTCGAATCCATTCTGGATCAAATTCACAACGTCCAGTCTTTCCATCTACTAATTTACCCACTAACCGAGTGAATTCTTGTATTGAAGCGGGAAGTTGATTGATTCCATAGTTAGTGGATGCCCCCTCATAGTGTTGAATTTCGTATTCTTCGGGGGTAGCCATGTAGCTAACATAACCGTTTGTATTCCCAGCATAAATAACATCATTTACAGGCTGACCGAGTCGAGCAAATTCATCTTTAACTGCTTGTTTGATTCGTAAAGAAGCCATTGTATTCGTTTCAAAAGGGCAACTTACTATAGCATAATTACCAATTTTAAAAACTTGATAGGGTATATCCGTATCCATCCAAGTTGGATACGCATTCCCACTAGCCATTAAAATCGGTTTTGGCCAGTGGTTATGTTGATATTCTTTTGATGGTGCAAATACATGTGGAACTCCCTGAAGGAGATTAGGTGCACTAGAATCTGCAAAGTGTCCTGGTTTCAAAATTCCTTTAATAAGCGAGAGAAGAAAAGGTTTATCATTTTCAGCAGTAATTCCCTCGTAACATCCAGGAACTCCAGGTTGATGAATTTCGCCACCACTGCCCATTGCCAAACCGCTTGCTGGGGGAAAGGTTCTAGGTTGATATTTTTCTGGTTTATATGCATATTTTCGATCGACGAAAACACGATCAAGTGCAACATAGTTCATAGCAAAGGCAACACTTCCTTTTACAGCAACTTGTGGATTTTCATATAATGTCAATGCTTTTGCCGATTGAGCCCGTGATGAATATTGTACATTTGCTATTTCGTCTTCTAAAGTATAATTAAGGCGTTTTAAATCATAGGTAATTCGTTTAGGGTCAACATCTCCAAGTGCACCTTGGGCAAAAGCAGCAATAAAGCCAGGATTGATATTTTTAGGATCTTTTGGATTTTGCCCTATAAATCGGGCCCCAGCAAAATTTGGGTTTGAGTTTGATGAAGTGCCCATAACATTTTCTGTCATCTGCTGAGCCACTGCTTTATTGTCACCAGAAATCATTGGGTTGCTTGCTGATATAGAGGTTCCATGAATACCATACCAATTTATAAGACCAATATCTTTTCCTTCTGGAAATGATTTAAATCTAAAGAGATACATATTTTTATCTGTAAGGATTTCCTCATTTCTGTATTCTTCTGCAATGCCAGCTATATGATTTTTGCTATCTGCAATTTCATCTAATTGCCATTGTGCAAATTGTGCTGGTGTAGGGAGTCCATTTGGATGGTTAAATTTCATTTTTCCAGATTGCACTTCTTTATTATACAAAAAAGGAATTGGCGATCTATTTTTAGTCACATTGTATTCATTTAATAATTTGTCTTTTGCAAAATCAATTGTTGCAGGTTGCATATTTCTGTGAGCCATTGCAATAGCTTCGACAGCACCTAGAACCGTGATATACATTAATTTTTCATCGTAACCGCCTGCTGAAATGTTATATTGCCTGCGTTGTGCATCTCCCATAACTCCGTTGTGACTATGTGAAGGTGTCATCATGATATTGTGATGGGTGTAGTAAGGTGTTCCATCTTTTTTCAAAAGGGAGACTTCGTTTCCAAATTTATCTGTAATCGTTTCTTGTCTGAGCTCTTTTGCAATTGCTTCTCGCATTTCTATAGTAACAGCCCAGTCATCGACAACAAGGAATACAATTCTATTATCATTGTCATCTCCAATAATAAATGAGCGTACAAATTGTCTGGTATGTATTCCAGCTGTTTTTTGAGCTGGATCTACATATCCTCCATGAAGTTGATCTGAGGGGTTTTCAGTAGCATCTCCTAAGCCTGCACCTACATTATAAATTTGAGGATTTTGATTAGGTACAGGAGTCCCATTAGTAACGGTTTCATAAACTATGGTTGCAGCATTATCTGTGTATGCAATACAACTAAATATTAAAGGAAAGATGATCAGATAACTAATTATCATCTTGTATACTAAATTTATTTTCATATATATCTCCAATTATTTATAAAAATATAACATATTTTGAATAAATTATAAAGTACAAAATCATAATTTTACAGATTTATAAGTTATTGAAGAATTATCCTACTTATGTTATAATTGAATATGGATTTTTTCGCTTTCGCGCTATTTATTATTACG
>CAYJGX010000062.1:2187-4591 GCA_964369795.1 uncultured Spirochaetaceae bacterium
ATGCATTTTTCATTGTCACCAAGTTTTATTTGGTTTATTGGCTTCTTTTTGCGAAGAAAGGAACTGCAAGAATAGATTCAAATAAGTACGATTTTAAGTTAGAACCCTTTTATATTTCATATCCCGAAAAAAACAAAACTTCATTGTTCGCTGCAATACTTCCATCAAAACAACAAAACGAAAAGGTTAAAATTGCATTATTCGCCCATGGTAACGGGCAGACGCACAAAGATATGTTCTCTTATGCTAATTATTTTATCGAAGATGGATGGACTTCAGTTTTTTTCGACTTTCAATCCTGTGGGAGTTCAACAGGAAAATATACAACGATGGGATCTCTTGAAGTAAAAGATATTCAGTTAGTTGTAGATGCTATATACAAAAAATTTGACATTATCAGTGAACTTGTCATTATTGGACATTCTATGGGAGCCGTGGCAGCAGCAGTCTATTCATCTAAAGACACACGAGTGACAGGACTTATTTTAGATTCTGTCTATTCTTCTGCAATTAAAGTATTAAACAGAAAGATAACTCCTATTACCAACATTAGCAAATGGTATTCAGAACGAATCTTAAATTCGGTAGGCGATAGTTATTTTAAGATTAGCAAAAATAGAATAACAGAAACAAACCCAGAATATTCACTTATGCGAACTACTGTGCCTGTCTTGCTAATTCATGGAGACGAAGACCGCTTTATTTCACCTTCCATGCCGTTAAATATTTACTTTAAGCGTAAAGACAAGTTTAAAACTCGGATAGTTATTTTTGCATCTACCAAACATGGCGAAGCTATAATCAAAGATCAAAATCGATATATAAACGAGATTCAAAAATTTATAGCGGATAAAGAAAATTATTCTGTTGCTTCGTTTTCGTCGCTTGGTTCTAGCAATTCTTGCCTAGCTAATTGAATCGCATCTAGTTCGCTTCTAATGTCGTAAACCTTGCCTTCTGTAATCAGCTTTTCTTCGTTTGCTTCTTCTTCTAAAATATGAAAAGCGACCGAAAAAGCCGTTCCAATCACAAGAAATGGTATTGAACTCCAAGTGAGATTCCCAAATTTATTTGCAGAATTAGCAACCTCATCTGGAGTCGCAACTAGAGTATCTAATATCATCAGTCCTAAACTTGCTCCAGTTAGACTGTATCCACTAATTGCAAGTCCTTTGTATGTATTATAGGTTTTTGTGTCGTGGGCTAATACCTTTTCTAATTCTTCTAGTTCAACTGTAAGCTCTTTTTCTAGTTCTGCTTGGGTTGATGTTTGTGAGAAAAGAGAGAGTGATATAAAAATAAGAGAAAAGGTTAAAAGTAATGTTTTATTCATATATTAAATATAAAAAAAAAGCCCCATCTTTGCAAGCAAAATGGAGCTTTTTTATGATTGTAGTTTAATTAGAGAATGGCTCTTAAACCAATACCACCACGAGGTGCAAACTTAATGTGTGCGGTAGTTGTTAATTTACCAGTACCATGGAAGTCAATTGCCAAACCTGGGCCAAATTCCATAAAAAAGTTAAATTTTGGTGCATCTTTGAAGAATACTTCCCATCGAAGAGGGGCAGCAATTTCAAAATAGTGACCTACCGTACTATCCCATGAATAATTATAGCCACTGTTAAAGTGTAAACCATAACCAATAGCTGGACCAATAGAAAGAGGACAGTGTTGTCCGTCTACAATAGGGTCATAAACAGTAAAAAGGGGTGCTGCAGCAAAATAGAGTCCATTTGGATTAACACCAAGCATAAGATCTAATTCTACAAATTCTGTAAATTCGTAACCATAACTAAACCCAATGTTATAGCCTATGGTTCCACCAATTTTGTGTCGTCCTTTAGCAAAAGCAGTTGTTGCACAAAGTAAAATGATTAGTAGTAAAAGTAATTTCTTTTTCATTTTTTTCCTCCAATGAAATAAATTATAATATAGAATATCAAACCTATTATTCTTTGTCAATTGTTTTACACATTATTGACAAAATTGAAAAATCAAGTCATCATAAAGAATGCAATACATATTAATCGATACCAGTAAAAAACTTAGCGACTTCTTGGCTGCTCTAAATTCAGTAACACAAATAGCTGTAGATTTTGAAGGTGAGTTCAATTTACACATTTACGGTGAACATTTATGCCTTATTCAAATCTTTGATGGCAAAAAATATTATTTACTCGACCCGCGTAGTCCACAGATTACAGACGAAGATATTATTCTTTTTCTTACACATCCAGTCGAAAAAGTTTGGTTTAGCCTCTCTAGTGATCATGCCTTAATTTTTAAACGATATAAGATCAAAATCAAAAACGCCTACGATATTCGTGCGCTCGCTCTTGCTTTGGAATTCAATGGAAATTTAACATCACTTATAAATGAATTTTTAGGTCTCGAGTGCGAG
>CAYJGX010000062.1:4601-10305 GCA_964369795.1 uncultured Spirochaetaceae bacterium
AATAAAAAAGCTCTACAAAAAACCAATTGGCTTCGTCGCCCGTTAACGGACGAACAAATAGATTATGCCTTAAGTGATGTTACACATTTGTTAGCACTACAAAAACTTTTACAAGATAAAGTCAAAGAGGCTGGCGTAGAAGCACTAGCAAAAGAACAATTGTTAAAAGCCAATTTTGTCTCGGAATCAAAACCGGGTTGGACAAAAATCTGTAATTGGAAAAAATTAAACAAAGAAGAGCAAACTAATTTAAAAGAATATTTTATAGCACGCGATAAGGTGGCGCGACAATACAATTTACCAGCCCATTTTATACTAGCTAAAGAAAAGGTGGTTGCTCTTGGGAAAAATTGCCCTAAAACTCAGGGCGAGCTGTTTAGGATTGTTGGTTTTATTAATCGTCGTTACGAACAATCCCTAAAAACCGAATTAATAGCCGCATTTAATCGTGTCAATGATTAAACTCGAATTAGATTGCGAGAGCGGGCGAAACGGTATCCTTTGGAACAAAGATACAAGAGTAGCACGCGACGGTCGCTAGACCGGCTCGCCCAAATAAAAACTACCAATCTAACTTTGCGATTCTCTCTAGTGCCTCTATTAAAATCGATTTCGGGCAAGCGATATTCATGCGAATAAATCCATCGCCACTTTTTCCAAATCCAGAGCCCCCTTGCGTAATAATATGCGCCTCGTTGGCTAGTCGGTGAAGGACCTCCCGTTCGGTAAGCCCCGTTTTTCGGAAATCTAGCCATGTGAGGTAAGTGGCATCGGGAATATTGAATTTAATTTTAGGTAATTTTGCCTTAATAAAATCGTGCATATAGTTTAAATTGTCGTCTAAGGTTGTTTTAAGCTCTTCTAGCCAGCCTTCGCACTGGGTATAGGCTGCAATGGTCGCCTCGAGGGTGAAGGGGGTAATTAAAATTTCGCCAGCTGTTTTTTTAAATTTCTCTTGTAGCCTTTTATCTAAAATGATGAGATTCGTTCCTTGAAGTCCTGCAAGATTAAAGGTTTTGTTGATGGCTGTGGCGACGATGAGTTTGTTGGCCTCGATTGTATGGGATAGGTGTAGGGCAGAGGTAAAATTTTTTCCCTTTCGCAGTAGGTCGCTATGGACTTCGTCGGAGAAGACAAGCACCCCGTGTTTGTTGGCAATAGATAGAAGTTTTTTGATATCTTCGTGGCTCCAGTTGTTTCCTGTTGGGTTATGTGGATTGCAGAAGATAAAGAGTTTTGCCGTTTTGCACCGCTCTTCAAAGTCCATAAAATCGATGGTGTAGTGGTTGCTCGCGTCACAAAGTAATTTATTGTCGCTTACAACGCGGTTGGCAGTTAGAATTTCATCGGCAAAATGGGAGTAGACTGGGCTTTGGATGATAATTTTATCCCCTTCGTTTGTAAAAGCGGCAATGGTTTGCTTAATTGCCATCACCGTTCCATTGTTATAAATAATTGTTTTGGGATCTAGTTGTAGATTATACAGAGTTTGGTACCAGTGTTGGATTGAGGCAAAGTATTCTGGTGTGAGTTCGGTATAACCGAATATAGGGTTTGTTATCCGTTGGTTAAGACGATTTATTATTTGGGGGGCGCAAGGGAAGTCCATGTCGGCTACCCAGAGGTAAAGGGTGTCGTCAAAGGTTGGAAGTTGTAAATATTTTTGAATAAAATCTGGGTTGGTTTTAAGTGCCCCAGTCTGGTTGCGGTTAATTATCGAATTAAAGTCATTACTCATGGGTAATTTTATCATAAAAAATAACAATAATGCTAATAAAAATTACATTTTTTAAATATATAGAAGTTGACTTCTCTAATTATCATCAATATAATTAGTTATAAATTATTTTCTAGGAGAAAAGAATGAAAAAATCAACATTATTTATTATGTTTATTATTACTTGCACAATTTTTTTTACTTTCGGTTGTAAAGAAACGTTCGAAGTTACCTTTGAATCAAATGGTGGGAGTGAGGTTGCGTCACAACCTGTTGTACAGGGGACATATATCAATAAACCTACAAATCCAACTTTAACAGGTAAGGTTTTTGCGGGTTGGTTTAAAGATAAAGAACTTAAAATAATATGGAATTTCGCAAATAGTACTGTTCATTCAGATATGACCTTGTATGCTAAGTGGGAGGATCCTACTCCAGAGACATTTACTGTAATATTTAATTCCAAAGGAGGAAGTCAGGTTGCTCCACAATCGATTACAGAGGGTTCTCTCGTAGATGAACCAGAAGATCCAACTTTTTTGGGACGAATATTTGAGGGCTGGGTTAAAGATTTAGATACAAATGAAAAGTGGTTTTTTGAAAGTGATAGAGTGACTGGACCTATCACCTTGTATGCAAAGTGGAGTGATACTGCGCCACCACCCAGTCCTACTGCTATTGTATCATTTAATACAAATGGAGCAGCTGAAATAACTCCTATCGAAATTCTAAAAGATTCAACTATTGCACAGCCAGAAGATCCTTCCTATGTTGGATATCATTTAATTGGTTGGTTTAAGGATTCTGAATATGCCGATGAATGGGAATTTGATACCGATACAGTTACGGTAGATACCACTCTCTATGCTAAATGGTTAGAAGTGACTACCGACACATTTGCCTACATGGTAGAAGGAAGCTATCAGTTAAATTACTCACGAACAAACGACAACAGAGAAATATCTGTTGCTGGACTAACGACTCCTTTCGATTCAAGCAATCCGGCTAGGGGTTTAGTTATTCCTAGTATAATCGAATACGAAGAGGTTACTTATACTGTCACGGCTATTAATTTAGCTGCATTTACTGCTCAAATGTCTATTGCGGGTGCTCTTGTATTGCCAGAGACTCTTAAAATAATCGGTTCGAATGCGTTTTTACTCTGTTCTGGCTTAAATGGCGAATTAATTATTCCTAATTCAGTTACGACCATTGGTGATGATGCTTTTAATAGTTGCTCAGGGTTTACTTCCTTGACACTAGGCAATGCGGTCACATCCATTGGAAAATCTGCCTTTAATAGCTGCACGGGATTAACTGGCGGCATAACTATTCCTAATTCAGTTACAACTATTGCCGAAGGTGCCTTCATAGGATGTGTCGGGTATAATGGTACTCTTACAATTGGTGAATCGGTTATTAGTATTGGAGATAATGCATTTTCGCAAATAAAAAATACTGCAAACAAGACAAAATTTGCAGAGATTGTTTCATTAGCAGTTATTCCTCCATTAACATTTGCCGACACTTTTTTAGCATTCGAAAGCTATGATATTCCAGTAACTGTTCCATCTGCATCTGTGAATGACTATAAGGCTGCCGAACAATGGAAGGCTTTTACAAATATTAGTTCTATTCAATAACAAGTCTATTTTAAAAAAAGGTTTCCCTCGAGAAAGTCATTTTCTCGGGGAACTTTTATTTTTTGGATAACTGTCAAATATAGAAAAATATAGGAAATAATGTAATTATGAACGAAAAACGCTGTAGTTGGCCAAATTTAGAAAAGAGCGAACTCTATCGACAATACCATGATAGTGAATGGGGTGTTGCCTCTTATGATGATAATTATCTTTTTGAGATGTTTATATTAGAAAGTTTTCATTGCGGGTTGTCTTGGTTGCTTATTTTACGTAAGCGAGAGGCTTTTATAAAAGCCTTTGACCAATTTGATGCAAATAAAATTGCCAATTATAACGACGAAAAAATAGAATCCCTCATGCAAGACGAGGGAATTGTACGAAATAAGGCAAAAATTCTAGCCACCATTGCAAATGCTGCTGCCTTTTTAAAAGTTCAAGCCGAGTTTGGTAGCTTCTCTAAATATATTTGGAGCTTCACTAACGACAAGGTGGTCTATAACCCCTTTGACGGACAGACAACACGAAATGAGTTATCGGACACTGTATCTAAAGATTTAAAAAAGCGTGGGTTTAAATTTATGGGAACAGTCACCTGTTTTTCATACCTAGAAGCCATTGGTGTCATGAATAACCACGCTAAAGATTGCTTTCGCTTTAAAGAATAACGATTGCCTTTAGAAAAAGAAAGCGTATAAAACTAAATCTCTAGTAACCTTATTTGATAAGAATTGAAACCATTCATCTTTTTCATAGCTCCAAAAAACTTCAAATCCAGGTTCTGTAGAGGGTAATGGGTCAGGATAGATTGGTGCTTCGCCATTTGTAACTTCTGTTGTGGCAAATGGTTCATCGCCAACATAAAATTGAATAGTATAAGTATCTTTTTCTTTTAATTTTCCATAAATGGTTATCGGTTCGACAATTTCTTGTGTGAAATCAAATGGAGTGGTGTGATTTTCGTCTGCAAACCATTCTACACTTTGATAGATATATTGAAAATCTTCTAAAATGTTACTAGTAGAAATATCTGCGATTGTTTGCTTTGGCGCAAGTGTGTTTTCTTCTATGTATTTATTAGAAGTCCCAGCCCAGGATCCATCATTTGTCATGTAATATTCTACTTGGTGGGTTACAGGATCTTCGGGTTCATTACCAAAATTACCACAAGAAATGAAATAAAAGCCAGTTAAAAGTAATGCAGTTATCATGAATAATAAAGTTCTAATTTTCATATAAATACCCCCATATTTTAAGTAATTATAACATTGATTATAACTTAAATCTAGTTTTCTTATTAAAAAAAAAGAACCTTCGGTTAAAAAGGTCCTTTGAAAGAGCGATTGATGAGAATCGAACTCACATCATCAGCTTGGAAGGCTGAGGTAATAGCCACTATACGACAATCGCTTGATGTTTAAAATATATAAGATTGGCGTGAAAATGTCAATAAAAATTGCTTAAATTATTGTATTTTTTAATGCAAAATGGGATAGCGATTGGAGGTGAGGCGAGCGAAGCGAGCCTGATCTGCCGTAGGCAGAGCCGAGAGCACCGCAAAGCGCGACGGCGAGCTATAGGGAAGTAGGCGAGCCGGATCCCCCAGAAAAGAAAGAATCAATCGAGCGAAAGGCGGTGGAGGTGGCCGGTTTCGGTTAGGTTGTCGAAATTTTGTTGTCTGAGGGCCTCGTAGAGGACGATGGCGACGCTGTTTGAGAGATTGAGGCTACGGATGTCACCGATCATGGGGATGCGGATACAGTGGCTGTAGGAGGCTTTAAGGATTTCTTCGGGGATGCCGGCACTTTCTTTGCCAAAGACAAACCAGCAATCGGAGGTAGAGTAGTTGGCTTTGGTGTAGTTGATTGCACCTTTGGTGGTGCCAAAATAGAGGGGAGAGTCCCCGCGCAGTGGGGCCGATTTTTCTAGAAAGCAGGACCAGTTTTCGTATTCGTAGAGGACTAGGTCTTTCCAGTAGTCCATGGCGGCGCGTTTAATCATTTTGTCGGTGATTTCAAAACCTAGAGGGTGGATGAGGTGGAGGGCGGTGCCCGTTGCGACGCAGGTGCGGGAGATGTTGCCGGTGTTTTGAGGTATTTCGGGTTCGAATAGGACTATGTGGTTCATTGAGGTTCTCCTGAGGGGGGTGTTGATTTTTTTGTTGATGGTTTGATGAGGGTCGCTTTTTTAAGAGAGGACCCTTTGTGCATGAGCTCTAGGATAGCACCCTCTACGGCTATTTTTTTTTCGTTTTCTAAGTCAAACAGAGAGGGCTCGTATATTTCGTTGTAAAGTTTGACATTGTTCATGCCAAGGCCAATGAGGCGAACGGGCTCAAGATGTTTCC
>CAYJGX010000062.1:10315-13460 GCA_964369795.1 uncultured Spirochaetaceae bacterium
AAAGTGTTTTTTGATAGAGTTCTTCGCCTGTTTGAATGATATCGGTTTGGGTTTTTTGCATACTAACCGTTTCAAAGTTGGAGTATCGGATTTTAATAAAATAGCTTTTACTTGCAAGATTATCTTCTTTTAGACGGAAGAAAACTTGATGAGAGAGGGCAAGGATTTTATTTTTGAGAGTTTCGGGGTCGTTAATATCGATTGAAAAAGTTATTTCGTTTGAAAGGGAGTGGCTTTTAACTTCGTTTCGAATAATTCCAGGATCTTCGCCATGGCAGACGGTAAATAAAAATTTAGAGAAGGCGTCGCCAATAAAAGGCTTTAACTTTTCTGGCGAAGATTCTCTAATTTGTGCAGGAGTGAATAACTTGTATTTATCTAAAATAAGAGCCGATTTTTTTCCTACGCCCCATAATTTACCGAGTTTAAATTGATCGATAAACGCAAGTTCATCGCCATCTTTAATTTGATAAAGTCCATCTGGCTTATCATAGTCGCTAGCCATTTTCGCTAAAAAGGCATTGGGAGCAATACCAACAGAGATATTAAGACCGGTTGCCTCTTTGACCTGCCGCTTAAGCTCTTTTCCAGCGGCTAACGGGCTCTCATAAATATAAGACATCCCAGACATATCAAGAAAGGCCTCATCAATCGAGACCTGATGAAACCCCGGCGCAAAATTTTTTAAAATTCGCATAATTTCACTGCTCACCTGGGAGTAGCGTTCCATATTCCCCCGAATAAAAATCCCTTGCGGACACAGACGCTTAGCCTCTATGCCACGCATTGCCGAATGAACGCCAAATTTCCTCGCCTCATACGAACAAGCCGAAACAACACTACGCGCTTCACTCGAACCAATAATAACTGGCTTTCCTAATAACGAGGGATTGTCGTTTTGTTCTACCGATGCATAAAAAGCGTCCATGTCAACATGAAAAATAAGTGACTTCATGTAGATATTATAAATTAAAATAAAAATTTTACAAATAACCCCTAAAAAAATATTGATAATTTTTTATAATGTGGTATCATAAGAGGGGGAGAATTAATGACAATAGACAAGAAAAAAATTTTTGATTGCCCACTTAACCTAATACTCACTGACGAGGGAATCAATTCAATCATTAAAGCAAAACGCCAACCTCAAAAGATTGAAACTGCAGAAAAGTCATCTGTTTATGGGCTAAAACTATCAAATTTTACATTTATGTCTCTCAAAAAGTTAATAGAGGAAGACTATACTCATAAAATTGAACTACCTGTTTGTCGGGAGAATTTAATAGAAGAAGATCTCCTCGATTTAACTCGCTTATTTACATTCAATATGATCTATCGAAAATTCGAACATATCGTATTGTCATATTTAATAGATTCGCCACTAGTAGAACACTGGAACTCTTTTAAGACTGGAATAGAAATAAAAGAGCAGACTATTATCAACGATAATGCAATTTTTAAAATAGCTGTAAATCGTAATATCGACATAAATCAAGTAAAACAATCTGTCATAGATCCTGTAAAAAATAAAATTATTTCATCACAACAGTACAGCCCATCTCAAAAAAATATGATTTTATTTATCGTAGAAAAATTGATAGATTCTGTCCAACATGTTGTCTGGCTGTGTTATGCAATGCAAGAACCAGGCGAAATCAAAGATACATTTATCAACATTACTTATGATCTAATCGATGATTACCTATCAAAAGCAGACTTCTTGACTTTGCTAGGAACCTTTGTTCAGGCTGCATTAAACGATCGTGAAAATAAATCGATGTACCATTTTGCAAAAGAGAAATACCCATCGTATTCACATGAAGCTATTTTAAATGACAATGTCTTTCGAAAAAATCTTTTTATAGAAAATTCAACTTCACGATATAGAGTCACTATTTCATGGGAAATTACAGTCGAAAAAGATACTTCTAATAAATCAATACATCATTTAAATATAAAAATATATAGTTGTTCCGATGATTTCAAAGAAATCAAAAATGATTTAGAAAGTGCTTTATCCATTGAGCCTAGAAGTATGACTTACGATGACTATATTAGTGCTAATCCAGATAGAATATCAAATCCTTATACCTCTGTTCCATTTATTCGCGAAATTGCAGCTAAAAATGGGATTGGGTTTGCTATTGAATTAACGAGAACATCGTCAAAAGATATTTCGATTGTTAGTTTGAAAATGCAATTCTAGCTTTTTGTCGTTCGTCTCTTTTTAGTCCATATTCAATAATTTGACTGATTAAATCAGAATATTTAATGCCTGCATTTTCACACATTTTAGGAAACATGCTAATATGCGTGAAACCTGGCAAGGTGTTTATTTCATTTAGGTAAATCTTGTTTGTATCTTTATCGATAAAAAAATCGACACGGGCAAAACCCTCCGCTAAAATGGATGTATAGGCTTTTTTTGCCCAGTCGAGAATTTGGTTCATTGTATTTGTTGATATTTTTGCTTGAATATTGAGACTAGCCCCATTTGGGTCATTATATTTCGCGTCAAAGTCATAAAATTCGTGATTTGGTAAAATTTCACCTGGAGGAAAGGCGATTGGGTTTTCGTTGCCGATAACAGCACACTCTATTTCTCGAGGATTAACACATTCTTCAATTAAAACACGAGTATCAAACTGAAATGCAATCTCTAGTGCTTTAATTATTTCATTGTCATTAGTCGCTTTATTCACGCCCACACTTGAACCGGCATTAACAGGTTTTATAAATAGGGGATATGAGAGCCTTTTTTTTATTTTAGTCAATTCGTCTTTTAATAATAGTTTGTTTTTAAATGTTGCATAGTTCATTTCTGCGAAAGGAACGACAGGTATATTGCAGCTTGACCATACTCGTTTAGCAATAATTTTATCCATCCCAACAGAACTTCCAACGACATTGCTACCTGCGTAGGGGATATGCATTAGCTCTAATAAACCTTGAACGGTTCCATCTTCACCATAAGTGCCATGTAAAACAGGAAAAATGAAATCAAAATCTAACAATTTACCATCAACAAAAAAACCTTTACCTATCACAATACTAATTAGCTTTTTGTCGTCTTCTACAATAGGCAGATGATCTAAATTTTCTAGAGGCGGAATAGTAGAATTATCTTGATAATACCATAGACCCT
>CAYJGX010000063.1:0-7688 GCA_964369795.1 uncultured Spirochaetaceae bacterium
ATACAACAAAGCCGATTATTTCGGCTGCAGGTGCGACAGTTGCGTATGATAGCCCTGTCTATATTTCTCCCACTGTAATCGACAATTCTGGTGAAGAGTTGGTAGGACAATATATGCAATCGTTAGGAAAATATGATATTCGAGTTGCAGGCACATATGATATTACTTATAGAGCAATAGATTTAAGTGGAAATTTTTCCGATGTTGTTGTTCCAATTACCGTTTTGCCGCCTGTTTTAAATAAATCAGTCCGTAATGCAAATTTTACCGAAAATAAAGATTTGAGTTCTGGGTGGGATATGGATAAAAGTGGAGCGACGCCTGGCTGGTCATTTGCTATAAGATTAAAATGTACAGACGGAGCTTGGAATGAAGAATCTAATATTACAGGGGATGGTTCTTCGGGATTGAACCGCTCGGGTTATGAAAGTTATGCTCTTTGTTCTAGATTAGTTAATAACAAACCGACTTTGGCTTTTACGGGGACAAGAAAACTTAATAGTGGGGTGATATGGAGAGGATATACATGGTTAAGAGGGATAGGATATCAAGATGGATTTGATTTTTATAAAGATGTAACATACAGAATTAAGATCGATGTTTCTACTTATGGGGATAAAGGTAATCATGATGGCTCTGGAGTTTTTATAGATGCAACTAACTCGAATAAGCCAAATGTTGTTTTTACTACAGGAGATTACTATAAAACGAATGTTACTTTTAAGGGAGATAAGTCAAATATAATTCAACTTTTTACCAAGGACAGTGCTGAACCCGCTTCTCCAAAAGAGGTTTACTTTGAATTCACACCTAATGTAGATGTTGAAGATGTTCGTATTGGAGTAGAAAAGAGTTCTAATAATGCCGATGTCAATGAAACTTTTTTTAACGATTTTGAATTAACGATTGTCGATTATCCAAAGTTAGCAACTCCGTAATTGCTAAGTTTTCCAAATTTTAATTTGCGCCAACTCCAACTTGGGGTTGGCGTTTTTTTAAGAAAAAAAATGTGCTAGGCAAGAGCATGGGATTCACCCTCCTTGGTGATTGGTGTAGCTCTTGCACTGCCCCTTCCTTGTGCTAGGCAAGAGCATGGGATTCACCCTCCTTGGTGATTGGTGTAGCTCTTGCACTGCCCCTTCCTTGTGCTAGGCAAGAGCATGGGATTCACCCTCCTTGGGCTAGGACGTAGGCGGAAATCCTTTTGTCGTCGAGTATGGACGACAAAAGATTGGGAGCCGTAGGCCGACCTTGCCTGTTATATTTAAAAAAGAGGCAAGTGGAGCCCCCAGAAAAAAAAGTAAAATAAATTGTAACCTATCACTGTTAGGGTCTATTTACTTATATTGGAGAATAGTATATAGTTTTATAGGACGCTTTATGTATAGAAAAATTTTATTGGCTATCATATTTATATTTTGTACTAGTATCTCTTTAGTTGGTCAGACAGTAGAGCAGACAGCCGCTTGGTGGGTGGGTAAACCTATTTCAGATTTTCAATTTGAAGGACTAAAGAATATTCAAGAAGGGCAGTTAAATGCTTTTAAAAGTCAATATATTGGAAAATTGTTTTCAGACGATCTATATTTAGAGATTTATTCTACTTTGTCCGCCTTAGATTATTTTGAACGATTTGAGGTTTTACCTGTAGATCCTACGAATCCAGACAATATTGCACGAATCGGGGATAAAGAGCAGGTCATTTTGTATTTCAAGGTTTATGAAAATCCAATTCTTGATAACATTTTTATTGAAGGGAACGCAAGCATTCGAAAAACAGATTTATTGTCTAAAATTATTTCCGTTGTTGGCGATCCGTTTAAGCGTTCTAATTTAAGAGTTGACAGAAAGGCTATTCAATTAGTTTATGCAGAAGCAGGTTACCCGAATACGGTTGTTAAATCACGTTTTGAGTTAGATGAAGAAGGCGGACGGGCTGTTATCTTCTTTACAATAGAAGAGGGGATTAAGCGCGTTGTTTCCGATATCGCATTCGTCGGGAATACCATTTTTACGAAATTAAAATTGCGAAGCACGATTGAACTTAAGCCTCAGACTCTTGTCGAAAAGGGTATTTTTGAAGAAGCAATATTAGAAACAGACATTACTGCAATAGAAACTCTTTATAGAGAAAAAGGTTATATTGAAGCAAAAGTTACCAATGTCAAAAAAGTAATGGTTCACAACAAAGAAGAAAATCAGGAAGAATATTCGCTTATTTTTGAAATTGATGAAGGACAATTGCATTATTTTGGTGGCTTTTCATTTTATGGAAATAAAATATTCTCAGAGGAACATTTACGACGTCTTGTCGGTTTAGATGCGGGCGATGTCTTGAATATGGTTGCGCTAGAGCGTGGAATCATGATGGTTCAACAGCTTTATTTTGCCGATGGCTATATTTATAACGAATTTACTCCATTTGAAATGCCTAGCGAAGATGGGACTATTATTTCCTACAAAATGACAATCCAAGAACGCCCGCGTGCCCATATTGAAAGCATTACAATCTCGGGTTTAAGTAGGACAAAAGAAGAAGTTGTTTTGCGTGAACTTCCCTTTGCCGAAGGTGATGTCTTTTCTAATAGCCGTCTTATGCAAGGATTAGGAAATTTACAAAGACTAGGCATTTTTGAGAAGGTGGATCGCAAAATTGAAATGGGTTCCGCTCCTGGGCTTATGAACCTTATTATTGTGATAACAGAGGGGCGGTCAACAGATATTCAATTTGGACTTAATTTCTCAGAAAGTATCTATGACGAAATTCCAATTAATTTCTTTTTGCAATGGCAAGAGAAAAATTTAGCAGGTAATGCCCAAACACTTGGAGTTGGGACTGAACTAAATGGAAATACGCAACGAATTAGCTTGAATTTTCAAGACAACTGGGTAGGAGGTGAACGTCTTTCGATGGGAGCGACCGTCGGGTTTGAACATAACCAACGCTCATATGTCTATCAAGACCAAAAAGCGCCTGTTGGTTCTGGTCTCCCCGACCCATACGAGGGTACATATTATTTTTCAGATGACATTACGGTAGATGGAGTCGAGTATAAAGCTGGAGATATGGTGCAATGGGATCGAATTTCTCAGGCCGATATCGATGAATATGGTTTGGTTACCGACTACGATTATTATTCTTACATTATGGGAGAACCCGTATCTTCGGATTTTCTAATGCAATATCGTCGAATCTCATTTTATGCAGGAACGAATGTGGGATATGGGTGGTCGACTCCTGTTGGGCTTTTTTCGATTTCTTCTGGAATTACATTTAGTTTAGAGCATAACTCTTTTGATTCGACGATGTATCGTCCAATGGAAACTTGGTTACAAGAGCACAATCAACAATGGGTATGGACTAATCGCTGGACAACACAACTGACATTAGATAGTCGAAATCACCCTTATCACCCAACGGAAGGTTTTTTAATCAAACAAGTATTCACTTATACGGGTGGGATACTCCTTGGCGACACTCATTATAATAAATCTCGTACAACGGTAGAATATTATAAAACATTATTTGATATTCCAGTAGCAGATGAATGGAGTTATAAAACTGTTTTTGCATTCCATTCTTCCTTCCATTTGTTTCTAGATCAATATTTCCTAGATTTCGTTGGGAACGACATTAAAACATTTACTGGTACAAGAGACCGACTCGAAGATAAATTGTATACAGACCGGATGAACATCATGAGAGGATGGAATAATCGGACAGATTTAGAAGCTATATGGGAAACATGGGTGGAACTTCGTATGCCAATTTACGAACAATTCGTTTGGGCCGATTTATTTTTCGAAGTAACAGGGGTTTGGAATGACCTTGCCGATATGGCACCAAAAACCACTTATCCACACCAAACGCTTGCCAATAATTTCTATTTCACCATGGGTGGTGGTTTCCGTCTTACACTAGATGGTTTCCCAATTGCTTTTTACTTAACAAAAGGATTCCAAATTGATTATTTAAATGGTGAGCCAGTTATTGATTGGCAACGAGGAGAATTCGCTAATCCCGATAATTCCGACGATGGTGGATTTAACTTTGTCTTCCGTTTAATGTATTCATATTAAAGAGAGGTTATTTATGAAAAAAGGAATAATTTTAGTTTTATTGGTATTTGTCAGTTCTTTTGCATTTTCTCAAGAGTTGACAAAGGTTGCAATCGTAGATATGGGTCGAATTGTTGACGCTTATTTTAGAGATGCTGCGGGTGTTAAAGAAATCAATGACTTAAAAGTTGAATATGAACGTTACATGAAAAAAGCGGGTACGCAACTTGCCGATCTTAAAGAAGCACAAATTCAAGCACAAATCGATACAGATCAAAATGCAGAAAGAGAAGCAACTCTTAAAATCGAAGAATTAGAGCAATTGCGTCGTGAGTATCATGGTATTATGACCGATAAAATACGACAAATTAAAATGAACTCACAAGCAAGTAATGACTTCGATCGTCGTCTTCAACAAGCTATTCAAACGGTAGCCATTAATAAAGGCTTTTCGGCAGTTCTTGAGGATTCAATTTATATTCTATGGTATGACCGACAAGATGTCGATATCACAGATGCTGTTATTCAACAACTAGGACGTAACTAGTCAAAATGGCAAATAGCGAAAATCATCAAAATGTGACTCCTATGATGAAACAATATCTCGAAATTAAAAAAGAGTATTCTGATACAGTACTCTTTTTTCGCATGGGTGATTTTTATGAAATGTTTAATGAAGATGCCGTTTATGTTGCAAGAGTCTTAAATATAACTTTAACTTCACGGGCAGGCTATCAGATGTGTGGTTTTCCTTACCATGCCGCTGGAAACTATATCAAACGGCTCTTAAAAGATGGCCATAAGATTGCTATTTGTGAACAAGTATCTGAACCAGGTCAAGGTAAAATCGTAGAACGAAAGGTTGTTCGTGTTTTAACTCCAGGCACACTAGTCGAGGACGATTATTTAGAACAAAATAGCAATAATTATATTTCCGCGGCAGCTATTACAGGAGATTATCTATCTTTTTCTTGGATTGACATTTCTACTGGGGAATTTTGGGCTGCCTCTTTTCCTGCTTCGCAAGCATATGAAATTTTGAAACGTGAAATTTTTAGAACCCATACACGTGAATTGCTCATTCAAGAATCGATTTTATCTCGTTACCCACAAATCGAAAATTATTTAAATTCTGTCGATGCTCTTATTGTCAACAAATATCCCGATTGGTCATTCAATCAAAAAAGTTCTTTTAATGCATTAACTTCGCATTTTAAAACGGCTTCTCTAAAAGGATTTGGAATTGATGATGATTATCCTGGCATTTATACCTGTGGTTTGTTGCTTGGTTACCTTGAAGAAACATCGCTTGTTTCTTTAAAACATATAAACCATCTTTTTAAATATCAGCCCGATGATTATCTAATTATGGATGAGGCAACGTTAAAAAACTTAGAAATATTACGGAATCTACAAGACGGTTCTACGGGATATACGCTTTTTAAAGTTCTCAATTATACAAAAACATCTTGTGGGTCAAGATTGCTTAAAAAATGGTTAGTCAATCCTCTTGTTCAAAAAGAGGCTATTTTTGAACGGCAATTGCGCGTTTCTTTTTTTGTTTCAAGCCAGATGTTGCTTTTTCAATTGCGAGATCAAATTGGAAAAGTCCTAGATATTCAACGCTTAGCAACGCGTTTATCGATGGACAAGGCGCATGCAAAAGATTTGCTTGCATTAGGGCAGTCATTGCGTTCCTTTTTAGAAATAAGAGATTTAATTAATGCCTACGATGACAAATCGATGTTTTTTCCCAACTTTCCCGATTTCTATGCTTTGATTAATGAAATTGCTATTTTAATTGAACAGAGTATTCATGAAGAACCCTCCATTTTGTTGACAGAGGGACGGATAATTCGTAAGGGTTATTCTCAAGAATTAGATCATTTAAATGAATTAAAAGAGAATAGTCAAGGATTGCTTGCAAAGTATCTTGAAGATGAAAAAACAAAAACGGGCATCAATAATCTTAAGTTGAAATATAATCGGGTTATCGGTTATTTCCTAGAGGTAACAAAAGGAAATCAAGAGATGGTTCCCTCATATTTTATTCGCAGACAGTCTCTTGTTGGGAATGAGCGTTACTCGACCGAAGCTTTAGGAGAATTAGAAGTTGAACTTTCTGGTGCAAACGAAAAAGCGGTTACATTAGAGAAGTCACTTTTTCTAGAGGTGCGAAATCAAATTAAAACGGCTGTAGAAGCCTTATATCGCGCCTCCACGCTTATTTCTGAGCTAGATGTCTATCAGTCTCTCTCTTGGGCTGCAACAACCAATCAGTATGTTTGTCCTGCTATTAACGAGGGGAATAAGAGCCATATTATTTTTGGACGACACCCTGTGGTAGAACGCAGTTTAAAAGATGATTTATTTGTGCCTAATTCACTTAGTATAGACGGTTCAAATAATAGTTTTATAATGATTACAGGTCCTAACATGGCAGGAAAATCGACCTTGCTTCGACAAGTAGCTTTAATTGTACTCATGACGCAAGTGGGATCATTTGTTCCGGCTCAAAGTGCAGAAATGGGGATAGTTGACAAAATCTTTTGTCGTGTGGGTGCTAGTGACAATTTAGCACGGGGTGAATCGACTTTTTTAGTCGAAATGAATGAGACTGCAAATATCCTTCGAAATGCAACGAAAAAGAGTCTAGTTATTATGGATGAGGTAGGACGTGGAACGAGTACAAATGACGGTCTAAGTATTGCATGGGCTGTATCGGAGGCTCTTCTTAAACTTGGGGCACGGACTCTTTTTGCCACACATTATCATGAATTAACTTTGCTTGAGAACCCTGCATTGTCAAATAAATCAATGAAAGTAATGCAAGAAAGGGATCAAATCATTTTTATGAAAGAGCTAATAGATGGCCCCGCTGGTAGTTCTTACGGAATTTATGTTGCTAAATTAGCAGGAATCCCAAGTTCTATTATCAATCGCGCAAAAGAGGTGATGTCACATCTTGAATCGCAGACTCAACTTGAAATGACGCATCTCCCAAAAGCTCAAAATATCCAGACTCAACTTTTTTCACCTCAAGAGATGCTCTTAGAGCGTATCGCCTCTTATCAGCTGTATCAAAAAACTCCTATCGAAGTGATGCAAGACCTTTCAGCATGGCAAGAAGAGATAAAAAAATTATAAAAAAAAATAGCCATTATTGCATTTTTAAGCGATAAATAGTTATGAAATTAAAAATGATAAACCGTTTTCAAATTGCCTCGTTTTTTGAATGGATAGTCGGATCTAAATGTATTTTTTGTAACAAAGAGATAAAAGCATTCTCAAAAGCACCCGTATGTTATTGTTGTTATCGGGAAATTAAAAAAGAATTCTTTTATTTGCGATTTAAAACTGAAAAACTGACACTTTTTGCTCTATCTGAATATATTGGACTTATTAAAGAACTTTTTTATTGGACAAAATTTAAAAATTCGGTTGCAGCAAGCTACTTGTTTTATAAACTCGTTGCACATGAATTTGCAATGCAAAATAAAAGCGATCTCGATAATATCTTATTAATACCAGCTCCTTGCAGTCGCAAATCCAAATTAATGAGAGGCTGGGACCCTGTAACTTTAGTTGCAAATGAACTAGCAAATCATTACAATGTAAAAAAAACACCA
>CAYJGX010000063.1:7698-13243 GCA_964369795.1 uncultured Spirochaetaceae bacterium
CGCCGATTTAATTGGCGCCATACGAAGCAACAAAAAAAACTCAATAAAGTGGATCGTATCTCAGCAAGTTTAACTCGCTTTTGTGTCGATAAAAAGGAACTCTCTAATTTACTTAAAAGTGGATGCTTAGCTAATATCAATAAAATTGTCATGATCGATGATGTTATGACAACAGGAGCAACTTTAGAGGCAATTATGGAACAACTTCAAAACATTGAAGATGTAGGAGTTAAACCAATAGAAGCTTGGGTTGTAGCCTGTGATTAATAAAAAAAACCGACAAGCTCGCGCTTGTCGGATTGCTCAAGACCAGAATCGAACTGGTACGGATTATTCATCCGAGGGATTTTAAGTCCCTTGTGTCTACCTATTCCACCACTTGAGCTTATAAAATATTTATATAATTTATGCAGATAAAAGTCAAGGGCTTTTTTTATTTTTGGCCAAAAAGGGCAGCCATGTTATTAAAAAAATCGTTAGCATCTTGATCGGAGACTTCTTTTTTTGTCTCTGAGAGTTCGACTAAAAGTTCCTGGGGAATTTCATCTAAAAAGCGGCTAGGAATAGAAATTTGGGTGCTTTGATTTCGACGGCGCGTTTGACAGCTTGAAATATAGAGTTTTCGGCGTGCTCGAGTGATGGCAACATAAAATAATCTTCGTTCTTCTTCTAGGTTTTTGATATCTTCTTCGATACTGCGTTCATGTGGAATGATGTGGTCTTCTACACCTGCGATAAAAACGGTATCAAACTCGAGACCTTTAGATGCATGGATGGTCATTAAGTTGATTTTTCCTTGAGGGTT
This sequence comes from uncultured Spirochaetaceae bacterium, assembly GCA_964369795.1. Classification (GTDB taxonomy): domain Bacteria; phylum Spirochaetota; class Spirochaetia; order JAFGXN01; family JAFGXN01; genus CAYJGX01. The sequence goes on from CAYJGX010000063.1 coordinate 8,504, forward strand.
ATCGTCATTTTTATCGTCATCGGAGGTTATAAGAGTGATTCGCGTTAGATATCTAGCTATATCGGGATCCTTGTTTTCTGGATTTTTTTCCCAGCGATCCATCATGTCCATGAACCGAGTAATATTGCCGTACTTAAATTTGGCAATATTTTCATTATCTGAATGTTCTGATTGTAAATAGCCCCAGTAATTGATATCGGTGACAAGGTCTAATGTGATACTTGCAATACCTTTTTTTTCCTCGAATTTTTGAGTGAAAGTGTCGATTAAATCGGTGAATTCGAGGCAAGATCTTTTTATTCTGTCTGTCCAGTTACCAGGAGGGTTATCGGAGGTTGCAATGACACGCATCGCATTATAAAAAGTACAACGCAATTGTTTTGACAAAGCGCGAATGTGTTCAATGCTTTTTATCCCAATTCCGCGTCGTGGCATATTGATAACTCTTAATAAACTAATTTCATCTTCACGATTGACTATCAATTTTAGGTAGGCAATGAGATCTTTAATTTCCTTCCTTTGAAAAAAGCTAGATCCGCCTGAAATATGATAGGGCATATTAAAATCTAATAGTGTCTCTTCGATAACATCGGATAAGCTATTTGTTCGCACTAAAATTCCAAAATCTTTAAATTTTAATTTATCTTGTAGTTTGATGGTCCCAATGAGTTCACAAATATTTTTTGCTTCTATGATTTCGTCCCGTGGATAGATTGTCTCTAAGGCAGTGCCTTCTCCAGAGGGAGTCCATAGTCTTTTTTTCCTTTCTGCTTGTATTATTGGCGATAACGCTGTTAGCTGCAGATAGAATATTTCCTGTTGAGCGATAATTTTGCTCTAACATAATTTCCTTTCGTTCTGGAAAATCTTGCTCAAAAAGAACAATATTCTGAAAATTTGCCCCTCTCCATGAATAGATAGATTGATCATCATCCCCAACGACGCAAACATTTCGATATTTTGCACCTAACAATGAGATCATCTTGTATTGAATGAGAGAGGTATCTTGAAATTCGTCCACCATGATAAAACGGTATTTGTTTTGATATTTAGCAAGTAACTGAGGAAATTCTTCAAAAAGGCGTATTGGCATGGTGATAAGGTCATCAAAATCGACGGCGTTATAGGCTTTTAGTAATTCTAAATAGGTATTGTATAGCGGTTTAAATATTGCTGTGTCAGGCTGCCAACTTTTTTGTTCGGTCTTTATTGCCGAAAAAAGAGCGACTATATCATTGACATTAAAGGCTTCTAGTGCAACACCTATCTCACGGGCAGCCTCTTTTATGGCACTAGCTTGATCGGCTGTATCGTAAATAGTAAACTTTGGTTGGTACCCTAACTTTGTAATATGCCGCTGTAAGACTTGATTTCCAAAGGCGTGAAAGGTAGAAACTTGTAATTTTTTAGCCACTTCTCCAGATAAAGAGATGATTCGTTCGGCCATTTCTTGGGCTGCCTTATTAGTAAAGGTGAGTGCGAGTATATTTTCGGGAGAAATCCCTTCGTTTGCAATCATTGCAGCAATCCGAAAGGTAATCATTCGTGTTTTCCCACTTCCAGCTCCTGCTATAATTAGTACAGGGCCTAAATAACTGCTTGCGGCTTCATATTGCTTATCATTGAGTTCATTTTTAAGGTTGATAACCATTTTATTTTCCTTATAGCCGTCGGTTAATGGGTTGTTTCGGGTTTTTTGATGAGAAAAGAATCTTCTATAAGGCCTTGTTGGATTAAATAACAGATGGTGCTAACAATGAAGCCAGAAATGATGACTCCGCCTAAGGCCGCAAGCATTGTTTTCTTTCTGTTAAGCCCTAATATCCAGGCTCCTGCCGTCCCTGTATAGGCGCCTGTGATTGGGAAGGGTATGCCTATAAATATCATAATTCCTAACATGCCATATTTATCCACTTTTGCAGCCATCTTTCTACGCGCACCTGCGATAAAACGGTCAAAAATCATTTTATAAAAATTCCATTTATAAAATAATGGGTGTAAATAATCTAAAAAAAGAAAAACAAGAGGGGAAACTAACCAATTAAGAAGAATAGCTAGTAAATAGGCGACTAAAATGGGCCACCCTGAAGAAAAAACGGCAACTGGTATAGAGCCACGCAATTCGGATATAGGTAAAAAAGAAAGTAAGGCAAAGATAAACCCACTTCTGTAAAAAAAGAAGAGTAATATGAGTGTCACGATGATAGCTGAAAAAGTAATTAGGGTTAAAATAAATTTATTTTGTTTAGTTAGCACAAAGCACCTCGGAATTTAAAAGGTCTAATTTTTTAAGAATTTTTTTGTCGACCTGAAACTTCATGGTAAGTTCATTGGTGATAAGTTTAGCCGAAAAGGAGACAATTTTATCTTTATTTTTTAATGTACACGATGAAATAGGAGTATTTGAGGGGATAGTGGAGGCTGATTCTTGAAAAGTTGGAATGGCTTCTAAAATTCCGTCTTTGATTTTAGTAATTTGGGCTAGAATAAAATTATTACTAACGGGATGAGTAAAGACTAGTTCTGCAAGAAATTCTTGTATTTTATTCTTGTGAAATATTTTATTTAAGTAATTAATGGATTCGCTGTCATTAAGATTGATGTTGACTTTATGAATTGAATTTTCTAATGATAAAGCATAGTCTTTTGAAAAATAGATAACCGACATATTAGCAACTAGATTGGTATCTTCTATTTTTGTTTTCGTAATTTCTACTATGTCATTTTCAAAAGTGTCTTCGTTAAAAATTAAGATATCTGGATCGACTTCTATGACATTATTTAAAGCTTTATTTGGGTCACTGTAATGAATATAGTCGTATCGTTCTTTTGAAAAAATTAGTTTTAAGCGTTCGATAATTTCGTTGTCGACGCTAATTGTCATCACTTTCATTGGTTAACCTGTAATATATTTGTAATTTCGTAGTCGTAAATTTTCCAAGTTTGATTTTCTTTTTCAAGATAATATACATATTGCTTTTGATCTTCGTATGCTCGATCTTGGAAATCTTTTAAAACAGTGACTTTTGCTTCGTATGGAGTATAAGTTGTGTTGATAATGGTAAAATTTTTAGGGATGAGTAAGAGATCTTTGTCTTTTTCGCCATTTCGTAGCCAATTTTGATATTCGTTAATTTTAAGAGCTCTCTCGTTTTCTGATAGTAATCTAAATTGAGTATTGTTATCGCCTGAATTGAGATAAAGTTTTTCGAGATTTAGGTAATGGAAAAAGCCATCCCAATTGTTATGAATGCGGGCATTGATGATATATTCTACCACTTCATTTGGATATTGAAAAGTAGGGATCGTTTTAGCCACAATTTTCTCTAAAATATTGGGTTTTTCAGTAGGATTGAGAGATGTAATTTGCAATGGCAATACATTGGATTTAATATAGGTAAGTTCATCTTCTCTTAAATTCGTATAAAAATAAAGTTGAGTTTTATAGTCTCCTGCTTTATCGATATAAATAAAGTCGTTGATTTTTATTACAAAACTGAACTCCTCATTGGGTTTTAAATTGATATCTGAGTAATAAATGGGTTGAGATGAAATGAATTCTTTGATACTATTATCTTGTTCTAAGAGTTTATCGTTTGCCATATTGCGAACATCTAACTCTATATTATGAACACGACTATTAGCTAGTTTGAAAGAGACTGGAGTGATTTGGGAATTTCTGATTCGAACTTGTATATCTATGTCAGAATAGATGGTATAGCCCTTTTGATTGAAATAGCTAATAGTTACATTGAGTTCTGAATCTGCAAAGGAGAAAAAAGGAATGGCGAAAAGCAAAGTAATAATACAAAAAATGAATTTTCTCATTGAAACACCTTTTAAAAATATATTTAACTTATGATAAACCTTTTTCTAAAAAAAATCAACAAAAAAATGACGAGCACAGAGGCCTATTCTCAACTTACCGATTTTTTGGCTTTTGACCGTTTTCCAATTTCAATCGATGGTCTTAAAGGAGGTTTCGCTTCCTTAGTATTTTCTAGACTCAGCGAGCTCAATTCACAATCTATACTTATCGTTGTCCCTACTGTTAAAGAAGCAGAAGACCTATTAGAAGATCTTAAATTATTTGGTAAAAAAGCCTATCTTTTACCAGAACGAGAACGAAATGTCTATTCAGGACGCGAACCTTCTATCAAAATTCAAGGAAATCGTATCGCGGCCTTAACCTCATTAGCCCTCGATAATAATTCTATCATCATCACCACTATTGGTAATCTACATCAACCTGTTGTTGCAAAAGAGACTCTTTTAAAGCATTTACTCACTTTTAAAATTGGAATGAATTTAGAGCCTTTTTCTATTGAACAACAATTATCTAAAATGGGTTATATGCGCGTCCCAAAAGTGACACTAGAAGGAGAATTTTCTTTAAAAGGAGAAGTGCTTGACATATTTATGCCAGGAGACCATTCTCCAATTCGAATTATGTATGAGTGGGAAACAATTGAAACGATTAAATATTTTGATGCCGTATCTTATGTTTCACAAGAAGAATTGCAAGAGGTGACAATTTATCCTGCAAAGCTTGCTATTTGGGATGATGAGAGATTATCTGGATTAGGAAAGTATTTAGACTCTCGACCTGTCTTAGCCAATGACCGCTTTAAAATTGTCCCGCATTTAGATCAAGGTCTTTCTATTCCAAATGAATCTTTTTTCTATTATCTTTCATTTTCTAAATTATCCACAATTGTAGATTATGTAAATGAGAAAGGG
>CAYJGX010000064.1:0-6865 GCA_964369795.1 uncultured Spirochaetaceae bacterium
TTGCAGGCTATTTTATGTATAAAAATAATGCTCACGAAGGAAAATGCGAAAAGCTACTTGATTTTCGCTATTCTTTAGAAGATGAAATATTTGAGAGTTCAAATGGTATAGGAAAAATTACAGGGGGAGCAGTAGGCACAGAGTTTTGCTACATTGATTTCATAGCTTTTGATATTCAAAGATTCCTTTCCTCCTCAATTGATCTCTTTAAAAAACAGGGATTAGATTTTGTTGCGTACGGCACACTACGTGTAGGAACAAAAACAGTGCGAATTATATAATAAAATTTATTCTTTACTATAAAATGTCGCTTGTTTTTTGAATAAAAATAACGTAAAATTATAATTGGAGGCGTAAGATGAAAAAATATCTTTCTTTTTTACTATTATTTAGTGTGACACTTTTGGCTACGGGTTGTATTGACTATACAACTATGTTTAATGAGATTAAAGAACTGCTAGCCGAGGAACAAGAAAACTCAAATGGGTCAAACACAGGAAATGGTAATACTATCATTCTTAATACGACCGAAGAGGTGACAGGTTTTAAGATTACTTACAATGCAACTGGACTCAAAGATGGAAGCGATATGGGATTGGTCTCCGATGCAGACATGCTAGCCGATATTCTAGCCATCGAAGGACTAAAAGCATCTTTGCAAAATATTTTTACTGGGTGGAGTGGAACTTCGGCAGAAGAAAAACGAAATCTTTTTGTCGCTACCGATAAAATCAATAGCGTGCTCGCTTATAATGGAACGCCTATCGACATCAACCTAGACAAAGATAATCCAAATGCCTTTATTTGGAAGATGAAACTCAATGTCTATTTAACCGATATGGAAGCGGGGCCCGACTTAGGAGCTGGAGAAGATTCAGGCAATGGGCATACCGATGATGCTGGGGTCGACGGTGGAAAAAGAATCGATATTTATATTACCCCACGGGAGACCGAAACTTTTGATCAAATTGTCTTTCTTTATTCCCCTTCTTTTTATCCTCTTGGAGTAGAATCCAATCTTTCTACTTTAAAAAAGGAGTTTAATGATTTTCTTAGTAAAATGTATCAATTTTATTTCCCAGATTCCGAAAATTCAGACGATGACGACTTTATTGATGGAGTAAGTGGGCTTGATATTTTTAGGCCAGACCCTTATTTTAATGCTACAAAATACCTAAATGATAGCCAAGTTCAGTCCTTGCTTACTCAATATGTAACTGCTAAAACAACGCTAACCTCTCCATTTTCAAGAAATGGAGAATATGCTAAGGTTCCTATTACTATTACCATTGAAGGAATAGAGAGTAGAAGTGAAATAGGTGCGGTTGTGGCAAATGCCATTGATACCTTAGTCATTAATATTGCCCCTAGAAGTACCGAAAAGGCGTTGCCTTTAACCTCTTATGATTTAACTCATAAACCAGCGGGTAGTGGGATTGTTGCCTCCCAAACAACTGGGGCTATTGCCCTTACAGATGCAGTGGTTAGTTCTAATCTTGTTGTAGAAGTCGATAAGGGGACAGTTAGCGAAAATGGGAGTCATTCAACGACAGATGGATATACCTATTTTCAAATTGTAGAGTTAGTGAAATCGCAAATTGAAGAAGCAATCACGGATGCAAGCTATAGTGACCTCACGATTGCAGTGGCCTATGATAATATGGATTTAGTCAATATTCCACCCGATGGTGCATCTTCTAGAATTGACAGTGGGGAAAGCCATTCTATTACTTATACAATGACTCTTACTCCAGGATTTGAATCGGTTACAGGAAATACGAACACCTTTGGTACTTTCACACAATGGACTATTCCAAGTCACCTAAAAACTCAGTCTTTTGAAGTTGTTATTCAAAATATTCGTTAACGGGAGGTTTCGTATGAAGAGATTTTCTCTTTTCTTGTTGATGATATTCTTGTTGATAGGTTGTCCTGAACCAGAGATAAACGATGGTACCGAGACTCTTGAACAACTCAAAAGCCCCGTCCTATCGCTTGCCTCTGGTTATTATCCAATGGGGGTGCATGAAGTTCGAATTGACTCGTTTCTTGGTTCGGAAGATGCGACAATTTATTATACGCTAGATGGTTCTGAGCCTACAGCAAAAAGTATCCGATATTCTAGTCCTATTAATGCAGTGGTTCTTAGGGGAAAGCCTACTACAATAAAAGCAATTGCAATCCTTCCTGGCTTTACTTCCTCCGAAATCGTTAGCGTGACGTTACGCGAGGTAGGCGAAAATCCTGCAATTGGTGGAAATGCCAACGAGACGATCTATTCCCCTTCAATTTCGCCTCCTACCTTTCTTGTAAATTCTAACCCTGTAAACCCTACAGGGGAATATACTGGGAGTATGGTTGTTTCCATCGAATCTGAAACGGAAGGTGCTACAATTTATTATACTAAAGATGGAACGACGCCTAACTCTAGTAGTACGCCTTATGAAGGTTCCTTTACCCTTACTGCTTCTAGCGAGGGACACGATATTCGCGCCATTGCTATTAAAAATGGGCAAACTTCCTATCTTCGTAGTATAAGTCTAATTAAAACAGGCACTCTTAAAAAACCGATCATTTTAACTACGAATGACAGTTTTTATGATCCCCACACAGGTGATGTAAAAGAAAATGTTGTTTTGAATATGAACTCTAATAATGCGAGGGATGTTGAACTCTACTATAAAATAGATAGTGGTGCAGAAACCCTTTATAGTCCAGGGCAAGTAACAATGAGTTTGGCAGACACGAGTAGTATAAAGGTCACTGCCATTGCACGCAAAAGTGGGAGTGACGATTCAACGACGACAGTCACCTTTACTCAAAGAAAACTTAATCCTCCAATTGTTTTAACATCGCAAGACGATTTTTACGAAGAGGAAAGTGGGGATGTAAAAAGCGGTTTAACTCCAATTATGATTGGAGCAGAGTACGGAGCAGATATTTATTACAAACTAAATGAAGAAGATGATTACCTCGCTTATTCTGATAATGCTATTTCGCATTCAATGGTATCTGGAGATCTTACATTTTATGCCCAAGCTAGAAAAACAGGTTATGTGAGCAGTCCAGACGATGAAACGACATTCCCACAAAGAAGCCTTGCTGCTCCTATTTTTCAAATAAATCGGGACAATCTTTTTAATGACGAGGGGCAATATGAAGGAGACCGCATAGTTCAAATTTCTCATGATTATATAGATAGTCTCTATTTTAAAAGTGATTTAAATGAAGAGTATCTGCCTTTTGCTGATGCAAGTGATTCGAGTAAGATGATTAGCTATGCATCTGGCAGGACTCCAGAGTTTACTGCCTATCAGAAAAAGAGTGGCTATAAAAATTCTGCAGAGGTAACCCATACCTTTACAAAGCGAACTTTTGATGTTGCCATTCCAAGCACGCAAAATCGTCATGTTTATTATGATATTCCAACTATGGCAACTTATGATGGCATCCCTCTTGCATGGGCAACTCCGAGTATTTTAATTGATGCATCAAGAACTTCTAGTAGTTTAGTTCCCGTAGAAGATATCACAGTTGGTGAAGAAATTTCGCTAGAGGAATTAGTGGGTCGTGGCTCTCTAGGGGATAGTATTACTCACAAAACAATGGCTCGTAGCTCATCTATTAATGTATCGTTTACTGCCGAGGGATATAACCCTTTTACCGCTAACTATACTATAAAAATTCCTACTACTTACTATGTGGATCCTGACCATTCGAATAATACTGATGGACTTAGTAGCGCGAATGCATTTAATGATATTGGTTTAGCAACGACAGCGATTGTAGATAGTATAAAAAAATTTGGGCTCGATGATTTAATAAATTGGAAGATTTATTGTGAGCCTAATAAAATTAAATATCATTCAACTGGGATCGCAGGCGCAAAAAATGCTTTTGCTATCTTAGATTTTAGAGGAATAAGTGAATTTTCTAATTCGACGAATTCTTTAAATATCGAAATTGAAAACGCACAGGTATATGGGAGAAGACAGAATTCTACTGGATACGGTGGGGGGCGTCTATTTTATTTTGTAGGACCGAGTACCATAAATCTTAAGGGGCGCTTGAAGGTAACGTTCACTGGAACGACAAATTTGCAATATGGCTTTGTTGATAATGGATATGGTGCAGCAATTTATGCTATTAATGCTTCCGTTGTAATCCAAGGAAATTATTCAAAAAGTATAAATATTTCTAATCATACCGTAAGAATTAGAGATGGGAATAAATATGGAGGTGGAGCCATAGCGATGAGGACAACTAAGGTTTCTGATTCTTTTAAAACTACGATCGATCGGTATCCAGAACTTAATATTAGTACGAGATCTACCTATGCCGCTGATAGGATAATTATGAAGGATAATGAAGTGATAATTTATTCGACGGAGGGTTCTTCTGGTTATGGCGGGGCAATTTATGCTGGGGAAGATACTAGGTTGAGTATTGCAAGAACAACTTTTGAGGGGAATAATATCAAAGATTCTTTTCCATATAATTCTGATGAAAGTAATGTGCAGCAGGGTGGAGCTATATATTTTGAGGGTGGCATTGATTCAAGCAATGCAGACTTTACGATGAATCTAAATGCAATTTTCAAGGAGAATTACACCAACACCGCGATTAAAGCTCGGGGGGGTGCAATCTATCTTGGTAAACATACAGATATTAACCAAACAGGACCACTGCTTTTTGAGCGTAATGAATCTTACCATGGTGGGGCTATTTTTTGGGTGGGGAATGTTAATAAGTGGTATTATTTAGGTGATGATTATAATTTGGATTTTAGTGATAACGAAAGTGATTTAGATGGAAAGGGTAAACATGTTTATTTAGTAGAAGGAAATGCGAGGTTAACCCTTGGAGAAAAAACAACTTATAGTTTAGGCGGACCAGGGGAAAGTTTGTTTCATGGGAATATTGTGGAGTAATCTTTTATATTGCGCCAGGGATAGGAGGCAGAGCCTAAATACGCCCTCCTTGGCGTTGGCTCTGCATCAGTGCATCCATGCACAAGCCAGTCCGACTGGAAGGAGGACCTAGCGGCGCATAGCCCGGTGCCCGAAGGGTAGGCGCCCAAAAAAAATCGATAGACCTCCCCAAAAGGCTTTAAATGTGCTATTATTTAAAAAAAGGAGTACCTATGAATTTTTATGAAGCAGGGGACAAGGTCAATGCCGAAATTGTTGCCGTCACAAAGAACTATATTTTTTTAAACTTGAATGCGAAGTCGGAAGGGATTATCGACGTTAAAGAGTTTACCAATGACGAAGGCGAGGTGAGTGTTAAAGCGGGCGACAGCGTGCAAGCCTTCTTTTTGGGGGCGGAAAATGGCGAAATGCTGTTTACCACTCGGCTAAAGGGAGGGAAAACCGACCTGACTATGCTTGAAAATGCCTACAAACAAGGAATTCCGGTCGAGGGAACGGTCGAAAAAGAAATTAAGGGTGGCTTTTCTGTCAAAATTGGCGGAGGGCGTGCTTTTTGCCCTTTTTCTCAAATGGGTTACAAGCAAAGGGAAGAGGCGAGCTATTGGATAGGCAAGCATTTATCCTTTCGAATAACTAAGTTTAGCGAAGAAGGGCGAAATATTTTGGTCTCTAATCGGGTATTGCTAGAAGAGGCGGAGGCTGAGGGATTTGCAACTTTGGCTAACGAGCTTAGTGTTGGCGATAAGGTTAGCGGAAAAGTGCTTTCTATTCAAAAGTTTGGTGCTTTTGTTGAGGTGAAAGGGTTGCAGATGTTGTTGCCTATCTCTGAAATTTCTCGGGAGCGTGTTTCGGATGTGGAGGCGGTTTTAAAAGTGGGGCAAACGATTGCTTGTACGCTTTTAAACTTGGACTGGAAGACAAACCGATTTTCTGTTAGTATGAAAACTTTAGAAGCCGACCCATGGGCTGGTGTTGCGGAGCAATTTCCTGTGGGGACTAAACTTACCGGGAAAATCGTTCGAAGCATGAATTTTGGTGTTTTCGTTGCACTCGACAAGGGAATTGAAGGCTTGCTGCATGCTAGCGAAATGGGACTTGAAAATCGAAATGAAAATTTTACGAAGAAATTCCCTGTCGGCGGTGAAGTCGAAGTGGTCGTTAAGAGTGTTAATGCAAGTGAACGAAAAATTGCTCTCTCGATTGAAAATATCGATGAAGGGGAGTTGCATGCGATAAGCTACCTCAAGACACAGGATGATAGCGATTCTTATAACCCATTTGCTGCACTGCTTAAAAAATAGTACTTGAATAAATAACTCTAACAACCGAAAAAAATCGCCGAGAGAGTCTTTGACATAACTGCGTTATGATAAGCCTTCTCGGCGTTTTTTTTCGGCTTTAGCTTTTTTTAAAGCGATGGTTTTGCAGTGCTGCAAATGAAATTAAAATGGGGTGATCCTGTGTCTTGAGGTAGCTGTCTAGGAAAGGAACTTTTTGGCTTCTTCGCGGAGCAAAGTCGCCAAAAAGGGGTTTTAGTGTATGGTGCTAAGACACAGGATGATAGCGATTCTTATAACCCCTTTGCTGCACTGCTAAAGAAATAAGCATTTTAATAAAGTGCTACATCAATCGTAATAAAAGCCCGAAGACACTTTCACATAACTTTGTTATGATAAGTCCCTTCGGGCTTTTATTCCGTCTATAGCTTTTTTTAAAGCGATGGTTTTGCAGTGCTGCAAATGAAATTAAAATGGGGTGATCCTGTGTCTTGAGGTAGCTGTCTAGGAAAGGAACTTTTTGGCTTCTTCGCGGAGCAAAGTCGCCAAAAAGAGCAAGAAGAAGATGATAATTACAATCCCTTGCTGCACTGCTAAAGAAAAAGCATTTTAATAAAGTGCTACATCAATCGTAATAAAAGCCCGAAGACACTTTCA
>CAYJGX010000064.1:6965-13227 GCA_964369795.1 uncultured Spirochaetaceae bacterium
TCGCGGAGCAAAGTCGCCAAAAAGAGCAAGAAGAAGATGATAATTACAATCCCTTTGCTGCACTGCTAAAGAAAAAGCATTTGAAGTGGCGAAAAGATTCTTAGAACTAGGATTGACTCTTGAGCAAGTGTCCATAGGAACAGGTCTTACTCTCGAAGGAATCAAGACAATCAATTTAAACTCAAACTAGCTATTTCTAAATTGCTCATTTATCGTGCATTTTTTTCATAGATTTAGTTGATATTATCGCTATTTAAGAAAAAATTTAGCCCGATGCGAAAGAGCCCACTAGTAGAGTTTTGTGAAAATGGGGTAAAGTGTGCTCCCATGTCAACGAAGAGTGCAGTCGTTCTCTGTGGAAATACATATTGCAGGGTCAATAATGTGTTGAGGTGAAAGTTTGTGTCAGAGAAGAGAGAATCACTGTCCGAATCGGAGTCGTCAGAATCATCGTTATCAGCATTTAGTAGCGTTCCATAGCTAGCACCGAGTTCGAGTTTAGGACCAAACATAAAGCCAGATGTATTGAGCTCGTAGGTGTATTGTAAGAATGCCCCTATGTTTACGGTGAGAATCCCGTATTCATCGAGGGAGCTACGCACGTCTGTGTTTATACCAAAGGCGATGTCGTTCTTTCCATAATCGAGATTAGCGGCTAAGGTTAGGAATCCTCCAAGCATGTTTGTATTATTGCTATCGAAAGAGAAGTTAAGTCCAGCTCCAAAATAAAAAGAGGTTAGAAGAGAGGAAAGAGGAGGAGGTGGGTTTTCGACTTGTTGAGTATAATTTGATAGTTCTTGAGAAGTCATTTCATCTATTTTTGTTAGATTGATGGTGATTTCTTCGGAGGTGTTGTCATTAATCAATAAAGTGCCTTGCCATGCCATTGGTTCACCGTTGGGGTTTGTACCCAGTGCTGTGAAATAGTGTTCCCCGTATGGCATGGTGACAGGTCCTGGAAGATTTGCAACGATTTGGTTGTTGTAGCTTAAGGTACAGTTGTAAAGTGGGGAGGGGACGATATGAACAACCTTTGTTTTGAACTCTACTTTAGGAGAGAGAACAAGTTTGTTCCGATTCGATTTACTTCTTGCTTCTTCGATATGGGCCCATGGCTTGTAGAAATATTCTTGAACAGCGACATAGATTGTATGTTTTTCGAAATTTAGTTGTCCTTTGTAAGGTGTGACACCAACTTCGATGTTATCGATATAAACAATTGCGGGTTTAGAGGAGCGTTCATTGTTAGGGAGTATGGGATTGCCTATTTCTAGTTCGTAAAAATTGGATTCTAGCTTTAGTTTGAAAGCATTTTGGCGATTTGCGCGAACTTCTATTGTTTGTGAAAGCGGCAGGTAAAGGCCAGAAGGGTGAGTGAGTTCTATTTGATAGGTGGCAGCAGGAAATTGCGTGCTATAAAAGGGGATTTTGCCAGAATGTGCCACAGCACCATTGGTGTTGATGATTTTAAGATCCATTTCGATGGGATGGACGGAGTTTGATTGAATAGAAAGCGTTCCAAATTGTTTTGGTGTTCCTATAGGTTGTGTTGCTTCGGTTTGAACGGATCTACGAGTGAGCTGATAGACAAGGTCGCCAATTTGCATGAGAACCGATCCAGAGGATAGACCTGTAATTTGTCCCGAGGAAATGACTTCTGCCGTTGAAGTTTGGATTATTTTAGCAAAAACTTGGTAGATACGCTGGTTTCCTTCTACAATACTGATAACTTCTCCAAGGACAATGTAGTCGGCAGCAAGTATTTGCCCAATTTGTTGGCTCGTGCTATCGGTTAGTCCAGAGAGTTCGAAACCTTGTTGTTCTAAAACTTTTTGAATTTGACTTTTTTCTACAATCCGGAAAGATTGTGTCATGCTAATTTGGTTTTGGATAGAATTTGATAGTGTTAAGGCAATTCCCCTGTCTGCTGGGTCGTTGTATTTTAGTTCAAAGATAGTTAATACAGGTTTGTTGCCGTTTTTGCCGACAAATTGGATTTGCTGGGCAAAGAAAGAGAAGGTTGTTAATAAGAAAATTGTTAATAATAAATATTTTTTCATGCTTCTGTCTATCCTTAATAATTATAGAAGAAAAAATGAATATTTTCAAGTTGAAAATTTAGATTTCGCATAATTATGCTTTAATTGTTTTATAAAGCTAATCCATAACCCATTCGGAAAATTCCCCCGAGACCGGTTGGTATAGTTGGTACGTAATTAACTCCTGCATCAGCGTAAATAAAAGAGCGGGCAGCAGGAAAATGAAATTGCATAGTTAGAAACCCATTAATAAGCGTCGAACTACCATCGAATAGGGTTGCGGATGGATCTCTATAGATTTCTAAAGTTTCAGGCGAAAATTCATTTTTATCAACGACTGTGGAAAATCCTGTGTATGCGCCAGCTTCCAGCCGTATGCCAAGAGCCAATCCTGAGTTTCCTACTTCGTAAAGATATTGAATAAAAGAAGCAGCGTCAAAAATGAGGCCGTGAACTTCGTCGAGTGTGGTTCTAAAGTCGAATACGGCACCAAATGCGATATTATGTTTTATAATATCCATGTTGTATCCAATTGAGAGGGAACCCCCAATAACAGATAAGAGACGTCGGTCAAAAGAGTAGGAGGGGCCAATAGCAATCATCCAAGAGTTGCCTATTGAATTTTTTATTTTAGGACCTTCTTCTGCTGTGGGTTCAGACAATTCGGGTGTCTTCGACTGGAGTGCATTTACGTCTAGATTTTCTGCATATACCCCTACTGATAAGACTAGCATTAATATAAATAATATTATTTTAGTGTGTTTCATATATTTCCTCGTAATATTTTTGATAATCCCCAGAAACGACTTGGTCAATCCATGATTGGTTTTCTAAATTCCAGCGGATGGTTTTTTCGATTCCTTGCGTAAAAGGGGTTTCGGGATACCAACCGAGCTCTGAGACAATTTTTGTTGGGTCAATGGCGTAGCGCGCGTCGTGGCCAAGTCGGTCTCTGACATAGCTAATGAGATTTTCATTTATATTTGATAAATCGGTTTTTAGTACTTGTTGATATTTGGGTTCTTCTTGCATGAGGCGTGCAATGGTGGCAATTGTTAATTTGACGATATCGATGTTTTTTGCCTCGTTAAAGCCACCAATATTGTAGGTTTCGCCGAGTGCGCCGTTGTCGATGACCATCGAGATTCCTTTGCAGTGATCCTCGACGTAGAGCCAGTCTCGCACGTTGTCCCCTTTTCCGTAGACGGGCAATTTTTTGCCTTCTAGGATATTTTTAATGATGAGGGGGATGAGTTTTTCGGGGAAATGATAGGGACCGTAGTTGTTCGAGCATCGGGTGATGTTAAATGGAAAGTGATAGGTCTCGCCGTAGGCGACGACGATAAGATCGCTTGAGGTTTTAGAGGCGGAATAAGGGGAGCGAGGGTCTAGGGGAGTTTCTTCGGTAAACATTTGGCTCCCGTAGGTGACGAGGTTGCTTCGGTTTGAAGCAATGGAGGCAACTGCGGGGTCTAAGATAAGGGGTTTGCCCTCGCCGAAGTCTTTTGCGAGCGAGCCGTATACCTCGTCGGTGGAAACGTGATGGAATTTGCAACCCTGTTTATAGGTGGGGTAGCCCGCAGCGTCTTTGCCAGTTGCCCATGCTTTTTTAGCACATTCGAGTAAATTTTGGGTTCCAAGAATATTGGTTTGTAGAAAAAGCTGCGGGTTTTCGATAGAGCGGTCTACGTGGGACTCTGCGGCAAAATGGACAAGGTAGTTAATTTCATTGTCATTGAAAATTTGCGACACCGCTACGGGGTCGCAAATATCTGCTTTAACGAATGTGACGTTTGGTAGATTAAGTTCGTCGGATAAAGTGGCTAGGTTGCCAGCATAGGTTAGCGAGTCTAAAATAATAATATTGATGTCATTTTTCGTTTTTAAAAGGTATTTAACAAAGTTAGCGCCAATAAAGCCAGCGGCACCTGTTATAAGGTAATTTTTCATCTTATAGCTCCTGTAAAAAACGGTCAATTCCAGATTGCCAGGTAGGCAGGACACAACCGATGGTTTTTTCTAATTTGCTAGAATCTAGTTTGGTAAATTCGCCTCGGGCAGCGGGTAAAGGAAAGTCGCTGCTTTTGGCTCTTTGCAAGCTTCCCTTCCAGTTTGTTTTTTCCAGAAGGTATTTAGCTTGATCGTATTTGCTTGCGATTCCAGCATTAGACAAGTGATAGAGTCCATATTGGCGAGTTTGGATGAGTTTCCATGAATAGAAGGCTAAATCTGCCGAATAGGTAGGAGAAGAAGTTTGGTCATCGACAATAGATAGAGAATCTTTTGTGCTAGCCCAATTTAGGACTTGTTTATTAAAGTTGTTATTTGCAATTCCAAATACCCAACTAGTGCGAATAACAAAAGATTTGTCGTAGGCTTGCATAACGGCTTTTTCTCCAGAAAGTTTTGCCTGCGAATAAACACTAAGCGGAGAGGCTTCGTCTTCTTCGGTGTATGGGCTTCCTTTTTTGCCATCAAAAACAAAGTCTGTAGAATAGGTAACGTAGTCGGCTCCAATTTCTTTTGCAACGATAGCAAGATCTCTTGGTGCATCGCTATTTAGAGCAAAACATAAATCGGCTTCTTTTTCGGCTAAATCGACATTGTTGTAGGCAGCACAATTGATGATCAGGGTTATTGTTTTCTCGTTAGTAAATTCTTGAACAAATTTTCGAACTGCTTCTATGTTTGTAATGTCGAGTTCTTTAAAATCGGTAGCAATATATGAAATGCCATCATTGTTAAAAAGTCGTTGAAAATCGTGTCCAAGTTGCCCATTGGCTCCCGTTAGTAAAATCATGGGTAAACCTCGCTTTGGGAGAGGGGTTTAGCCTCTGTATCTTTGTTAGAAATTTGGGGGATGATATCGCCAAGCGGCCAATTTACATTTATTTGGGGGTCGTTCCATTGGATGCTGCGGTCTGCGGCAGGATCGTATTCGGTTGTGCATTTATAAAGAAAGTGGGTATCGTCCTCTAGGCATAAGAATCCATGAGCAAAGCCCGCGGGAACAAAGAAAATTTTTCTATTTTCCGCAGATAACTCTATTCCAACCCATTCTCCAAAAGTTGGAGAGCTTTTTCGAATATCGACTGCAACATCCCAAACTCTTCCTTTTATAACGCGTACAAGTTTTCCTTGTGCACTGCTGCCAACTTGGTAATGAAGGCCTCGTAAAACCCCTTTTGCAGAGCAACTGTGATTGTCTTGAGCAAATTCGGTTGCAATTCCTGCTTTTTCAAAGTCGGATTTTTTAAAAGTTTCGGCAAAAAAACCGCGCTCGTCACCAAAATATTGGGGTTCAATAATAACAACCCCCTCTAATTTTGTTTTTGTAAACTTAAAAGGCATTTATATTCTCCCGAGCAATTCGTAAAATATATTGTCCGTAGGTAGATTTAGAAAGTTCTTCGCCAATAGCAAAGAGTTCATCTAACGAAATAAAACCCATCCTGTAGGCAATTTCTTCTATGCAGGCGATTTTAAAGCCTTGTCGGTCTTCCATAATTTTAATAAAATTTGAGGCTTCGTTTAATGATTCGTGTGTCCCACTGTCTAACCAAGCATAGCCACGCCCCATGAGTTCGACCTCAAGTGTGCCTCGTTGTAGATACTCGTTGTTAACTGCGGTAATCTCTAGTTCTCCACGCGCAGAGGGTTTAATGTTTTCTGAAATAGAAACGACGTCGTTATCATAAAAATAGAGTCCTGCGACAGCCCAATTTGATTTTGGTTTTTTGGGTTTTTCTTCTATAGATAAAACTCTTTGTAGCTTGTCAAACTGAATAACTCCAAAACGTTCGGGATCATTGACATAGTAGCCAAAAACGGTGGCTCCCATTCTCTTTTGTTTAACCCACTGTAATTTTTTAGAAAAATCACTGCCATAAAAGATGTTGTCTCCTAAAATAAGGCAGACCGAATCGTTTCCAATAAAATCTTTTCCAATAATAAAAGCCTCTGCAAGTCCATTAGGGGCTTCCTGAACGGCATATTCTATCCGCATTCCTAAACGGCTACCATCTTTTAATAAGTCGGCAATTCTAGGCGTATCTTCTGGGGTAGAAATGATGAGTACTTCACGAAGTCCTGCAAGCATGAGTGTGGACAAGGGATAATAGATCATGGGTTTATCGTAGACAGGTAAAAGTTGTTTGCTCATTACCTTAGTTGAGGGCCAAAGGCGGGTTCCGTTCCCACCTGCAAGAATAATTCCTTTCATT
>CAYJGX010000065.1:0-2359 GCA_964369795.1 uncultured Spirochaetaceae bacterium
TACGAAAATGAGGATTGGCTTATTTTCATTTCTACCGACCATGGCGGAATTAGAAGTTGGCATGGGGATCAAAGTGTTCGCTCTAGAACGACGTGGATTAGTTGCAATAAACCGCTATAAATAATATGTATATTATGATATTATAACGAATGAATCTCGGAATCGATATCGGTAGTTCTACCGTAAAAATTGTTTTTATGCAACAAAATGTTGTGACCCATACTTATGTTGCGCCTCATCGTGGACAACCTCTTGAATTTCTTAAAAAGGGGTTAAGTGAGATAGGTTTGCCTGCTTCTTTTAAAATTGCGACAACTGGACTTTCTTCGTTGCCACAGCTTTTTCCTATAGAAAAAGTGCCTGCAGTTGTTGAGGGTTCAAGATTTTTGGTGCCCGATGGGGGAACTCTTTTTGAAATTGGTAGCCAAAATGCTCTTTTTATCCAAGATTTACAGGCGCCTATTCCTCAGTTTTCTACTAATGAACATTGTGCTGGTGGAACAGGTTCCTTTTTTGAAGACCAAATGAGACGTTTAGGGATGTCAATCGAAGATTTTTCTCCTTTAGTAGAGAAAGCTAGTTCGATTCCTACCTTATCTGGCCGCTGTGCGGTATTTGCAAAGACTGATATTATTCACCTTCAACAAGAAGGGGCAAAAAAAGAGGATATTCTTCGTGGTTTGTGTTATGCCATGATACGAAATCTTAAATCTACTATTGTTAAACGCTCACCCATTTGCAAACCTGTTGTTTTTTGTGGCGGAGTGACGCTTAATAAAGGGGTCATAGAAGCGATTAGCTCTGTTTTTGAACTAAAATCGAATGAACTTATTATTCCATCAAATGCCGTTTTTGCTGGTGCTATTGGTGCTGCAATCTTGGCAAGTGAAGAGATAACTTATCATCATTTAATGGAAATCCTAAGTGCAAATCACGACTCATTTCAAGAGGGCGAAAATCTTTCTCCTTTGGTACTTGGTCATTATTGCCAGCCTCCAGTTGCAACAGAAATTGTTCCCAAAGTGGGTGCCTATTTAGGGATCGATATCGGATCTACAAGCACGAATTTAGTTTTAGTCAGTACAGAGGGCACTTTGCTCGATTTTCAATATCTTCGCACACAAGGGAAACCAGAGGAGGTCGTGCGCGAGGGCTTTTCTTCTCTTGCAAAACGTTTTCCTAATTTAACAATTTTGGGTGTTGGGGTAACGGGTTCGGGGCGTGTTCGTTTAGGAAAATTGATGGGCGCCGATGCTATCCGTGATGAAATTACGGCACAAGCAAGAGGAACAACGAATTATATTACAGATGCAGATACTATTTTTGAAATTGGTGGACAAGATTCTAAGTATATTGCCTTAGAAAAGGGACAAGTGGTCGACTTCCAAATGAACAAAATTTGTGCTGCGGGCACTGGTTCTTTTGTGGAAGAACAATCACTGCGAATGGGTATTCCAATAGATGAATTTGGTAAAATGGCACTTAAAGGAAATAGGCCTCTTAATTTTGGTGAACGGTGTACTGTCTTTATGGAATCTGCTATCGCTCAAGCTTTATCTAATGGAGCTAACCACTCGGATATAGCTGCGGGAATCTGTCATGCGGTTGTAAGAAACTATCTTCACAAGGTGGTTGGCAATAAAGCGGTTGGGAATAAAATTGTTCTTCAAGGTGGGGTTGCCTATAATCCTGCCATTGTTGCCGCCTTCCAATCGGTTTATGGAAATCGGGTTCATGTAAATCCTGTTTTCCCAATTAGTGGAGCGGTAGGTGCGGCACTTTTAGCAAAAGATGAAGTGGGGCAATCGCCTAGTTCCTTTTTAGGTTTCGATTTTCCTCGAACATTAGAGACTAAAAAAGTGAGCGATGAAGAGATTGCTCGAAACCGTGCTTTTTACAAACGTGCTGGAGAGCTGGCACTAGCCGATTACAATCCCACCATCGACCCAAAGAAAAAGACTATTGGTGTGCCTTGTACGCTCATCATGTTTAAATTTTTTCCTATGGTAGATGCTTTCTTTAAAAATTTGGGTTTTAATGTCATTCTTTCTAAACAATCTAATGCAGAAACAGTCGCCTTGTCACAACAATCTGCTAGTGGTGAAACTTGCTATCCTGTAAAACTGATATATGGACATATGCTGCAACTAGCAGATCAAAAGGTCGATTACATTTTTCTTCCTGCCATCCATACTATTCGCCATCCACATGCCCATGCGGCACATAATTATTCTTGTCCCTATATGCAAATTGCCGCTGGAAAGCGAAATGGATTCACTTGCGGTTAAAATGGGAGAGAGAAGTCCTTTTTCTACCAATAGAGACGAGCTTTTTCAAATTGCAGATAAATATCTTTTAG
>CAYJGX010000065.1:2369-13038 GCA_964369795.1 uncultured Spirochaetaceae bacterium
TTTAGATTTTGCTGGTGCTAATGGACGCTATCGCTATGCAAAAGGGGTTCAAATAAGCGAAAAAGCAATGGCTCTCTTTACTATGGCCCCTCTGTACGAAAATACAACTGTGATACTTGAATACGATAAACTTCCAACCCAGTACAAAGCGCCTTTTTTTCCTATTGGACTTGACTACACATGGGATCAAAGCGATGAGGCTAAACTGCAATCCTTTTTATATTATTGCCAAAAAAAGTTAAAAGGAAAATAGTTTTGCTATTCTAGTACTGTAGGACACATTTGTTTTATAATAGAGACAGCATCGCTAATTGTTTTTTCCATTGCAAGTTTTCCATATTTATCGACTTCGCCTTTGTCTTTTGGACCATGAGTAAGACAACCAGCGCCACCAATACACCCTTGTTCACATGCCATCCCCTCAATAAAATTGATATCTCCAATTTTACGTGATGCCTTCATTAGTGCAGCACGACAACTTTCTATTCCATCACAAATTTCAGCTTTAAGTTCAAAACGGCTCTCAATTCCTTGTTCTTTCATTGCTTGTGAAACAGCATCAGAAAGACCACCACTACGAGCAAAAATTCTTCCAAAATAAGATGCATTGTCTAGAAATCCTTCTTCTAAGGTGGTTATATCAATACCTTTTCCATCAAATAACGCTTGTAGTTCTTCAAATGTAATGACACAATCAACGAACTGTGAAATTTTATCTATTTGAAATTCTGCTTTCTTTGCAGTACAAGGACCAATAAATACGACTTTGCTAGATGGGTCTGTAACTTTGATGATTCGCGCCGTTTCTGCCATAGGTGATAAATTGTGTGAAATATTATCTTTTAATTGTGGAAAATTATTTTTAATGTATTTAACAAAAGCAGGGCAACATGAACTTGTTAAAAAACCTTTTTCTTCTAATTCTGCACTTTCTTTTAATGCAACAACATCTGCTCCTAATGCTGCTTCAACAATCGTATAAAAACCTAATTCTTTAAATCCTGTTACGACTTGTCCAAGAGTCGCATATCTAAATTGACTCGAAATTGAAGGCGCCACCACAGCATAAACTCGATTTTCTGTCGATTCATGACCCCAATGTAATAATTTTATTGCCTCAGAAATAAAACTATAATCGACTAATGCTCCGAAAGGACACTGGTAAACACATGCTCCACAATCAATGCATTTATCGTAATCAATCTTTACTGCTAAGTTTTCTGCTGGAGAAATCGCTTTTGGCTTACATGCAGCCTCGCAAGGGCGTTTTCTGTTCATAATTGCATTATATGGACAGACTTTTGCACATAGTCCACATTCAACACAGAGGCTTTTGTTAATTATCGCTTTTTGATTCACAAAAGAAATTGCTTTTTTAGGGCAAACATCTTCACATCTATGTGCAATACAACCACGACAGTCATTTCCAACCTCATATCCACCAAGTGGACATTCATCACAAGCTATATCAATAACTCCAACTATGTTTTTATTTTTACCAACACGTCCAAGAGCAAATTTAACTCTTTCAGCTAGTATCGCTCTCTCTTTATGTATACAACATCGCATTGTCGGTTTTGGACCTGGAATTAATTCGTTAGGTATTTCTAAGAAAGAAGCATGTGATTCTTTGTTAAATTCACGTTTAGCAACTGCTTTTAATACACGATATTTCAATTCTTGTACTTGAGTATCAAATTTTCTCATATAACCCCACCTAATTTTCTTAGAAATAACTCACTTTAATCCGTTTGCCCATCTTTTGTAATAGTTGACTTAATTCTTCAACAATTTGCATTTTTATACTAAATGTTATGGGCAAATCTGGATTTTGATGTGCTGGATTGATTGCTTTTCCAACATAAAAATTTATATCGGTAGCTTCTTCAAATAAGAGACGAGCTAACTGTGATGCTCCATCTTTTTTATAACCCCACACTTGATAATCCTCGTTGTTTTTAACATAGTCTCTTGCATATTCAAGTACTCTGTTCATAGTAATAACACCTTCGGTTATTAAATCGGTTCCTTCTAATGTCGCCGTTGGAGGAATCATCGAGTCATCACTAAATAGATCGACAACTAACGGTTTTTTTAAAAATTCCGCTGCAATATTTGAAGTGGTTCCACCTGATACAATATGTTTTCCTTCTTTAGCAAAGAAAAGAGACATCATTTTATTACAATCTTCTTTATTTACAGGTGGGCCAAAAGCAAGATTCATTGGATTTCTACGTCGCAGTCTTACAGTACATACGGTTGTATCATCGCCTGCTTTTCCTCCATACAATGAATCGCACTTATCTAAAAGAATTTTTGTAAGTGTTTTGGCAGTAAATCCACTGCTACAAAGGGGTTCCATGTAGTTAACAATGTCATCTCTAGTCCATCCAAAATTTAAACTGCTTCCAAGCCCTGCATAAACAGCACCGTCACTAAAGAATATAAAAGTATCTTCTTCTTGAAGTCGAACAGTTGATGTTTGTATTTTTTTTCCAGCAATTGTTTTATCTTGAAATGGAATATCGTAATATTTTTCATTTCTAAACATTATTACACTTGGATTATCGTATTGAATAATATCTAAGCGTTGATTATCTTGAATATGAAGAACTGTAAAGGTCGAGTAAGCAATTTCACGAACGGAACAAACGGGTAGAGTTTGCATTACAGTACTTACACATTCATCGAGCTTCATGCCTGCGCTTACCATAGTCGATATAATGGTAGAAGTTAAAGTTGATAAGATACTTGCTTTAACGCCACTACCCAGACCGTCTGCTAAAACAATTACAAGATTTTCACCATGTTGTAAGACATTGATGTGATCTCCACATAATTGCTCTCCAAACTTATTGATACTATTCCAACCAGAATCGATGCATAGTTCATTCATCATTGAGTGAATCCTTAAGCTTTGTTAAAGCAATCTTTGTTTCTGCAGCTGTCTCGCCTAAAAGAAATGCAATCTCTTGTACGATTTTCATTTGATTATCGATAACTTTGTTTGTTGTTTGAATTGCATTCTCGCGAACATTCGCACGATGCCCATTAGCTAATTCTTGCTGGGTTACATCTTTCATTACAAGAATAAGGATGTTATAGCTTTCGTTAAAAACGATAGAGTAGTCGATATATTTTTTGTATTCGACTAAATACATTCGTTTTTCGGGTAAATTTTCTTTGTTTTCTAATGCAATAACAAATTCAACAGGATCTAAAATTCTAACAACAGCTTCTCCTATAACATCTTCTTCTCTTGCAAGGTTTAAAATTGAAAGTGCTGATTTATTTATTTGTTGAACAATTAAATCTTCATTAATAACTAATATTCCATTTGGGCTATTATTGATGATAATGTCGGAAAAACTTTTTGCTTTTTCCATTAGGTAGGGGAGACACATATTTATTTCCGCCTTGTTATTGTATACGGCAATAGCTTTGTCTCGACAAGTATCATATCCACAACTTCCACAGTTAAGCTGAAGTGCAGGGTTCTGTTTTCCCATACTTCTTAAAATTGTAGAAATTTGATCTTCTCCAGGACGCATCATTCCTTTTATTCGCAGATAATTAAAACTCGTTTCGATTGCTTTATCATGTTCACCAATACAGGGTAATTCAGCTTCGCCTGCATATCGTTTAACAGCTGTATGACTATGCAAAACTTTTTTTCGCCCTTTATTCATTAGAGGACCGCCGACACAGCTTCCAACACACGAAGACATTTCGATAAAGCATTTATTCATTACGCCTTCACTAAGATCTATAAGAGTTTCAATACAACGTTGTACACCATCAACTATAATATAATCATATTCAGGATGATTTTCTGCAAATGATTTTATGATGCCACCATTCGTTGGAAAAAAGGCAGAACGACCTGAAATTTTTAAATTTGTAGGTGATGTTACTTTGATATTTTCATCTTCGAACCACGAAGCTAACTGCTCAAGAGATAAAACAGCATCAACAGAATCTTCTTTAGATGCTTCATCAAATTTTGCAATACATGGACCAATAAAAACAGTTGCAGCATCTGGAAATTCTTTTTTAATTCCACGGCAATGGGCAACCATTGGTGTCGAAACATTAGCAAGATATTTTAGACAATCGGGATAATACTTTTGAATTAAAAAATTTACACTTGGACAACAAGAAGAGATAATGACTTCTTGTTTATTGTTTTTCATTAAATTTTCATATTCATTTTTAACAAGTGTAGCGCCTTCAGCAGTTTGATAGGCACTTGAAAAGCCTATTTTCTTTAATGCTATTTCCATTCCTTCTATTGAATTTGTTGGAAAATCTGCAATAAAAGAAGGGGCGATGGAGGCTATAACTTGACGACCTGAAGCAATTAAACTTTTAATTTGATTTACATTAGACCAAACTTCTTTTGCTCCCTGAGGACAAACTACATAACACTGCCCACAAAGTATGCATTCATCTTGTATTATACTTACATGATTTTTATTAAAACTGATAGATTTAACTGAGCAGTTTCTTATGCATTTGTAACAATTTTTACAGTTGTTTTTATGTAGTTCAAGAAATTTGACCATAATTTAGATAACCTTTAATTTTATTTCGGTATCAAAGAAGTTCAACAGATTTTCTGGTAAAACAGAAAATTTCTCTTCATTAATCTTAACACAGACTCCATTTTGACAATCACCCATGCAAAATGTTCCACTTAAATTGACTTTTTCTGTTAATTGGTTCAGATTAATCAATTCTTGAAGTTTCTCAACAATATTTCGAGATCCTTTAAGATGACAAGAACTGCCTATACAAATCGTGATATTCATAGTAACCCCCATTGTTTTTATGATATAACTTAGGTTAAAACAAAATTACCTTATTTTTAAATCAATGTCAAGATATCGATAAAATTTTATCTATTAATTTTTTAATTTTCTTTTTTATTTATCTTTTAAAAAAAGAAAAATTATTTTTTGATAAAGGATTGACTAAAAATAGGTAATTTTATATATTAAATAAGACTTCAGAGATACACCGTGTCACTGATATTCGCCTTCTTAGCTCAGCTGGCCAGAGCACGTGACTTGTAATCTCGGGGTCGTCAGTTCGAATCTGACAGAAGGCTATAACCTGGGGAGGTTCCCGAGTGGTCAAAGGGGGCAGACTGTAAATCTGTTGCGTTAGCTTCGAAGGTTCAAATCCTTCTCTCCCCAAAAAGCGACTTCATTACTGAGGTCGCTTTTTTTTATTAATTAGCTTTATTTTTAGTTTAAAATCCGTTATAATTGAGTAGGAGAGGGTAAATTGGCAGAAAATTGTTTTTACGAAGAGGGTTTACACTTTGAATGTCATCAATGTTCGGCTTGTTGCCGTTACGATGCAGGGCATGTCTTTATCTCCGATCGCGAAGTTAATGCCATTTCAGACTACTTAAAAATGGACCGTGCCTTTTTTATCCGCCAATATTGTCATCGGGTTTTTGCTCACGAGAAAATGCGAATTTCTTTAAACGAGAAAAAAAATCACGATTGCATTTTCTGGGATTTAGAGCTAAAAGGTTGTGCTATTTATCCTGTTCGCCCTGTTCAATGTAGCACTTTTCCTTTTTGGCCAAGTATTTTTACTTCCAAAGAGTCGTGGGATCGCTACGAAAAAGAGTGCCCTGGTATTAACAAGGGGAAATTGCATTCAAAAGATTCAATCGAATCCGAAATAAAAAGGTACGAAGATGAACTCTATCGAAATTAAAGATTCAGAAGTATTACCTCTTTACTGTCTTTTAAAAAAAAATGAAAATGGTTTAAATAATGAACTTTTCGATTTGTTAAAACAAACCGAAAATATTGTATATAAAACGCATTCACTCACTGAAATGAGCACTATTATGAAGGAGTTATCAAATGAATAAACTTAAAATCAACAAAACGATACTGTTAATTGCACTTGTAGCAACACTGCCTATCTTTCTTTTTTCGCAAGAAACCAAAACCCCTGTTTGGTATTCAGGAAACGATCGGGTTCGCGATCTTATTACTCCGGGTTTAGGTGCCTTTGGTGCAACTATTCTCTATAATGAATCGCCTGTGATGGACTCCATTAATCCCGCTTTATCTGCATTTAGACAAAGAATGACGGTCGGGTTTGGTTATACGGGGCTTTTTGGGCAAATGGGACACGATATCTCCACTGGAGTGGCAGAAAATGGTGCTTTTGGTCATCTCTTTTCGGTAGGATTTAGTGCACCGACACAAGTTGGGGTATTTACTGTTTCTGGTCAATATGCCAATGGTTCTGCATTAGAATTTGCCGCTCGTAATCAAGGTGGATTCAACCTCTCTTATTCTCGTGATGTTTTTGATGATCTTTATTTTGGACTGGGTGTTAATGTCCATTTAGGAGAAGCATTAGCGACAGAAGAAAACCCTTTATGGATGGCAGGTTTAGATTTAGGAATTATCCATATGCCAGGAACGGTAGGACCTATTAACGATTTTGTTTGGGGAGTTACTTTGCAAAATTTAGGGTGGGGTACATTACCTTTAGCCGTTCAAACTGGAACTTTACCCGATGCCTCTATTTATTCTTTGGGAGTTGCTGAATCCCTTTTTACAATAGAAGCAGCTTTTTCATTTACTGCAGTTGAAAAAGACGATTTTAAATTATCCTATCATGCAGATATCGCTTTTCCTGCTCTAGTCAATATGCGACTAAAAACTGGTTTTGGATTTCACTTTAAAGACGAACTTCAATTTAATATTTCTACGACTATCGATGCTCGAGAACTAGCAGGCGCCTATCCTTATCAAAAAGCATCCACTAGTTCATTGTTGCCGGCCATTGGATTTACCTATCGATACAAAGATAAAAAGGCAAAACAACCAAATAGCGATTCAGATATCTCATTTAACGAAATGCACATTCATTCATCAGCAACCCCAATTACCGACACTATTTGGGCAACCGGCGTAGGTTTTACTATTCCATTAGGAATATACGATGTTTATGCACCTGAGATAGAGCTCTTTCCAGAATTTGAAGAAGATGTCATAATTGTGGAACCTTTATCATCAGCAGAGACTCTTTTAGATAAAATCGATTACTTGCAAATCACAGATTTGAAAGCGACTCCACTAGCAGCAGAAGATATCTTGTCAGAATTTAGCTTACAAGAAGATGAAATTCCAAAAGATACTAATATTCAATATCATATTTCTCCCAATTTAGATGGGGTCAAAGATAGTTTCACTTTGCCTTTTCGCGTCAAAGACAAAAGATATATCATGGGCTTTAATTTTGTTGTTTACAATGATAAGGGAGAATGTGTTAAACTTATTTCGAATAAAGAAGAGCGAAAGGAAAATGAAGAACCGGGATTCTTTAAACGACTCTTTAGAAAAGAAAGTGGAATCACTATTCCAGATCAAATTAGTTGGGACGGAACAAACAATATCGGCCAAATAATGCCGGATGGATTATATTATATTCAACTAGAAGTATGGGACGATAATAATAATTTAGCAAAATCACGAATACTTCCAGTCTCCTTAGATAATACACCACCGACTATTACCCTCAATAAACCTAAGTCTAACATCGATCAAATTTTCTCTCCTAACAACGATAGACAAAAAGATATTTTTCCAATTAACCAAAGTGGGTCTTCTGAATTTGAATGGAATGCAACTATTTCGAGTGATTTCTTAGGTGTAATAAAAAATTATAAATTTTCAAACCAACAACCAGAAAATATAGAATGGAATGGGCTCACCAATCAGGGATTTTTAGCACCCGACGGTGTTTATCACTATGAAATTAATGCAACAGACTTAGCGGGTAACACCACCTCCGATTCTATTAAAAATATTATCTTAAATACGGAACAAACTCCAATTAGAATCTCTATCGATAAAAATTCTTTCTCTCCAAATAATGATGGCATAAATGACTATCTTGTTTTAACGACCGACATTCCTGTCACTACTGGAATCCTAAATTGGGAAATGCAAATTTTAACCGAAGAAAACACGTCGGTCTGGAAGGAAGAGGGCACTACCTCCGTCCCCACAGAAATCCAGTTTTCTCAAACCATTCCAGAGGGAAATTACAAAGCACAGCTAAACGTCCTTTACAACAACGGAAACCAACCCAAATCCGTCTCGCCTTTATTCTCCGTCGACTTAACCCCTCCACAAGGAAATGTTGCCTCTGACCAAAAGATTTTCTCTCCGGACGGAGACGGACTAATCGACGAAATTGTCTTCCGTCATGATACTTCCAAAGAGGCAAAATGGATATCCTCCATTAAAAACGCAGAAAACGAGGAAATTGTAGCCTTCGAATGGTTAAACTTTCCACCCGAGAAATTCGCATGGGATGGCTATGCACAAGACGGACAACTCGTACCAGATGGCGATTACTATTATGAACTTAAAGCAACCGACTTAGCAGGGAACCCTTTTATCGCCGATAAAATTAATTTTTCTATCAATACGAAACCTACATTCGTTAAGATTACTGCAACAGAGGTTGCCTTTTCACCTAATAACGATAAAGTCAAAGATCAAATAAAATTTACACACGAAATTTCTGATCCTCAAGGCATTTCAAAATTCAATTTAGACATTATCACGCCGGAAGGAGAGCTTGTACGCAATTTAACTAGAACACTGCCTCTTCAAAACCAATATTTCTGGGACGGTTTTACAAACGATGGCTCTAAGGCGATAGATGGCCAATATATGGCTAAAATCAATGTTGCCTATACCAAAGGCAATATCGAAGAATCATTTTCTAGAACCTTCGACCTAGACACCGTAGCACCCGAAGTCTCAGTTGCTATCGACGAATCTATCTTCTCGCCAAATAACGATGGCTTTAAAGACAAAGTTTCCTTTACTCATACCTCATCTAACGAAGAACGATGGGTTGCCAATATCATCAATAATAAAAATACCGATGTTCGTGAGTTCCAATGGTCTGGAAATGTCGAAGACTTTAACTGGTTTGGAACAGACGAAAATGGTAATCTTTTGCCAGATGGCACTTATAAATACGAAATTTCTTCCACAGACGCCGCGGGGAACAAAGGCTCATTCGTTATTCCAAAAATCGAAATGGATACTCGTTCTACCAAAATTTTTATGACACTCGAACAAAATATTATTTCGCCAAATAATGACGATTATCTTGAAGTTGCAGAAATTAAAACTCTTTTTAATCTTACCGATGGTATCGAAAACTGGAAATTAGAATTTATCGATATAAATGACCCAACAAAAGTCATTAAAAGCTATAACGGAGAAGAATTTGCACCCGAATCGGTTGTTTGGGATGGTACTGATGAAAATGGCAATGTTGCAGAAGGAGTTTATATTCCAACTTTAACCGCTATTTATAAGAAAGGGGACCGAGTTACAGAAATTACCGAACCTATTATGGTCGATATTTCTGCGCCCAATGCATCGGTTCAAATTTCACCTGATCTCTTTTCTCCAGATAATGATGGTGTTAATGACGAGTTATCTATCGCCTTTGACGTTAAAGATCTCTCTGGTGTAGAAAAGTGGGTTTTTAATATCTATGACCCTAAAGGCAGAAATTTTAAACAGTTTAAAGGTGCAGGAAATCCGACTTCGGCTCTTTTATGGGATGGTAAATCGTATAAGGGAGATCTAGTTGTTTCAGCAGAGGATTATGCCTATAAATTCCAATTAGTCGATAAGGCGGGCAATGTTTCGGAAGTCGATGGAAAGATTCCTGTTGATGTTCTTGTTATCCGTGATGGCGATCGTCTTAAGATTATGATCTCGAATCTTAACTTTAAGGCCAATTCAGCAGAACTAGAAACCAATGATCCGAGTATCGTAGCTCGAAACAATTATGTCTTAGAAAGATTAAAACACATTCTAACTAAATATGGTAGTTACAATATTCAAATTGAAGGCCATGCAAATGCAATCAATTGGTATGACCCTATTGCCGCCGAAAAAGAAGAGGTCGATTTTCTCTTGCCTCTTTCAAAATCTCGTGCAGAATCGATTATGAAACAGCTTATTTCCATGGGAATTGCGAGTGAACGTCTTTCTGCAAAAGGGATGGGTGGTAAATTTCCAGTTGTTGATGCTAGAATAGATCGTCAAAATTGGGATATTAACAAGTGGCAAAATAGGCGTGTTGAATTTATTTTGGTTAAATAAGGGAGTCTTTTGATGTTAAAAAAAGGAATTATAATAGCTTTATCGGTTGTTCTTATTATATCTATATCTCTTATTGTAAGCTATTTTATTTTAAACAAGAGCCAGATAAATGAAAATCGCGATTTTCTTGTTTCTTCTGGCATGAGCGGGTATCAGGTAGCCTCTAAATTAGTTGAAGAAAAGATTATTTCAAATGATTTTCTCTTTAAACTGAAGCTTAAACTAAATCGAGGCACTATTCAATCTGGATTATATGAATTAGAAGCAGGGGATCGCCCCTCCGATATTTATTCTAAGTTTGTAGAGGGGCAGGTCAAACTGGCTAAAATTATTATTCCAGAAGGGGTTACGATTTCTGTTGTTGCAAAAATCTTAAACGAATCTCATGAAATTTCAAAGAGTGACTTTGACCGTGCAGCAAATGATTTATTAGCACAATTTGTTGAAAGGGGTATTCTTCCTAACAACGCAAATACATTAGAAGGTTT
>CAYJGX010000066.1:0-4637 GCA_964369795.1 uncultured Spirochaetaceae bacterium
CTTGCAAACCAGGAACATCTGCAAATCCAATCTTGGCAATCTGCATAAACAAATCTTGTTCTAAGTTTTGCGATGCACATCCACCCACCATGCTAGCAGTTAATACTACTAACAAAACTAAAATTGATATATGGTATTTTTTCATATCTCTAGTATACAACAGATTCCCAATTTGTCAAGAAAAAATCGGCCTAACCCGAAGGCTAGACCGAAATAATTTTAAGTCTGCATTTTAACTGCTTATTTTGCAGTGTAAAATTTTACATATTCAATATTTACTTGTGTTGGAAGTACTGTATTATTGCCTCCCTGACCAAGCCAATAGGCAATAGAAATATTTGAATCTGCTGCTGCATGTGCTCCAATTGATCGCACCAGGTTCCCATTAATGTAAGTTTCTACACCACTAGCGGTAGATATAAATGCGAGAGAAAAATATTCGCCTAATTGTGTACCATGTAAGTTTCCAGTTTGTGCATCCCAGGCAAGAGAATTTCCTTCTCCATTTCTTAACTGAAAATTCTCTCCATAACATTGGATATTAAAAACTTGTCCGGCTCCTGGTGGCAACTTAAGTCGAAGTTCAAATTTTCCATACCCAATTCTGGTTTTGCTACCAATTTTAGTTCCCTTTATGGATCCTTCATCGTTAATTAGAGGCAACACTAAGCCATTTGTGTCTACTAAAGGAAGATTGTCCCATATAGAACCTCCTCCCCAAGCATTTCCTCCAGTGACATAAGTCCAATTGTCTGTACTAAAACTTGCAAACTCATCTTTATAAGTAAGGGTATAGGCATCATCGACAGAAACAGAAATTTCTGCAAATTTATCTGTTCCACCATTAGCAGTCGCTTTTATGATAGCAGTCCCTTTACCAACTCCGGTCACCTTACCAGTCATTTCATCTACAGAAGCAATCCCCTCATCGCTTGAAGTCCAAACAACACTTGTATCTAGTGCATTTGCAGGTAGCACGGTTGCCACAACCTGCAATTCTTCGCCAACAACTATGCTTGGTCCTTTTGCTTTAACACTAATACCATCTACTAAAATTGCATTCCAAATGGCAAACAATTCTTCGTTGTCTGTGAAAGAAGCGCTTTGTGCATCTGTAAAAGCGACTTCTGTACTGTCTGCGGCTGTTGCCCAACCACCAAAAGTATACCCTACACGGTTAAAATTGTTAGTAGACAATGCTTTTGTTTCGCCTTCTACATAAATTTGCGTAGAATCTGTGCCTTCTGCTCCGTTTGGTTTAAAGGTAACGGTAAAGGAAACAATAGAATTATCGATAAACTTAGCATAGAGTGTCACATTAGCATTAACAAGATCTTCTGTGAAATTCCATTCTGTTCCCGCATCAAATGTATCAGTCGTAAACCAATCCACAAAAGTCCAATCCGTTTTTACAGGATCTGTAGGTTCTGTTGCAAGGGCACCTTCATCGACAACTTGAGTTTCTATTGCAGCAGAGGTTGCTTCGTTCATATCAAACGTGACCGTATACTGAATAACCCATTTTGCATGTAAAGTCATATTGTCTTCGACTGCATTGTCAAAATTCCATGCAGTTGCCCAAGTTTCGTCTGTGTACCAGCCGTCAAAACGAGCATTTGCTTTTGTTGGTTGTGCTGGTTCTGTTAATTTCTCACCAATAAGAAGTGCTGCAGATGCAATTGGCGAACCTTCGTTAGAATCGAATGTTACAGTGGCATTTGGATCTTTTGTATAGAAACGAACCCAGTCTACTTCGGCGGTTCCTGGAACAGTTGCTCCTACGTTCATATCTCCCCAGTGACCAATCCAATAGCTAAGAGAGAGGGCAAGTGCAGCCGCTGGTACGTCTTCGCTTGTAGAATGAAGGGAAACACCATTAAAGAAGTACTCGATTTTGTCTTTAGACCATTCTATAGACCATTCGTTATAATCACTATAATCTGCACCAGCTGGGCTTTTTGAAGTAGCATCTGCTTCTGAACCGATATAATCGGTCAATTCGATTCCAGTCGAGGTATTAACCGTTTTAGTTTGGTACCCAATAAAATTCGTTGCGCCGTCTATATCACTTCCTGCGAAATCCATAGTCGTGAATTGCCCTTTATCTGCTCGAGCTTTTACTCGTGCAACTAATTTTCCATATTGGAATTTTTGTACAGATGTTACTTTTGTACCTTGATAGCTATTTGCAGTATCTTCTGGATTTGGATTCTCTTGAAGAGTTAATACAAGTTTTCCATCTTCTACTTTTGCTAAAGATTCGTCGCCATAGGTAGTGATACTTGGTGCATCGGTAGTAATTTTGTTCCATTTTGTTTCGTCTAGAGTATCAAAATTATCTCGGTAAACTAGATTCCAACCGTCAAGCGCTTCTCCTTCTGCAGGCGTAGGCCACTCACTTTCTGGAATAGTAACCTCTGGCTCTTTTGGTGGCTCTGGAACTTCTGGCTCCGTTCCGCCTTCTTTGAATTTGTAAATACGAACCCAGTCTACAAACATATCCGATGGAACTTTGCTGTCGTCAATAATACCACCAAACGAAGGGCCATGAGCAGACATCCAGTGATTCATAAAAAATTTAGTTTCTAAGTCTGGATTGGTTTTGTCTTCAAAACGGACTAATTTTTCGTCAACAAAAAAGTAAATACCTGCGTCTAGCCAAATGATATCGTATTGATGAAATTCTTCATATGTATTGATATCGGGTCGTGTGGTCACGTGATCCCCTTTTAAATCGTCTGCAGGAGTATCCCAAATATTGGTTGAAACGTGGTTTCGTGAATCTGCAATAATTTCGTAGTCAATTTCGTTGACATAGTTAACCCCATTTTTCTCGCCTTCTGTATAGGTAAAAAGATTGCTAAGTTGCCCACTTCCTGGAGCCGCTTTCATTCTAGCAGAGAATTTAGTTCCACGATTAAAAGTCATAATTGTTTTAATTTCGGAACCTTTGTATTTTTTACCAAAGTTCATCGTTTCAATATCTTGATCGGGGTGTTCTTCTGCAAAATTAAATAATGGCATGACTAAGTTGCCATTTTCTTCATATATATTGCTTACTGTCCCCCATGCGGTCAAAGGTGCAAAGCCTTCACTTACACTAATATCCCACTTCTCTGTGTCGACCACATCATCATCAAACTCATCGCTAAAGACAAGTTCCCATGTGCTATCTCCGTCTCCACTACCGCCACCATCTAAGATGTTACCGGCATCATCATCTGTAATTCCACCCGTTGGATCACAGGCCATAAAAACTGTCATTAGAATAACTAATAAACTAAGCAGTTTCCAAAAATTTGTTTTCATATTTATCTCCTACACTAAATATTCTACATGTAGTATGAGACACCATATTCAATTTGTCAAATTAATTCGTTTGACTAAGCATACAAGTTTCTGGAATATGTACAATTCTAACGCATTTCTTTGGCGTAATCGTTGTATGTATATGCAGGGTCTAGCACCTCTCCCAAGCCAGAAAAATGCTCTGCAAAAGAGTCGGAGGGGTGTAAAAGTAGCTTGCCATCGCGGCTTATCCAAGGCACATTGCCTTTGTCGTAGAAACCATTATTTTCGCCTCCAAGGGGCATGTAATCGTCTCCTGTTTGTTCTCTAAACTGCCATAAGCCGCGGTCAGGATCTCGCATAGAAATAATATGATAGGTTGCATCGGTTAAACCGTCCTCTATTATGGGGACCGTACCCGTTGTACTTGGATTATAGCGCACAAGTTCCTGAATAAACGGATGCTCTCCTTCCCCTCGCCAGCTTTCTATCCCATGCCCGAAGTCGGCTCCATCGCCATTGCTAGAAATATAAACGGTTGCCCGTTTTACTCCATGCGAGTCTTTTTCAATAAGGAAAGAACCGTGTTTTCCACTGTATTTTTCTGAATAAAGCATATCATTTCCATGCTTGTTTGTGAGCATAGCAACAACTTCGCCATCAGTCGAATGTTCAATTCCATTGCGTGCGACCACCAAATAAATATTTTCCATATCGTTGTCATGTCTATCCACAGACAAAACCGCATCATCTAGCGCATGATAAACATGATATCCCAAGAAATAATGGCTTTTAGTCGCTACCAAGGTTCCATAGACGGTGCCTTTCAAATCGACAGCCTCGCCCTCTTCATTTCCTTCATTTATGCAATTTTGCGCATTGTTTTTAGAGGACCAATCTCCATCAAAATCTACCGCGATAGGATAGTCGGCGCTTCTGTAATATTGATGGCCAAACGTTTTGTCGTTACGAGTGTTTTGATAGAGGATGGGGGCATATTGAGTGAGGATATGAATTTCGTCTTCAATACTGATGGCTTCCTGATTATTAGAAAAATAGATATCACTAAAATGATAGGGGGCTTCTAGATAATCTGCTAAATACTGATTGGAGGTATATTCCTTGCTTGCTATATTTGTGAAACCTGGCATAGCGACCTCAAACATGTATATTGGATTAAAAATTGAATGGCCCGCAGCAAAACCCCATGGAGAATAACCCCCTCCGTAAAAAGCATTCCAGTTAAAAAATGGGTTGTCTGGACCCGGTTGCTCTGTACGAAAACGCCAAAATCCATCGATATCGTCTTCTAACAATATAACTTCGTAGCCTGTTTCACTCCAAAGACC
>CAYJGX010000066.1:4737-12930 GCA_964369795.1 uncultured Spirochaetaceae bacterium
ACGGCTAAATTGGTTTCGCGGTCAACAGCTAGCACGAGACTCTCCATATCATTTTGATGGCGGTCAATCGGAAGAATCGCATCATCCATTGCATGATAAACATGATATCCTAAATAAAAATGGCTTTCTGTGGCGACTAAGGTGCCATAAACTGCGCCGCTAAAATCAAAATTATAAATATTCCCTGGCTTATTACCGACGATGCAATGATCCCAATTGTCGATCGATGACCAATTATGATCAAAGTTGATTTTAATCATTAAATCGCCAGTCCGATGAAATTGATAATTTCCTACCTTGTCGTTTCTAGTATTATGATAAATAAGAGGCGCATATTGCTCTAAAATTTCAAGTTTTTGGTCATTGGTCCAATGCTCTTGTTTTGCTTCGGTGGCTAGAGGGTATCTTGAATCTTCATTTCGATAAAACGAATCTAATTGTAGATTGCACCCCATCATCAACAAAAATATAAAAATAAATATAATATAAAATAAATGCTTCATTTAAGCCCTTCTTATCTGTTTATATATTGATCAAAAGTTCCTTCCGGGCTATCTTGATGATCTTTTAGGTATAAATTAGAGGTATATTCTTTGCTTGCAACTTCTGAAAAATTTCTAAAAGCACACTCAAACATATATATGGGATTAAAAATACCATGTCCATAGGCGAAACCCCAAGGAGCCCCACCTCCACCATAAAATCCAGACCCACGGTAAAAAGGGTTGTCGGGGCTATATCGATCTGCTAATCGATAGTGCCAAAATCCTTCTATTGGGTCCTCCATTAAAATAATCTGGTATCCTGTCTCACCCCAAAGCTCTTTAAAATCGGGTCGATTTTCGGATGGAACTTCTATAATTAAACTAGGATCATATTTTAAAAGATCTCTTACAACAAAATGCCGCCTAAAACCTTTCCAAGATTCAATTCCATGACCGCCATCAACACCATCTCCATTGCTAGAGATATAAACCGTGGGGCGCGATTCTCCCTTGCTATCTTTCTCCATAAGCAGCTTCCCATCTTTTGCATAGAAGTCGTTGGAGTATCGCATGTGCCACCCATGTTTATTGGTGATCATGGCATCTATATTTTTAGTCTTAATATTAACTGCAATAAAGACATTTTCTAAATCATTTGGGTGACGGTCAATTTCGAGGACGGCGTCATCCATCGCATGGTAAATATGATACCCTAAGTAATAGTGAGTTTCGGTAGCAACAAATGAAGCATAGCAGGCACCTGTAAAATCGAAATTAAAACTGTTTTTAGGGTGGTCGCCTGCAATACAATGATGCCAGTTATCCACCGTAGACCAATTGTGATCAAAGTTAATTTTGATCATGTAGTCGCCTGTTCGATAAAATTGATGTCCGAAAGATTTATCGCTACGAGTGTTTTGATAAATGATAGGGGCAAATTCTTGTATGATTTGCATTTTTTCGGCATCTGCAAAAGATTCACTGTAGTTATCTACTAAAGGATAGGTAAAACCCTCTGCACCAGAAAATGGATCTAAAACGATTTTACAGCTAGTGTAAAAAAAGGGCGAGGAAAAAGCGAAAGCGAATACGCAAAATAAGAATCCAAAATATTTCATTAAAAAACTCCAATCAAATTATAGACGAATTACTCAAAATGGACAAGGGCAATTTACTTTTTATAGAGCAAAGTTAGGCCATGGCCAATAGGGAGATTAACCGTATAGAATCGATTGTCTTTCGCGATGGCAGCATTAAACTCAAGGATTTTTTTTGTAATACCTGGGCGCGTTTCTTTCTCCCAGGCAATAAGAGTATCATCGTAGGCTAACAGCCCACCAACCTTTAATAAAGTATGAAAGTCATCTAAAAGCGGCAAGTACAGTTTTTTAGCACAATCCATTAGAACAATATCAAAGAGCCCTTCGCCCTCTTCGCCTATTTGGCGACTTAAACCCCTAACAAACTCGGTCGCATCTTCTTGATAAAATTCGATACGATGCTGTAGCCCGCTTTTCTGGAAATTGGCCTTTGCTTCCGCGGCGGTCCTTTCATGGTTATCCACCGTAACTAACTTACCGCCAGTCTGCTCGAGGGCGCTAGCAATCCAGTGTGCACTATAGCCGACGCTCGTTCCCACTTCTAAAACCCGTTTTGCCTGTGTCAACCTCACTAAAAACGAGAGAAAGCGACCCGTTGTTGGGGATACAGCGGGTTGCAGATCGACATATTGGCGCTCTTCCCGTGTGACCTTGTCATAATTTTCATTAAACGGATGGTCGTATTGAAAAATCGAGGTGAGGTAATCTTGTCTTGATTCAAAATCGGCTTTATTGTTTAAATCCATACCCCATTATAACATTAATTACCTAAAAGGTAACACCTGCTACAACGGTTTTCTACAATACAAAAAAACCCTTCTTGCCTACGGCAAGAAGGGAATTAATTTACCTTTTTGGATAAATGGTTTATTTCTTTTTTCGTCGAAGTTTTCTTTCGATAACAGGAATTTCGATATTACCTGCAACCGTGTCGACATTCGCACTAGCTGGATCTGATGAAGATTTATGTGCTGCAATCCCGTATTTTTTAAATTTACGTTTTGCAACAATTTTGTCTGCGAAAGCAGTTAGCCAGATAAAAGAAGAAGCCGCAATAAAGTTAGATGACAAAGTACCAAAAACGATACCAACCATCATGTTTGCTGCAAAGCTCTTTACATCGCCTTGAGTAAAAATGAAAAGTGCAATGACCGATAACAATGTCGTTAACGAAGTCAGTAAGGTTCGGCTTAAAGATTGAGTCACACTTGTGTCTACCACAGAACTTAGACTTGAACTGATCATCGATTTTTGATTTTCTCTGATTCGGTCGAAAATAACGATGGTGTCATTTAGAGAATAACCAATAATTGTTAACATAGCTGCAATAGTTGTTTTTGATACTTCGTATGGCATAATTGAAATAAAACCAATCATGATAAGAATATCGTGAAACAATGCAAGCATAGAAGAAATTGCATAACTCCATTTGAATCGGAACCAAATGTAAATAGTAATTAGCAAGAAAACCACTAACATAAGAACAATAAGTTGATTCCATGAATTAGCTGTCCAAGATGGGCTAGAAGTTTGAGTCGCTTCGATTACAACAACTCTTCCCTCTGCGCTAAAGCCTTCTGCTTCGAAAGCGGCACTTTCGACTACAGTCACTCCGCTTGCATCCATTGCGTTTACAAGAAGAAGTTTTTCGGCATCGACCATTTGGTTTCGGTCTTCGAAAGTAGTATTCTCTGCAGATTCCGCAAAAACCGATCGCAAGGAAAACTGAGCGTTTTCTGTAGATTGAAGTTGAACTCTAGGTTCTTTATCTAAAGATAGAAACCAAGAACGAACCTCTTCGATTAACATCTTTCCATCGGCAGCAGTT
The DNA here is from genome assembly GCA_964369795.1 of uncultured Spirochaetaceae bacterium. Lineage (GTDB taxonomy): Bacteria > Spirochaetota > Spirochaetia > JAFGXN01 > JAFGXN01 > CAYJGX01. The sequence goes on from CAYJGX010000066.1 coordinate 8,151, forward strand.
GCAACGTCGAAGGTTGCTGTTTCTGCATTAAAATCTTTTACAGAGATAGTCATTGCTAAACCGTCTTTAAAGTCGATACCCCAGTTAGGTCCCTTTGTAAAAGCAACAACCAAACCAGCAATAATCAAAAGAACAGAAAAAGCAACCATGATATATCGAGATTTACCAAAATTAATGACTTTCATATTATTTTCTCCTCCATGTAATTTGGAGTCTCTTCACTTTAAAAGTTTCTACGTTGATATCGAGCAAGAGTCGTGAAACGAACAATGCTGTAAACATAGAAGAGAAGATACCCACAGCCAAAATGGTTGCAAAACCTTTAACGGTGCTTGAACCAAAGTATGAAAGGACAAGAGCGGAAATGAAAGTGGTGATATTAGAGTCCAAAATAGTCCAGAAGGCTTTTTGGAAACCAGCAATAACCGAAGATTTAGGGGATTTACCTAATCTCATTTCTTCTTTGATACGCTCGAAAATAATAACGTTAGCGTCGACAGACATACCAATCGTTAAAATAAACCCTGCCATACCAGCGAGTGTTAATGTTAATTGAATTTGTGACAATAGACCTGCCATGATAAGAAGGTTAGTTGCTAGAGCAAATACGGCTACTAAACCGCCTACCTTATAGTAACAAACCATGAAGATAACAACTAGTAACAAGCCCCAAGCAAGAGCTGTAATACCCGATTCAACATAGTCGGCCCCTAAACCAGAACCAATAACATCGGAACTTAAGATAGAAATTCCTACCTCTTTACTTCCTAATTCTAGTAACTGAGCAAAGTCTTGTGCTTCTTCAAAGCCAATTCCACGACCAGAAACTTGAAGTGTTGCACTTCGAAGTTGTTGGCTTGCTGCTGCATTCATTTTTGATTTTCCGTCCATGATAACAGAGATAGAAATAGGAGCTTCTTCTGTAGCACCGTTAGTCATTTCTCCAAAAAGATCTTGACCTTCTGATGTTAATTGAAAAGAAGTAGCAATTTCGCCTGTATCCCCTGAACGGTAAGCAGTTGCCTTTTGAACTTGGCTTCCTGGCATTCCAGGTTCTCTTGTAACAACTAACCAGCCCACTCGTTGGTCTTCTCGGTAAGCATCTTTTTCGTATGCACCCACAACCATGTTGTAAGCCGAAACGCCAGCGGCAGTCGGAACTTTAAGTTCGGAGCCATCGACGAAAGCATTCATTGTTGTAATATACTCTTCTGTTCCTCGGTTTTCTGCTAACCAAGTGTTGAGTGCCGCTGTTTCTTCGTTGTCTACAACATGGAAATTAAGAGAACCAGAACCCATAAGAAGACGTCGAAGTCGTTCTGGGTCTTTTGCACCGGGAAGGTCTACTTGAATCCAGCTGTCACCCAAACGTCGAATGTCGGGTTCGCTAGCACCATAGATGTCTACACGGCTTGTAATTTGTTCTACTGCAATTTCCATAATCTTGTCTAAGTTTCCAGACAAAGAATATTTTTCGTAGTCTTCAAAAGTTTCGAAGTCGATAGTTGCATTTTCATCGGCCTCTTTCGCTTCGGCTAAGGCTTCGTCGTAAGAAAGCTGTTTGTTAATTGCATCTTGTTCTTGAGCATATGAATCTACATTTGCTTCTAAGACATAGGAAACCCCACCTGCTAAGTCTAAACCAAGTTGAATAATTCTTTCTGATTTATCTTTTGCAGCAAAGAGTGCCTCTCTTTTAACACCTTCTAGGAATTCGGTCATTGCAATTCGAACATTTTCTTCTGCAACTTCTAATGTAATTCCTTTAGGAAGGTTAGCGAAGGCTCTTTTTACATAGTCGTAAGTGAGAACTTCGTATTTAACATTTTGCTCTTTTAATCTTTTAACTGCTTCGTCTTTTAAAGCGGTAAAAGCCTCTTCACGAACTTCGTTAGAAATTGTGTCGTTTGCCTCTGTGGCAGTCACTGTGAATTCTGCAGTTCTGTCGGCTTCAAAAGCTTCGTTGAAAAGGAAGACTCCTTGATCTGCAAAATTTGTAGCCTTGTCTTTAATCGTTTGAATGGTATAAGAAGCTTCTTCTCGTTGCTCCGCATCCCATACAAAATACCACTGTACAGTTGGATATAACATAAATCCAACAGCAGCAAGAACAAGGATTACAAATAATCCTTTTGTACGTTTTCGCATACTTTACTCCAAATATTATGTATTATTTATCAGAATCAGCTGGAGCTGCTTCTGCATTGTCCTCTTTTGATTTCTTTCCACCAATTTTGTCTTTAAGACCGTCAAAAAGACCTTTTTTAGGAGGAGTAGCCACTGGGTTTTTCTTTTCTAAGACAGTTTGAACTGCAGAGGTTGCAAATTCTAATTTAGTATTTTCGTCTACCTTAATAACCACAGATCCCTCTTTTACATGAGCGATAGTCCCAATAATACCCCCAATGCTTTGCACCTTGTCGCCTTTTTCTAGGCTAGCTAGCATCGCTTGCATTTCTTTTTGTCGTCTTCTGTTACCGCCACCCATAGTGAACATAAGAAGTACCAATAGTGGAAGCATGAAAATAAGCATGCTATTGCTTCCAAAAAGTCCACCTGGAGCTTGGTTTGGAGCCCCTGCTTCTGCACCCGTTGTTGCAGTTGTTGTTCCTGCATTGTCGATACTTTGAAGAAGCAATCCATAATCTTGAAAATGATTCATAGTAATTTCCTTTATATTATATTGTTAAAAAATAGCACGGATTTAGATACAAGTCAATAGAAAAGCCTTATAAAGCCTTAACTTTTATAGTACCTTCTGGAATTTTAAAAACTCCAAACAATCTCATGAGATCTTCTATTTCTTGAAACTGATTTCCGTAGGTTTGACAAGCGACGGCAAGCACTTTTGCCACGTCGCTATCGTTATTGTCTACCTCTTTTGCCCACAAAGCGGAGCAAAATGCAGCACGAAAAAACCCTTTTTCTAATAGTGCCGCTGTATCGAGGTTCGCATATTCCTTTATCATTGCCTTGTCGACGACCGATTCTTCGCCGACAAAGCCTACAGAAAAAACAAATTCTTCTCTTTTCATACTACATCATACCGCCCATGCCACCCATACCAGGAGCCATAGGAGCCGCTGCTTCTGGAGCAGGAATATTTGTGACCGCACATTCTGTAGTTAATAGAAGCGATGCGATAGAAGCTGCATTTTGAAGCGCTGTTCGAGTCACTTTTGCAGGGTCGATGATTCCTTCTGCGATCATGTCCACCCATTTGTCGATTGCCGCATTGTAACCAATTCCCGCTTTTTCCGCTTTCGCTTGGTTTGCAATAACCGCACCGTCTAGTCCCGCATTGATTGCAATTTGTCGAATCGGTTCTTCTAGGGCACGAACCACAATTTTAAAGCCCACTTTTTCTTCTTCCGTGTAAGCCGATAAATCGATTGCTTCTAATTCTTTTGCACATTGAACAAGTGTCACTCCACCGCCAGGGACAATTCCCTCTTCGATTGCCGCCCGTGTTGCTGCAAGAGCGTCGACCACTCGGTCTTTCTTTTCTTTTAGTTCGACTTCGGTTGCTGCCCCTACATTGATTACGGCAACGCCCCCCGCTAATTTAGCAAGTCGTTCTTGTAATTTTTCTTTGTCGTAATCGGATGTCGAATCTTCTAGTTGTTTTCGGATTTGGCTAACACGTGCTTTTAATGCAGCAGAATCGCCCGCACCATTGATAATAGTCGTATTGTCTTTGTCGATTTTAACCGTTTTAGCTGTTCCTAACATTTCGACAGTAGCACTTTCTAATTTCATGCCCACTTCGTCAGAAATAACTTGACCGCCCGTTAAAATAGCAATGTCTTCTAGCATTGCTTTTCGTCTGTCGCCAAAGCCAGGAGCTTTTACGGCAACTGCAGAAATGGTGCCACGAATGCTATTCACAACCAAAGTTGCAAGGGCTTCACCCTCGACATCTTCAGCAATAATTAGCAGTGCTCGTCCACTCTGAGCGACGGGCTCTAAAATAGGAAGCATATCTTTCATTGCAGTAATTTTTTTATCGTAAATAAGGATAAAGGGATTGTCTAATTCTGCTGTCATGTTTTCTCGGTTGTTTGCAAAATATGGAGACAAATACCCTCGGTCAAATTGCATCCCTTCTACAACGTCGACCGTTGTATCGATGTTTTTGCTTTCTTCGACCGTGATAACACCATCTTTTCCAACTTTTTCCATTGCATTTGCAAGTTCGTCGCCAATGGCCTTATCGTTATTTGCCGAAATGGTTGCAACCTGCGCAATCTCTTCTTGCGACTTGATAACCGCCGCTCGCGCCTTAATATTTTCTACTGTGAAGGCAACCGCTTTGTCGATCCCTCGCTTAATTCCCATTGGATTGATACCCGCTGCCACGCTCTTCATTCCCTCTCGGGTAATTGCGTATGCCAAAACGGTTGCAGTCGTTGTTCCGTCCCCAGCCACATCGTTTGTCTTTGTTGCAACTTCTTTTAAAAGCTGAGCCCCCATGTTTTCGTATGGATCTTCTAATTCTATGTCTCGAGCAACCGAAACCCCATCTTTTGTCACCGTGGGTGCCCCATAAGATTTGTCAAGTAATACATTACGACCCTTCGGACCTAAAGTCACCTTAACCGCGTTTGAAATTGTTTCTACCCCTTTTAATAAGGACTTTCGTGCGTCTTCGTTGAAGAGTAATTGTTTAGCCATTTTTTTCTCCATTATTGCCAGCCTACATTAGGCCAATTTTAAATTATTCTATCTATAATTTAATCTTTTTTTTGCCAATCGTAAAGAGTAATCTGAAATTTTATTC
>CAYJGX010000067.1:0-12687 GCA_964369795.1 uncultured Spirochaetaceae bacterium
TTATGAAGATTTGTATTATTACTGGTTGCGCAAAGGGGTTGGGTGCCCACATGGCACAAACATTTACTGAAAAAGGATATCAAGTGGTTGGAATAGATATTCTTGAGCCAGATTTTACGAAAATTAATTATCATTTTATTAAAGCAGATTTAGCAAAATTACAAGATATTGTCGAAGCTTTTTCAGAAATAAAAATGAGACATGGGAAAGCGCATATATTAATTAATAACGCCGCCATTTCTCTTTTTCAAAAACCCATTTCAGAAATTACAGAATCCGACTACGATAAATTAAGCGACATCAATCAAAAAGGCGCCTTCTTCTGCGCACAAGAATTCATCAAACTAAATAAAAACGAAGACTATGGCAGAATCATCAATATTGCATCAACAAGATACCATCAAAATGAAGCCGATTGGGAACTTTATGGCATGAGCAAAGGCGCTATCGTTTCATTGACAAACACGCTTTGTGTTTCTCTTCGAGGGACACCTGTCACGGTCAATGCTATTAGTCCAGGCTATATTTATACAGGCAATTATGGACTTCAAGATGAGCGGGAAAAAGAGATTCATCCAAGCAATAGAATTGGGCGGCCTAGCGATATAACCAATGCTTGCCTCTTTTTTGCCGATGAAGACAACGATTTTATCAATGGTGCGAATTTAATTATTGATGGTGGAATGACAAAGCGTATGATATATTAATCAATATAGTTGAAAAATTGTCTAAAAAAAGGTTATAATAAGGCACAAAGAGGACTTAAAATGATAAACACAAAACAATTTAAACTTAATAAGCAACTTGCTCAAATGCTAAAAGGTGGCGTTATTATGGACGTTATGAATGCAGAGCAAGCTAAAATTGCCCAAGAAGCGGGCGCATGTGCCGTTATGGCACTAGAACGAATTCCAGCGGATATTCGTGCAGCAGGCGGGGTTTCTCGAATGAGTGATCCAAAATTAATCAAAGAAATTCAAAGTGCAGTTTCTATTCCTGTTATGGCAAAATGCCGAATTGGCCATTTTGTGGAAGCACAAGTTTTAGAAGCACTCGAAATCGATTATATCGACGAAAGTGAAGTTTTATCTCCAGCAGACGATGTCTACCACATCGATAAAGCAGGTTTTTCTGTTCCTTTCGTTTGTGGAGCAAAAGATTTAGGTGAAGCACTTCGAAGAATTAACGAAGGGGCTGCCATGATCCGAACTAAGGGCGAGCCAGGAACAGGAGACGTCGTTCAAGCGGTCACACATATGCGAATGATGCAACGAGAAATTAGAAAAATTGCCGCTCAATCTAAAGACGAACTTTATAATACAGCAAAAGAACTTCAAGTTCCTTACGAATTGGTTCTTTATGTTCACAAAAATAAGTCTCTTCCCGTTGTAAACTTTGCAGCAGGTGGGGTAGCCACTCCAGCAGATGCGGCTCTAATGATGCAACTTGGAGCAGAAGGGGTTTTCGTTGGTTCTGGTATTTTTAAATCAGGAAATCCACAAAAACGAGCAAATGCAATTGTTAAAGCGGTTACTAATTTTAACGATCCAAAAGTGCTTGCAGAAGTATCCGAAGACCTAGGTGAAGCAATGGTTGGTATCAATGCAGACGAAATTCAATTGCTTATGGCTGAACGTGGTAAATAATGGTTTGTGCTGTTCTTGCCGTTCAAGGTGCCTTTATTGAACATATTCAAATGCTTCACAAGTTAAAGGTTAAGACTTTCGAAATACGAAAAAAAGAAGATCTTAATCAACCTTTTGATGCACTTATCTTACCAGGAGGAGAGAGTACCGTAATGGGAAAACTCCTCCATCAGTTAGAATTATTTGAGCCCTTAAAAAGCCGTATTGCTTCTGGGCTCCCTGTTTTTGGAACCTGTGCTGGTATGATCCTGCTAGCTAATAAACTTCACAACGATCCAACCGTCCATTTTGGGACGATGGATATCGAAGTGAGGCGTAATGCCTACGGCAGGCAATTAGGTAGTTTTAATACGGTCGACACTTTTGCAGACAAGCGAGTAGAAATGCCTTTTATTAGAGCCCCTTACATTGAAAAAGTGGGAGTTGGTGTAGAAGTATTGTCGGTTGTAGATAACAAAATTGTGGCTGCAAGGCAAGGGAATCAACTTGTGACTGCTTTTCATCCCGAAGTAACAGATGACATTAACGTTCACCGTTATTTCTTAGAGACGATAAAATAAAATTCATAAATGAAAATAAAGGAGGATTTTATGAAAAAGAATAAACAAATTTTGGCAACTATGCTTATTTGTATTTTTGCCATTTTATGTGGCGCCTGTGCTAATGAATGGAAATGGGTGTCTCAAAAAAAAGGAGAAATTACCGAATATGCAATTTCAAATACTTGGGGAAACATGGAAACGGAGTCTGAGCATGGTGATTATCGAGGAAAGATTGGTCTTGTAAAATTGTCTGAAGAAGAGTCGAAGTATGCTCTTCTTACCATACAACTTGACATAAATCTTTCTGATTTTGATACTGAGGCGACTAAAAATCAAGAATTTAATTTGTCTGTCCACCAAAGTGGAATAACAGTCGAGCACGATATTCTTTATTTTGATCCTGTCTATGATGGCTACCCAGAGAAAACACAAATTATCACTTTTCAGGGAAAAAGAGAACCCGAACATTTGGAACTTTTTGATATTGAAGATTATGACATAAACAATATAAACTTTATTGATGTTGATGAAGATATTAATATTTTTATTTATTATTACAATGCAGACGATGAAAGAAAAAGGGTCGATGTAAACATTATTGCTGAAGAGATTATAAGAAAATAGCTTCGTTGTGGGCTTATTGCCTCTAATTATTTAATTTTATCGGAATAATAGCTCTTGTTTTAAATTATTTCATTGCTATTATTCCGATAATAATGCATAATTAAATAAGGAGGTGAAATATGTCTTATAGTAAAATTTCAGATATTGCTAAAACGTGGAATGTGAGTGAGCGGCAAGTTCGTTATTTGTGCTCAAATGAAAGAATTCCCGGAGCAATTAAAGTGGGAAAAACCTATCAAATTCCATCGGATACTATTAAACCTATAGATAACCGAAGCCGTCGCTATAAAGAGGTTCCTTCTCAGTATAAATCATTATTTAATCGTGTAGATCAACTTAAAGAAGAATTAGATCGCAGGCGTCCGCTCACACAAGGCGAACTGTATCGACTTCAAGAAGAATTTTTAATCAATTTTACATACAATACTAACGCAATCGAAGGAAATACACTCACTTTACAAGAAACTGCACTCGTTCTCGAAGGCGTCACTATCGATCAAAAGCCATTAAAGGAACATTTGGAAATTATTGGCCACAAAGAAGCTTTTTTGTATGTACATCATTTAGTTACAAGCAATAGTCCTTTTTCAGAATTCATTATTAAACAAATACATTCACTTGTTCTCATGGACCGCCCCGAAGACAAAGGAAAATATCGTAGCCTCCCCGTGCGAATTTCCGGCGTTTTTCATATTCCTCCCGAACCTTTTCTAGTTCCCAAGCAAATGGAAAATCTTCTACTCGAATTTAAGAATACTTCCATGCACACCATCGAAGAGGTTGCCCTTTTTCATCTAAAATTCGAAGGAATTCATCCTTTTATAGACGGAAATGGCCGAACAGGGCGCCTTCTTATAAATTTAGCACTCATGCAAAAAGGTTATCCTCCCATCAATATTAAATTCGCCGACCGAAAAGCCTATTATCGTGCCTTTGACTCATACGCAAAAGAGGGCAAAGCAGACGAAATGGTAAATCTTATTGGCAATTATTTGGTAGAAGAGCTAGAGGGGTTGCTTAGGTATTTGTGAATTGTTTTGGCAAATTTGGATTACTGAAGCAGAGGGGGTAGCGTAAAAGCGTTTGCAAAGTTTGATCGCACATCCTGCGCTAAACTTTGCATCAGTCCATCGATGGACAAGTCCGTTGCAAACCTTTGGAGCGAGGGGGAGCCTTCCCACCTCAAAAACAAAAAAAATCCCTGCATTCTAAAGAGTGCAGGGATCGTTGCATTAAACGGGTGCAAATTATTTTGCTAATTCGTAAGCTAGGGTTTTTGTGGTTAAGTCGCAAACTTCCGATGGACCGTAATATTGAATTGCACCTGGGAAAAGGTAGCAAGTGTTTTTTGCCCATTCGTCTCGTTGTGCGACTAATGCTTTGAAAGGAGCGCCGTCTAGTTCAACAAGAGCTTTTTTGATAACTGCTTTTTTAGAACCGTGTCGTTGTTCCATGTTCATCATCATGGTTAGTGGGATACCGCCAGCAACCCAGTCTTTGGCTGGTTTGTCTAGGTTTTTAACGGAAGAGATGTAGCCCGTTAAGCCGTTTGCGATAAGTACGAATGCGTTGTAACCTAAGGAGTAGCAGTAGTCGGCGTCGAAGTTTGATGGGAATGCGCATCGGCCTTCGTATCCGAAGAAGTGGTGAAGTGCGTTGAACTTGCCTTTGAAGGAGTCTCGGGATTTAAGTTCGATTGCAATCATTTCGGAAAGCATTTTTTCTGTTTCGATTAGAGATACTTGAACGTTTCCATGTGGGTCTCGGTCTAATAGAAGTTGTTTTTGGATATTAGAAGGAAGAACGGCAAATGCAGCGTAAAGCACTGGTGATAAATGTTCTTTTAGCCAGTGGTCTTGTGCGTCTAGGTTGTCTAAAGCTGCAAATGCATCTGCATGGTGTGCAAGAAGGTCGTTTAATTCGGCAATGAGTTTTTTCATTTCTGGAATGAATTCGATGAGTCCTTCTGGAATTAAACAAGTTCCAAAGTTATTCCCTGCATTTCCACGAGCTTCGATAATGTCTGCTAACATAGAAGTAACTTGAACAAGAGTCATGCCTTTTTCTTCGATTTCTTCTGAAATGATACAGATGTTAGGTTGAGTTTGAAGGGCACATTCTAGACCGATGTGTGAAGCGCTTCGTCCCATGAGTTTGATGAAGTGCCAGTATTTTTTTGCAGAGTTAGCATCTCGTTGGATGTTACCAATGAGTTCGCTGTATGTCTTGCACGCAGTGTCGAAGCCAAAAGAGGTTTCGATGTGTTCGTTTTTAAGGTCTCCGTCGATAGTTTTTGGACAACCGATAACTTGGATTCCTGTGTTTTGTTTTTTGAAGTAATCGCCCATGATTGCAGCGTTTGTATTTGAGTCATCGCCACCAATGATGATAACAGCTGTAATGTCTAATGCATTACAAACTTTGATTGCTTCTTCAAATTGAGCTTCGTCTTCTAGTTTTGTTCGACCAGAACCGATGATATCGAAGCCACCTGTGTTTCGGTATTCGTCGATAATATCGTTTGTGAATTCTAGGTATTCGTTTTGTACGATTCCAGAAGGTCCGCCGAGGAATCCGAAAAGTTTACTGTTTTTGTTTCCAGCTTTAAGTCCGTCGTAGATACCGCAAATTACATTGTGTCCTCCTGGAGCTTGTCCACCAGAAAGGATAACACCTACATTAATAGCTTTGTTTGCGTTTGGGTTTTTGCCTTTAACGATTTTAGCGATAGGTTGTCCGAAAGTTGCAGAAAAAATGGTTTTTAGTTCTTCTGCGTCTGCAACTGCAGAAGTGGGTGCACCTAATTCTACTTTTAATGTTGCTGCCTTGTTTTTTAGGATTGCAGGTAGTTTAGGTTGATATTGGTATCGTGCAATTTGTAATGCTGATAGATTGTTCATGTTGAGAAATCTCCTTGTTTTTCTTATAATACTAGAAAAAAAGAAAAAGTTCAATATATCAAAGAGTTTGGAAAATTTCACCGTTGCAATAGAGTTCCCGTCAGACTTTTGGCTAAAACAAGTTTTAGATAAAGTCTGACGTTAATCTCTCGCAAGGATAATCTTTTTGAACTCTTTGTTTGTAATTTTTTCTTTTGTTACACGAATGAAATTCTATTTGTGGAAGAAAGATTGTAGTAGGTACTTTATAATCAATAATTACGGCAGAAGAGGCTTCGGGTGGGATTTATCTAAACGACAGTTTAGTGAAAATCTCACACGGAGCCTCTTCTGTTTTAATAGTGTAGCTTATAAAGCAACGCGTTTAAATGACTTGCATTGTTGGGAGACAGCGAATTCGGAGTGCAGTGGTGGCCCCTTCACCGAAGATAGAGTCCATTGCAGTTTTAAATTCGGCTTCTTTTTTCTCTGGAACATAGCATTGAATCGTTCCTGCAAAACCGCCACCGTGGACTCGGAATGTTCCTTCTGGACAAATTTCACGTGCAATAGCGAGGGCCGTGGTGACACCTTGATGAAAAACATCTTTAACGCTTGTACAGTTTTGTAGGTAACACCAAGAGGATTCCCCAGATTCTAATACAATTTTTAGGTAAGAATCCATGTCGGTTTTCTTGAGTGCATCAACAGCAGCCGCTGGGCGGTCGTTTTCATTTAGAAAGTGTAATGCTCTTAAAAAAGCTCGGTCGCCTGCCTCTTTTCGGATTGTTGTAACATTTTCAAAAAGTTCTTTTTTAGTGCATTCTCTTAGGACAGATTTTCCTAAAAGGCTAGCTACTTTTTTCATTTCGGTAGGAACGGCAGCATATTCGTCGGTTAAGTCGGCGTGGCTTCCTCCAGTATCTACGACCATAAGGGCGTAGCCTTGGTCGCGGAATTTAAAATCGATATTTTGAACGATGGGTTCTGCTGGGTTGGCAAAGTCGATTTTGACAATCCCGCCGTGTGCACAAGCCACTTGATCCATAAGACCACAGGGTTTCATGAAGTAATTATTTTCTGCCCATTGGCCAATTTTTGCTAGTTCTACTGGATCGATAGTGCCATCGTTATAAAAGTAGCTGAAAATAGTTCCGATTAGCACCTCTATTGCAGCAGATGAAGAGAGTCCTGAGCCCCCAGGAACGCCACTAGTAGTAACCGCAGTCCATCCACCGATTTTGTAGCCTAATTCTTTAAAGCGTGCCGCGATTCCCCGAATAAGAGCCTGTGTTGTTTCTTTTTCTTGAGGGTCGATGGCTAAATCTTCTAGGTCGATGATAGCGGGTGGGTATCCTTCTGAAAGAATTTCGATGGTGCTATCGTTTCGTTGGTAAGCACACGCTAGAGTGTCAAGTTGCACACTAGCTGCAAGAACGCAACCAAAGTTGTGGTCGGTATGGTTACCCATGAGCTCGGTTCTTCCTGCAGTGCTAAAAATTGAAAATTCAGATTGTCCTGTTTGAAGTTCAAATAAGTCTACTAATTTTAAATATCGTTCTTTTTGAGATTCGAAGTCACATCCGTAGATTTGCTCTAGTTTTTGATTCAATTCGCCTGCTGTAAATTTTTCTTCTAAAGTTGTTTTGTCCATTATAAATTCTCCAAGTAATGTGTATTAGGTAGGTCACGGAGTTTAGCTGCCGCTTGCTCCGCTGTAATGTCTCGTTGGGGGGTTGCCATGAGCTCGTAGCCAACCATAAATTTTTTTACAGTAGCGCTTCGAAGTAGCGGTGGCATATAGGTAAAATGAAAGTGCCATTCGGGATGTTCTTGTCCATCTGTGGGTTGTTGATGGAGTCCCATAGAGTAAGGGAAACTAGTTTTGAATAAGTTATCGTATTTGATCCCTAAAACTTGAATAGCCTCTGCAAGATGGTCTTTTTCGGAATCTGTCATCTCTTCTAAACGATTCATGTGACGTTTTGGAAGAATCATCAGTTCGTATGGCCAAACAGCCCAGAAGGGGACTAGGACAACAAAACTATCGTTTTCAAATACAATTCGTTCTTGTTTCTTTTGTTCTAGTTTTACATAGTCGCAAAGAAGACAACAGCCCTTTTCATTTAAGTATTTTTTTTGGTTAATTGTCTTTTTCGCGGGGATGTCTGGAACCGTAGAGTTTGACCAAATTTGGCCATGGGGGTGTGGGTTTGAACAACCCATGATGTCGCCTCTATTTTCAAAAATTTGGACATAGTTGACCATAGGATTTGCCCCTAATTCATTTGTTTCTTTAATCCATACTTCTATGACAGCCTTGATGCCTTGCGAGTCCATACGAGCTAACGTTAAATCGTGGCGAGGAGAGAAACAGATAACCTTGCAAATACCCGTTTCGCTTTGTGCAATAAGCAAGCCATCTTCATTGATATCTCCCTTTGGGACATCGGGGATTAGGGCAGAGAAATCGTTTACAAAAGTGAAAACATCTTTATATTCTGGATTTTTAAAGCCGCCAGCCCGTTCGTTTCCAGGGCATAGGTAACATTTTTCGTCGTACTTTGGCATTGTATCCTTAGATGCCTCTTCTACTTTTCCTTGCCAAGGCCGTTTTGTGCGGTGTGGGGAAACTAAAACCCATTCACCCGTTAGTAAATTAAACCGTTTATGTGTATGCTCGGTGAACTCAAACATGAGAAAAACTCCTGTAAAATTATAAAAATATTATAAAAAAGTATACCATAAAAGAGGAAAATAAGCAAATTAAAAATGAAAGCGAGTCAAAATTAATTTTATTCTAAGGTTGGGTACGCAACACCGCCCTCTAGTTGGGTATTCATTCCTTCTGTTTCGTAAACACCGTAAAATTGAGAAACAGAATCAAGCCAAATAGCTATTCGTTCTAATTCCTCTGAGTTAAGTTGAACCCCTTTATGGCCCTTTTCTAGCATTGGATACAATTTAGATGCGCGGGCTCCAAAATTGCCAGGAGTGGTGCGGTAGAAATTGGGGTTGTCAAAGTCGTAACCCCCACCGTAGGAAGTAAAGCCATAATCTTTTGCCAAAGTCACATACGAAGTATAGTAGGGGGTCGGTTTGTTCATAGAATATTCTGGTTTGTTCGGGTAAGTCACTCGTTTAGTCGTTAAATCTATTTTGTTTTGCTTTCCATCGTGGCAAGAAATACAGTGTTTATCTAAAATGGGTTGGACTAATATCGGGTAACTAAAGGGATGGCTTCCTTCGGGACCTTTTTTTATTTCGGAAGGGAGTAATTTGAGAGCCAAAGGAGTACCTATAGGACGGTTTATAGTCGCTTTCTTCTTAGGTTCATGACAGCCAATGCAAGAGAGGTTTTCTCCTGGGACAAAGGCAGTTCCTGAACGCATGCTCTGAACAGCTCGACCCTTTTCATCGAGGGCTTGGAAAAAGAGTTCGACGCCCGCTGGCGCTTTAAAATGAGCACTTCCATCTTCGTGAACAGGAACCGTTCCAAGAACAGATCGTGCAAGGTTGATTGAGTCACTTCCTTCTGGAATTTGAATCCCCATGTTTCGGCTTACTTTTGCAGAAGAGACAGACATCGGGTAAATTTGCCATATACGCAAATTCTTTATTTTCGGTTTATCTTCTGGCCAAGGTAAATAGGTGTCATACACATTTAGAAGAGAAACGGTTGCCTCTTTTTCAGCCTCGTTTCGTTGTTCAGGGATAATTGGAGGTCGTTTTGTGGCACGAATCGGAATTGGAGTGAGGGAGGCAAAATATTTATCTCGGTAGATAAGCTCTTTATTTCCAAATTTATCGACTAAATAAAGTCCAAAATGATGGCGCTTTATTTTATTTGAATAATATGGACAATAAGATACTAAATGATAGTCCTCACTAAGGGGCCATGCATTTCCATAAACTTGGTTCTTCCACCAGTCAACTTCGCTCTCGGGAAAGCCTATCTCTGGCGTAAATCGCTTGGTAGGTGCCATTTTGTCGTCATCTTCCGCGCTTGGGTCGATAATGGTAAGCGAACCAAAGGCTTGCCCATGATGAGGGGCTGCGGTGGAGACATATAATGACGAATTTGGAATCGCTTTTGTATCGATATCCATGTCGGGACGGGTTTTGCGAATGGAATAATTCCCACGAATTGGGCGAGGATCCCTGCCGTCGGGAGTAGTGTACCAAGGAACGTGCGCTACACAGCCATGACGGTCGATATAATCCCATCGTGTCCAAATAATTCTGCCATCGTTAGCAATTGCAGGAGACCACTCATTGACTTCATGGAAACTAAGGCATCGAATATCGGTACCATCGGCCTTCATGTCGTAAAGAGTGTAATTAGGGCATTCTCGCCCGCATCGTAAGTAACCTCCACGGCGTTCGGTAATAAAGGCAAGACGCCCTGCGGGGGTCCAGCAGGGATAAATATCGTTGTACATTCCCGTAGTAATTTGTTTTAGGTCGCTTCCGTCCATGTTTGCAGTATAGACATGGTAGGCAAACCCCTCGGGGAAATGTCCTTCGCCTGTATATTTTTCGTATTGAATAATTTCGCGTTTTCCTTTAATTTCTACAAAAGAGAATGCGAGTCGGTTACCATCGTAGTCAAGAGTCGGAGAGAGATAAGAGCCTTTTTTAGTAAGGGGATTAGGATAGCTTTCTTTGTTATTTGAAATTAGCGTATCGGTGAAATCGGTAAGTTTAGGATTATTGCCAAATGGGTTTGCCAGTGTAAAGATACCACCTCCAGGATACTGGCGGTATCCATAATATTGGTCACAACAATGCTCATAAACTTTGTAGATGTCCCGTTTGATAAAAAGAAGGTCATCAATTTGGGCAACTAGGGGATTCGCAAAGGCAATTTGACGGCGAATAGAAATGACTTCTTGAAACAAAGCTTTCCGCTTGAGGATATTCCAAGTTCCCGTTGCCTCTGCTTCTTTTTGAAGACTTTGTAGTCTAGAGATTAAATCGGATGGGAGTTCTGTTCCTTTTGAGATAAGATCATCTTTTAGGGCTATAGTTCGCCTAAGAACAATATCTAAAGGATCTTTATCGGTTTTAAATACAAGAGAGGAATCATTGTATGTTTCACTTTTTCGCGAAAAAATAACTTCCTGATTTTTGATATCCGCTTTTAGGGTTGCCCATTCTAAATTTGCCTCGGTTTTCGCATTATAAGAGAGTGAAAAGAGGTTTAGTGTGGTCATGACTAATAGTAAGGCTAATAAACTAGATTTCATTTTATTCTATTCTCCGTGTGTAAATACTAAAAGGGATTTAACAATTTGTCAAATAAAAAAGGAAGTTTAGCAACTTCAAACATTAGCCTTATTGGATTAGCTTATAAAAAAGTATGGACAAAATTGCGTAATCGGTTTATCTTAAGAATAGGAGAGTTTAATATGAAAAATAGAGTCTTTTTTTCTCTGATGTTGATGGTTTGTGGTTTACTTTTTGGAAAAGCCGATATCCGGTTTGAATTAGTAAACTCGAACTTTTTCTTTGATGTCTACTATAATAACCGTATTTTATTTGAAGAGAATGAGATTGGCCTTGTGGTCGATGGAATAGAAAAGCGTAAATTTACGAATTATACAATAGACGAAAGCCAGGTAGAAGACGATTGGTTTGCACATTTTGGGCAAAATACCGAGGTAAAAAATCGATACCGTTTATATAAAATTGATTTATATGATAAAGAGGCATTGTCGCTAAAGCTGGAATTTAGGTTATACGAAGATGGGGTGGCTTTTCGTTATTTAGATATAGAAAATAATAGGCAAATAGTGAATAAAGAATTAACTCGTTTAAATATTGTAGGGAAAAATACGAAGTGGATTTATCGGGAGGAAAATGATCCCGTTGGACCACTAGGGATGCACAGTCGCAAAAAGATGCAAACACATCCTGCCGTTATCTATTTCGAGTCGGGAGAGGCGGCTGCCATACAGGAGGCAGCAATTATGGAATATGCTCCCTTTAAGATGAATATCTATCCAAAGACGATTTCGTTAGTATTAGAAAATCAAAAAATCATCAACAAATACAAAAGCAGTTGGCGTGTCATCAAGCTTGCAGAAAATGCAGGTAAATTGACTGAATCTCGATTACTTGAAAACTGCAATGAACCCTGTCAAATTGCAGATACCTCATTTATTAAGCCAGGAGAAAGTATGTGGGATTGGCGGGTGAGTTATTACAAGGCGGCAGACGGGTTTAAATATGGCCTTAACACCGAGAGCCATAAGCGATTTATCGACTTTGCTGCGGAAAATAAAATCGAATACTTGGTTATCGATGCGGACTGGTACGGTCCAGAATTTAGCAAAAACAGTGACCCGACGCAAAAAGTCTCGAATTCAAGAATTCGGATAGAGGAGTGCATGGAGTATGCAAAGGAGAAAGGCGTCGGGATTTTCCTATATTTGAATGATGTAGGAGCTAAGAAATACGGATTAGAAGATACATTAGAACGCTTTGCTAATTGGGGTGCAAAAGGGATTAAGTATGGTTTTATGACGGGAGAGGGGCAAGAAAAGGTTCGCTGGACACGGAGAGTAATAGAAGAATGTGCGAAAAATGAGCTAATGGTTGTCTTTCACGACGACCCAATTCCGCCCTCGGGGGATATGCGAACTTATCCCAATGTTATTTCGCGTGAATTTGGTTTTGCTCAAAGTGATGGTTGGACTTCCCGTCTTCCAAATAATAGTATTTGGATGTTTTATCTTAATATGCTTGCGGGGGAATTGGATTTGACCTACGGCTGGTATTCTCATTGGCTAGGCAGGGAAATGGTCGACTGTGGTTATTTAGGAACGGTTGTCGCGGAGACGGCGAAAGTCTTTTTGTATCACACGGGATTAGCTATTTTGCCTGACGCACCCGAGGAGTATTTAAAGAAAAGCGATTTGTTTGATGTGGTTCGTCAATTGCCGCCAACTTGGGATGAGTATCGATTTCTTGCGGGGGAAGCGGGTCAGTGGT
>CAYJGX010000068.1:0-1289 GCA_964369795.1 uncultured Spirochaetaceae bacterium
GTAGTCCTCTTCGATGTCTTAAACCTCGGTAGCAACCAATATCCATTAATCGTTTGATGTTCATCCCGATTTCGGTTCTTAATCGACCTTCTACTTTGTAATCAGATTCTAATAACTGTCGAAGTTCACTAATCTCATCTGGAGTTAAACTGTCAGCCATTTTATATGGATCTAATTTAGCCTTTTAACAAATTTCCATAGCCAATGTACGGCCAATTCCGAAAATGTAAGTTAAAGCAATTTTGATTTTTTTGTTAGGAATATCAACACCTGCAATTCGTGCCATTCTCTTCTCCTATTTTTGCCGTTGCTTATGCTTTGGGTTTTCACAAATGATTCTGACAACCCCTTTTCTCTTAATGACTTTGCATTTATCGCAAATCGGCTTAACACTTACTCTTACCTTCATAATATAACCCTCTCAAATCTATAAGTTTCTAGATTTGATTTTTCCTTTCTTAACGATTCCATCTTCATGGTGCATCTTTAAGCTATTCTCAATTTGACCCATTGTATCTAAGTCAACTCCAACTACGATTAAGAGTGATGTTCCACCCATAAGCATAGCAAAATCTCTTGGGAAATCGAAAATTGCAACAATTAACTCTGGAATCAAAACGATTAAAGCTAAAAACAAAGATCCTGGGAATACAATTCTATTTAGAATCTTAGCCAAGTATTCTTCCGTTTTTTCTGGTCGAATTCCTGGAATTGATCCACCATTCTCTCGAATTTGTTTTGCAATTTCAGGGGGATTAAAAGTTACTTGTGTATAGAAGAATGCAAAAAATACAATCAACAATACTTGAATAACTAAGAACCAAAACCCACCATAACTTAAACTCGCTGGAATGGCACCGCCTACTCTATTTGCAATAAATTCGGCAAGGGCAGCTCCCATTTGCATTACGGAAGATGCAAAAATAACAGGAATAACACCCGACGGGTTTAACTTAATTGGAAAATATACGTTTTGTCCACCGTACATTTTTCGACCTACAACTCTTTTTGCGTAATGGATAGGAATTTTTCGTTGACCTTGTTGTTCATAAATTACCATACCGATAACAACTACAAACAACATTAGGACAATAATTAAATCAATTACATTAATCGCTTTAGTTGGTCCCATATCACTAATTACATTGACAAATGCTTCAGGAATTCTAGCAACAATACCAGCAAAAATGATTAGTGAAATACCGTTTCCGATTCCTCGTGCGGTAATTTGCTCTCCCATCCATACAAGAAACATCGATCCAGCAGTTAAAGAAAGCATAGCATAAAGG
>CAYJGX010000068.1:1335-12383 GCA_964369795.1 uncultured Spirochaetaceae bacterium
TCAAAACCTGGATAGAGGATTGAACTACCACCTGCTTCCATTCTAGTAACTTGCGATAAAATCATTGTTGATTCTACGATACATAGAAGAACTGTTCCGTATCGACTATATGTCTTAATCTTTTTTTGTCCACCCTCTTCTTCAGAGATTCTCTTTAAAGCTGGGAAAACTAACAATAAAAGTTGCATAATAATCGACATTGAAATGTAAGGCATGACACCTAACATCAATATAGATACTCTACTAAAAGCCCCACCAGAAAAGAAGTCCATCATTCCGCTTAAACCAACCCCAACTTCCCCGGAAAGGGAACTGAGGTAAGTATTTAACGCAGCAGGATCAATTCCAGGAACTGGGATCATCGCTCCGACTCTAAATACTAACATTAAACCGAGAGTAAATAAAATCCGATCACGTAAATCCTTAACTCTGAAAATCTTTGCAAGCGCGTTATTAGCCATTCTGTCCTTCTTGTGTCTCTACGATGGTTCCACCAGCAGCTTTGATTTTTTCGGCTGCTGAAGCAGATAGCTTTTTAATTTGTACATCTAACTTTTTAGTTAACTCCCCATTTCCAAGGATTTTAACTGGTTTTGGTCCACTGATTAGCCCTTTCTCTTTGAGAGCAGGCACATCAACAACGTCGCCATCGTTAAATCGTCCTTCTAAATCGGATACGTTTAAGCTCTGATATACTACCTTAAACATTGCATTAGAGAAACCTCGTCGTGCAACGCGTCGGTAAATAGGCATTTGGCCCCCTTCAAAACCAGTTCGAACACCACCGCCGGAACGAGCGTTTTGCCCGTTATTTCCTTTACCAGCAGTTCCGCCTCGTTTTGAAGATTTTCCTCGACCTACAATAATCTTGTTCTTGACTGCGCCTTTAGGTGCTTTAATCTCGAATCCCATTATTTAGTCTCCTCTACCTTTACAAGATGAGAAACAGTATTGATCATTCCTTGTAGCGCAGGATTTAACTCGATTACTACAGAAGAATTGATTTTTTTAAGCCCAAGAGCTTTTACTGTTTTTCTTTGATTTGGTTTTCTTCCGATAACACTTCTCACAAGTGTAACTTTAACAGTATTTGCCATAATTAACCCCACATCTCACTAATTTTTTTACCGCGATTGCGAGCTACTTCTTTAGCATCCATTAAGTTTCCTAAACCTTCAAATGTAGCTTTAAGAATGTTCATTGAATTCTTAGAACCTAAAGATTTACACATAATGTCTTTGATACCACAAGCATCCATTACAGCACGAACTGGCCCACCAGCAATTACCCCTGTACCAGGAGCAGCTGGAAGAATAAGAACTGATGCACTCTTGAAATTACCTAGAATTTCGTGAGGTACAGTAGTTCCCTTAATAGGAACTTCAATCATATTCTTTTTAGCTTTATCAATACTCTTTCTAATTGCTTCAGAAACATCGTTTGCCTTACCAAAACCGTAACCAATTTTACCATTTTGATCTCCGACAACAGACAAAGCTGAAAAAGAGAATCTTCGTCCACCTTTAACTACTTTAGCTACTCGGTTTAATTTGATCATTTTTTCGATGTATTGATCATCTTTTTTCTTTTCCACAGCTTCCTCCTAAAGTACAATACCAGTACTTCGTGCACCGTCTGCAATTGCTTTAACAACTCCATGATATCGATAACCATTTCGGTCAAATACCACAGTATCAATCTTCTTTTCCTTAAGTTTAGCTCCTAGAGCCTCACCTAATTTTCCTGCTTCTGCAACAGTAGATTTGATTGAGTTAAATTCTTTTTGACAGTTACTTACTGATACTAATGTATTTCCAGCCATATCGTCAATAACTTGAACATAAATAAACTTATTGCTCTTGTAAATTGATAATCTTGGTCGAGCTGGAGTACCACTGATCTTCTTTCGAATACTCATTTTACGCTTAGCGCGTTTTGCATTTTTTCGAACTAATTTAACACTCATTTAGGCACCTACTTCTTAACACCAGACTTACCAACTTTTCGTCGGATAACTTCATCTTCGTATCTAATTCCCTTTCCTTTGTAAGGTTCAGGCATTCTTAAACTACGAATTTCAGCAGCCACTTGTCCAACAATTTGTTTGTCGATTCCAGAAACAACAACCTTAGTAGGTCCGTCGCAAGCAACTGTTACGCCTGCTGGAATGGAAAACCAAATCGGTGAAGAATATCCAAGGTTCAAGAGTAGAATGTCCTTTTGAACTTCTGCTCTGTAACCAACACCATTAATAATTAGAGCTTTTGCATAACCTGCAGAAACTCCAACAATCATATTATTGATCAAACTTCGATAAAGGCCATGGAAAGCTTTAGTTTGCTTTTCGTCGTTTGCTCTTGCAAGAGTCACTTCTGTTTCTCCTACATTAACAGTAACACAATCTGCAATCTGTTGTTCCATTTTCCCTTTGGGGCCTTCAACGCTTACGAGTTGATCTTTTACCGTAATCTTAACTCCAGCGGGGAGCGCGATTGGTTTTAAACCTATTCGTGACATCTATAACCACCTTCTACCAAATAGAACAAATCAACTCACCACCGAGTTTATTTGCACTAGCCTTTTTACCTGTGATTACACCATTAGATGTAGACACAACCAAAGTTCCAAAACCATTGAAAACTCGTGGAAGTTCCTTACTATTGGTATAAATTCGTCGTCCTGGAGTTGAAATTCTTTTGATCCCATGAATAACGGGCTTTTTAGCTTCGTCATATTTTAGAACCAATCGAATGAACTCTCGATTATTTTCAGAAACTACTTCTACGCTCTTCACATAGCCTTCTGCTGCAAAAATTTCAGCAATTGCTAATTTAAGTTTTGATTTATTAACATCAACACTTGCGAAACGAGCCGCACTTGCGTTTCTGATTTTAGTTAGCATGTCTGCAACTGGATCCGATACTGCCATTTCTGTCTCCTACCAGCTTGATTTTGTTACACCAGGAATTTGGCCTTCATTAGCCAATTTTCGAAAACAAACACGGCACATGTCAAACTTTCTCATGTATCCACGAGGTCGTCCACAAATTGCACATCTTCGAACTTTTCTGGTCATAAATTTTGGCTCTCTTTGAGCCTTGATAATCATCGATTTCTTTGCCATTGAAATATTCCTTATTTCTCGAAAGGCATGCCTAACTTTGATAGTAAAGCACGACCTTCTTGGTCCGTTTGAGCAGAAGTTACAATAGCAATGTTCATGCCACTGATTCTCTCAATCTTGTCAAAATCGATTTCAGGAAAAATAATTTGTTCCTGAATTCCCAACGAATAGTTTCCACGTCCGTCAAAACCATTAGCCTTAATACCCTTGAAGTCTTTTACTCGAGGAAGAGCAACACCGATAAGTCTTTCTAAGAATTCCCACATGTTTTTATTCCGTAGAGTTACTTTTGCTCCAATTTCCATTCCTTCTCTTAGTTTAAAGTTAGCAATAGATTTTCGAGCTTTTGTTTTTACAGGTTTTTGTCCTGAAATAAGTTCAAGTTCTCTTAAAGATGCTTCTAATAGTTTTTTGTTTTGAATTGCTTCTCCACAACCAACGCTTATAACCACTTTTTCAACTGCTGGAATTTGCATTACAGATTTGTAGCCAAATTCTTTCATCATTTCTCCAGCAATTTTATCTTTGTAAACAGTTTTTAATCTGGGTACATAATTAGCCATTATAGAGCCTCCCCACATTTTCTGCATTTTCTAACCTTAGCTTTGCCTTCTGTAGCAGTAGCGATTTTAGTAGGTCCGCATTTTTTACAAACGATATTTACATTTGAAGCTTGAATAGGGGCTTCAATTTCCATAATACCGCCTTTGTCTTGCTGACTTCTTTTTCGCATTGCTTTTTTGATGATGTTCACACCTTGAACGATCACCTTATCAGCTTTTCGGTCAACTTTAACAATTCTGCCTTGTTTTCCAGCATCATCGCCAGAAAGTACTTGAACAGTATCATCTTTCTTTAGTTTCATTTCGTTACCTCTTATAGAACTTCTGGAGCTAGCGAAACAATCTTACTATAGTTTGTTTCACGAATCTCTCTGGCAACAGGGCCGAAAATACGTTTTCCCCGTGGGTTACCAGCGTTATCCAAAAGAACACAAGCATTGTCATCAAATCGAATGTAAGTTCCGTCTTTTCGTCGGTATTCTTTTTTCACTCGAACGATTACAGCTTTATGAACACTACCTTTCTTGACAGCTCCACCAGGTAGAGCGTCTTTAATAGCAACAACAATCACATCGCCAACTGAAGCAGTTACTCTGTGAGAGCCACCTAGAACCTTAATACATTGTGCTAGCTTTGCTCCACTGTTATCGGCTACTGTCATATAAGTTTGCATTTGAACCATATTCTTTCTCCTTTAACAGCTTATTTAGCTCTCTCGACAATGTTCGTTAGGCGCCAACATTTATCTTTGCTTAATGGTCGGCACTCTACAACTTGTACAGTATCGCCGATATTAGCTTCGTTTTTTTCGTCATGCGCTTTAACCTTCTTGGTCCACTTTACGAACTTTTTATAAAGTGGGTGCATCTTCTTAGTTGTAATTGCAACTACGATGGTTTTATCCATTTTATCGCTGACAACTTGTCCAACAAAGCTTTTTTTGTTAATTCTAGCTTTTTCTACAGCCACGTTATTTCTCCTGTCCTCTGATTCCAAGACTAAATTCATGCATTAGCGTATTTAGTCTCCCAATCTTTCGTCTGAGTGTCCGAGCTTCTAATGGATTCTCTACGTTTCCAAGAACCTTATTCATTCGGATATCAAACAATTTCTTACACAATTCTTCTTTTTTTGAAAGAAGCTCTTGATAATTTAGATCATTGAATGAATCTTTCATATCTTACTCCATATCCTGTCGAACGATGAATTTGCACTTAACAGGCAATTTTTGAGCTGCTCTTGCCATAGCTTCTCGTGCTAGTGTTTCGTCTACTGCAGACATTTCAAACATTACACGGCCTGGTCGAACAACAGCTACCCATCCTTCAGGGTTCCCCTTACCTTTACCCATTCGAGTTTCGGCAGGTTTTTTTGTATAAGGTTTGTCTGGGAAAATTCGAATCCAAACCTTACCACCTCTCTTGATATGTCGTGTCATGGCAATACGAGCAGCTTCAATTTGTCGGTTAGTAATCCAATGTGGTTCTACCGCAACTAAGCCATATTTACCAAACGCAACGGTCTTTCCAGCTTTTGCTTCCCCTACTAAACTAGCAGTGTTTCGGAAAGTTTTTCTGTGCTGAATTCGTTTTGGACTAAGCATCTTTTCGTCTCCTTCCTTCAGCAGGCTTATTACTCTTTACAACTAGGCCGGCATCTTCCTTTTTGTCGTATTTGTAAACAAGACCATTAAACACCCATACTTTTACACCGATAATCCCAAAAGTTGTGTTAGCTTCTGCGAATCCGTAATCGATGTCCGCTCTTAAGGTATGCAATGGAATTCTTCCATCTTTAAACCCTTCTGAACGAGCCATTTCAGCTCCGCCTAATCGGCCAGAAAGTTTAATTTTGATACCTTGAGCACCATTTTTCATTGCACCAGCCATTGCTGATTTACAAACTTTTCGGAAAGCTGCTCGACCTTTAAGTTGTCGTGCAACATTTAAAGCTACTAATTGTGCATTAGCTTCCGCTTTTTTTACCTCTTTAATTCTTAAAAGAATTTTTTTAGTAGCACATTTTTGTAACTCAATTCCAATTTTTTCGATATTTGCACCCTTAGGTCCAATAATCATACCAGGTTTAGATGTATGCAATACAACGGTAATCCGTTGTGGTTGTCGAATGATTTCGACATCGGCAACATCAGCATTCTTCACATCGGGATGAGAAAGAACCGCCTTCTTGATACGAAGATCTTCATGTAGGGTTGCAGCATAATCTTTAGGATTGACATACCATTTGGATTTCCAAGTTTTGTTAATCCCTAATCGAAGCCCAATAGGATTTACTTTTTGTCCCATCTTATTCCCCTTGTCCTGCTACTTCACTAACAACAACCTTTACATGGCATTGTCGTTTTAGAAGAATATCTCTTTTCCCTTTGGATCTAGCCCAAACTCTCTTAAAACGAGGACCTTCATTTACTTGTAATTCAGTAATTTTTAGGGCGCCTTCGTCCAACATTTTATTCTGATAAAGTGCATTCGCGGCTGCAGATTTTACAACCTTTAAAAGAACACCTGCCGCACGTTGTGGAAGAGCTTCCATTACTGCAACAGATTCTTCATAAGACATGTTTCTAACAACGTTAGCAACTCGTCTCATTTTATTAGGTGCAATCATCAGATTTTTAGCATTTGCAACATAACTTGCCATCTGCATTACCTCTTTGACTTTTTATCGGAACCAGCATGCCCTCTGTAAACACGAGTAGGAGCAAACTCACCGAGTTTGTGTCCAACTAAGTTTTCAGTCACATAAACTGGAACCCAAGATTTTCCGTTATATACAGAAATTGTATATCCAACCATTTCGGGAATAATAGTAGAGCATCGAGAATATGTTTTTAACATTTTTTTATCTCCAGCTTTACTTGTTTCCACAACCCTTTTGTAAAGTTTCTTTTCTACGAAAGGACCTTTTTTAATTGATCTAGCCACGTGCTTCTCCTATTTCCGTCTTTTTACGATGAAATTCGAAGATGGTTTCTTCTTCTTTCGAGTCTTATAACCACGTGTTGGAACACCCCAAGGAGTCACAGGGTGACGTCCACCAGAAGTTCGCCCTTCACCACCACCGTGTGGGTGATCGACAGGGTTCATTACAACACCTCGGACTTTAGGTCGTCGGCCTAACCATCGAGATCGACCAGCTTTACCTAAAACAACATTCATGTGATCGCCGTTTCCTACTTTACCAATAGTTGCGATACACTCACAGAATACCATTCTCATTTCACCTGAAGGAAGCTTTAAAGTTACATAATCGCCTTCTTTAGCAGCAATAAGTGCTCCTACCCCAGCAGATCGTACCATTTGAGCCCCTCGGCCTTTTTCAAGTTCTACGTTATGAACCGTTACCCCTAATGGAATGTCTTTTAATGGAAGACAGTTTCCAATTTCTAGGGGCGCACCAGCACCACTTTGAACCATCATTCCTACTTTTAATCCTTCTGGAGCAAGAATATATCTTTTTTCACCGTCTACGTAATTGATCAAAGCAATGTTTGCTGATCGGTTTGGATCGTATTCGATTGTAGCAACCTTTCCAGGTATGCCAATTTTATTTCGATTAAAGTCGATTAATCGATAATTTCTTTTGTGTCCACCGCCTCGTCGTCGAACGCTAATTCGACCACCAGCTCCACGACCAGCTTTTTTTGTTAAACCTTTTACGAGGCTTTTTTCTGGTGTGCTTGTAGTGATTTCTGCAAAAGACAAAGTAGTCTTTGTTCGCAAACTCGGAGTTGTTGGATTATATTTTTTAGTTGCCATATATTACTCCTTATACACCATCAAAGATACTGATTGAATCACCCTTCTTAAGCGTTACAATTGCTTTTTTCCAAGGGGATGTCTTACCACTTTGAAAACCAGATTTAGTTCGTCTGTTTTTAGGTTTTGAAGGAACCGAAACAACAGCACAATCTACTGGTTTTACATTAAACTTTTCTACAATAGCCTGACAAATCTGGCTCTTGTTAGCATCTGCATGAACTTTAAAAACGTATTTTTTAGGATCTAATTCTCGCATCACGTTCGTTTTTTCAGTTAAAACAGGTTCTAAAATAATTTGATCTGCTCTCACAATACCAACCCTCTTTTTTATTCAGCACCATAAATCTCATTTAGAGATTTAACAGCAGATTCAAGAACAAGAATGTTCTTCCCATAAAAAAGATCGTGTGCTCGTAAACGATTTGCTGACAAGAATGAAACACCTTTGATGTTATTTCCTGCTTGCTTAAGCATAGCATCATCATTTCCTAAAACAACCACAGTTCTTTCAGTTTTACCGAAATTTTTTAAGATAGCAACTAAATCTTTAGTTTTTCCGCTTTCTATAGAAAAATTTTCGACAACTTTAAGTCTATCTTCTTTCACTTTAAGAGAAAGAATTGAACGATACGCCAATCTTTTAATTTTCTTTGGCATTTGATAGCTATAATCTCTTGGAGCAGGACCAAAAATGGTTCCTCCACCTACACGAACAGGAGATTTGACGCTACCAGATCGAGCATTACCAGTACCTTTTTGTCGGTATAGTTTTGCTGTACTCCCTGCGACTTGACCTCTTGTTTTTGTACAAGCAGTTCCTACTCGAAGATTTGCAAGCTCATTTCTGATAGCATAGTAGATACTAGCCTCAGAGACGTCACATGCAAATACGCCGTCATTGAGTTCAATATCTTTTATCTTTTCACCTTTAATAGAAAAGACCTTTTCTTTCATATTTAGCCTCTACTTCTTCAAAGATTCTCGAACGTAAACAATTCCGTTCTTAGGACCTGGAACAGCTCCCTTAACAAGAATCAATTGATTTTCAGAATCTACCTTTACAACAGATAAATTCTGCACAGTCACTTGTTCACCACCCATTCGGCCTGCCATTTTAGAGCCTTTATAAACTCGTCCTGGCCAAGTACCCATTTGAGTACCACCTAATGCTCTGTGGAATTTTGAACCGTGAGTTGCACGTCCACCACCAAAACCATGGCGCTTCATAGCACCTTGGAAACCCTTTCCTTTTGAATCACCGATTACATCGACAAAATCACAACCATCTAAAACTTCTACTCCAAGTTTGGATCCAACTTCTGCATCTGCAGCGGCATCTCGCAATTCATGCAAAAGTCGAGTAGGAGCAACGCCCTCTGGGAACTGACCCCCGTAAGGCTTAGAAACCCTTGACTCTTTCGCAGGCACAGCACCTACGACACAAGCACTATATCCATTCTTGTCGAGTGTTCTTTTGGCTACAACAATGTTTTCTTCAATTTTGATAACAGTTACAGGAGTAACAAACCCAGCTTCATCAAAAACCTGTGTCATTCCTAGTTTCTTGCCAATCAAACTCAACATAGCTTTACCTCAATCTCTATTGTAAGCTTATTGCTTAATTTCAACATCCACACCTGCGGGTAATTCTAATTTCATTAAAGCATCCATAACTTTAGATGATGTATCTTTAATGTCAATTAACCGTTTGTGGGTTCTCATTTCAAACTGCTCTCGCGCCTCTTTGTTAACGTGTGGCGATCGTAGAACAGTAAACTTATTTATACGAGTTGGCAGTGGAATTGGCCCTGCAACTTTAGCTCCCGCTTTAGTTACTGTTTGGACAATTGCTTTTGCACTTTGATCGATAAGTTCTGTATCAAACCCTCTCAATCGAACTCGAATTCTATCGTTAGACATCGTTCCTCCTGATAAGCAACCCCATCCTTTTCAGATGGGGCCCATCAAAAAATTCTTTAAATATTTTAAAAATTATTTAATTTCTGTAACTTGTCCAGAAGCAACAGTTTTACCACCTTCTCGGATAGCAAATCGAAGACCTTTATCCATAGCGATTGGGTAGATTAGTTCTACGTCTACGTCTACGTTATCACCAGGCATAACCATGTCTTTTCCAGCAGGAAGAGAAACAGTACCAGTAATGTCTGTTGTTCGGAAGTAAAATTGTGGTCGGTAACCTGTAAAGAAAGGTTTGTGTCGTCCACCTTCTTCTTTTGAAAGAACGTAAATAGCACCAGCAAAAGTTGTATGTGGTTTAATTGAACCAGGAGCTGCCAATACTTGACCTCTCATAACACCTTTTTTGTCGATACCTCGAAGAAGAGTACCGATGTTATCACCAGCTTGACCTTCATCTAGAAGTTTGTTGAACATTTCAACACCAGTACAAGTTGTAGTTTGAGTATCTTTGATACCAATGATTTCGATTGAATCACCGATTCGTAGGATACCTTGTTCGATACGACCTGTTACTACAGTACCACGACCTGAGATTGAGAAAACGTCTTCGATTGGCATAATGAATGGTTTGTCAATTGCTCTTTCTGGTTGTGGGAACCATGAGTCCATAGTGTCAAGTAATTCTTGAATTGCTTTTGTTTTTTCTGCATCTTCTGGATTAGCCAAAGATTCGAATGCTGATCCTCGGATAATTGGAGTGTCTGCTTCAAAACCGAATTGTTCTAATAATTCAGCAACTTCCATTTCTACAAGGTCAACAAGTTCAGCATCGTCTGCTAAGTCCATTTTGTTTAAGAAAACGATTAGTTTTGGAACACCTACTTGTCGAGCAAGAAGAATGTGTTCTCGAGTTTGTGGTTCTGGTCCTGAATCTGCAGCAACAAGAATAACTGCGCCGTCCATTTGAGCAGCACCTGTAATCATGTTTTTGATGTAGTCAGCGTGTCCTGGACAGTCTACGTGAGCGTAGTGTCGTGCATCTGTTTCATACTCTACGTGTCGAGTATTAATGGTAATACCCCGTTCTTTTTCTTCTGGAGCATTGTCAATATCATCATACTTTAATGCTTTACCACCGTTTTTAATTGCACAGTATTGTGAAATTGCAGCTGTAAGAGTTGTTTTACCATGGTCTACGTGACCGATAGTACCAACGTTAATATGGGGTTTGGTTCGTTCGAATTTTTCTTTAGCCATCCCGTTCCTCCTAAATTTTTCAATCGCTTTGGATTGTATTTTAAAAATTGTTTTTGATTTTAGAAGTATGGGCATTCTATTAGTGATAGCGTAATAAGACGAGACTTAGAAATCACAGATCAGAGGAGCCACACCACTTGCCAGTTCAGAACTGGTAGTTTGTATACGGTTCATACATCATAAATCAAGAAATATTACCTTTTTATGAAAAAAAGTTCAATAGTTTTTATTCTTTTTTTCCTTTTATTTTTTCGTTTTGGGGTGCCGCCCAATTTCTTCTACTTTCTGCTTTTATATAGAAGAAATTGGCGTCGTTCCTTTGCGCGCTCGGTTGTTTTGTTTGCCCATGCAAACAAAACGAACAGTTGCCGGTGGCAACTCGCTCCAAGCAACTCACCCTTT
>CAYJGX010000069.1:0-7041 GCA_964369795.1 uncultured Spirochaetaceae bacterium
CCTTGGGAATTGAAAGTGACTGTAAATGTCCCTGGTTGTCCACAACCAACTGCAAGCACCATTAGCAAAAAGCTAATGCCAATTAATGTTTTTTTCATTTAAAACCTCCATATTTTATACTAGCTCAACTTTATTTAAAGTGAAGTTATTTCGGCATAAGTATAAATAACATTATCATGGACTTTAGAATTAAGCAAGGTTAGATTATGGGTTTACAGAGGTTTAGCGATATAGATAAAGAAGAAATGCGTTAGCGCTGGGAGCAAAACCGCTTGCGGTTGCCCGAAGGGCCAAGTTGCGACCATAGCGACCCACAAAGTGGGTAACGCCCAGAAAGAGAAAATTAACAAGTAACGGACAAGTCGTAGAGTTCGTGAGGGGCGATATCTTGACCGCCAACCCATTGAACGGTTTTGCCAGCAATATGTGCACTATTGAAATAATCGAGATCTGCTAGTTTACCAAACCAATCGCCTGTGATATATGGAGCTACGTCAAAAATTTTCTTTTCGTTCGTATCGAAAAAGAGTAAGAGCTTGTAATCGGGAAGTGGTTGAACTTTTATAACCTTCGGTCTAAGCATAGGGTAACCTCACCTTAATGGTTCTATTCTAAAAAATTCTTTACCCTCTGTCAACAACTTCCAATTAGCTTGCAGTTCTTCTTGATGAATTTCCATCCATGCTAGGACCAGCTTCATCTTTTTTTTAGGGAATGAGCCTTCCAAAATAGTTCCATCTAGAGCAATTGCAACCTCGTCGTCCTGATAATCAGCATGAATGTGAGGCAAGTTATGTCATCCTCCTCTTTCACAATACATCGCGATAATTATTCCAAAAAACATACTTAAAGTTGGCATTTTTTCTCCTTATAAGAATAAAATCTTATAAGTATAATCGCCTCTATTTTCATTTTTGCCTGTAAATTTTTTAAAAAAAATTAAAAATCGCAATACCTCAAATAGTCGAGGCCAAAGGAGCGTTTGCCGACAACACAGTTAGGGAGCATGTGGACGGTGAAGGTGTTTGCGCCCTGTTTGATAGAAACGTTTTGGATTTTAAAGGCCTTTGGGGCTTCGGCGGCTTTGCGAAGTGGCGTTAAAGTAGTAGCTCTCGCCGTTCCAAGTCCACGGAGTTTTGGCAATTTCTAATTCGTAGTCAATGGGCTCGTCGCTAATGTTTTCGATGGTAATGCGTGTCTGATTTTTAAAGGGCATGATGAAATTTGATAAAAGGGTGCCGTCGTTTCGCACTTCGCACATTTTGCTTTTGTAGGGGGCATACTTGTAACCGGTTCCAAAAAAGTCGCCAATGGGCAGGTGAACGCGCGTTTTTCCATCGAATTGGATCTTTAAAAGCAGTTTTCTTAGCACTTCATCGTAGTTTTTGACCTTTTTTAGCTTTAAATTGATGGCGGAGAGGGCCATTTGACTCTCGTTTATGGTATAAACTGATTTTTGGCCTAAATTGATGGGTGATATTGTCTCTGAAATGGTTTTAAAGTCAAAACTTTTGAGATCTTGCATGGAAAATGTCTTTATTGATGGATTGTTTTTGTATTTTCGATAATTTATTTGATAATAAAGGGTGTCTTTTCGTTTTTTATCGAGTTCTTGATAGGTAATTTTGCATTTTTTTGCAAATGGGATGGGTAAATACAAATTTTGTCCGCTAAATTGCTTTCCTTTTTCAAAAAATGGAGAAACACTTTGCGACAATGGGGCATCGACCAGAAAATTTCCACCTAAAATTTCGCGGATGGGTGCTTCAATCTCTGCCTTATCGCTTCCATCAAAATAGAATCTTAATATCCCATTTGAAAAAACTTCGGCATGAAAGGTCGACCAAAATCGAACGATTGCGCCTGCCCCATCGACATCCATAAGAACATGTTCGCTTCGTCCTTCGTTTATTTCGGTTCGCACATATTGGCTAGCGTCGGCATTGCAAAACCATCCTGGTTGCCCTTTGGCTTTTGCATTTCGTGAATAACTGCTAGCTTGATGTAAGGTGTATGGCGCTTCAGGTTCGCTTGCAAGTGCCTTTGTATTTTGTAAATCTGCTAGCAATGTTGCGGTGCTAATTTCTGCATCTGAATGCACCTCTACTAGCTCTAATGCAAAAGCACTATACGAGACGCCCATCAACATCAACAAAAAAAATTGCTTTAGATTCATAAAAAAACTCCCAGCTTATCGTAACACGCGTAATCGCTTACGTCAAGATGGGAATTAAAAGCCTTATTTAAGAAAAAGTTTATTAATCGTTGACAATTCTCTACCTCGGATTTATAATAAATATGAAAAATGCAGATATGTTTGCGTTTTTCATATGAAAAAACGTTAAATTACTGCATTTTTCATAGGAGTAGAATTATGAAGCGAATTTTACAAGATCAAATGTTAAAATGGAAGGAAAACCCTTTACGAAAACCTCTTATTATTAAAGGGGTTCGTCAATGTGGAAAAACCTATTTACTTAAAGAGTTTGGTGTAGCTCACTATAAAGACGTTGCTTATTTTAACTTTGAAGAAACGCAAAAGCTCTCCTCTGTTTTCGAAGAAGACTTAAACCCTGCACGAATTATTAATGAACTTAGTCTTTTTTTAGATAAAAAAATTATTCCAAGCGAAACCTTAATTATTTTAGACGAAATTCAATTTTGCAACAAGGCGCTTACCTCTTTAAAATATTTTTGCGAAAAAGCTCCCGAATATCATATCGTTTGTGCTGGATCGCTTTTAGGAATTGCACTTTCTAAGCCTCTTTCTTTCCCTGTTGGCAAGGTAGATTTTTTAACACTTTATCCGATGAATTTTTTAGAATTTCTTTTAGCCAATGGCGAAGCGATGCTTTTTGACTACCTGCAAGAAATCAAAGTTGGCGACAAAGTTTCGGAGCTCCTTCACGACAAACTCATCAAATTTCTAAAAGAATATTATATCACTGGTGGTATGCCAGAGGTTGTCGATTTATGGATATCAACAAAAGATATAGAAAAAGTGGAAAGTGCTCAGCAACGGATTTTAGATAGTTACGAACTAGACTTTGCAAAGCATGCACCCAAAAGTGATTTTCCAAAACTAAGTGCTATTTGGCGATCGATTCCCGAACAACTTGCTCAAGAAAATACCAAATTTATTTTTAGCCAGGTTCGCAAGGGATGGCGTGCAAAAGATTTAGAAGATGCGTTAGAATGGCTTATTAGTGCGGGTCTCGCTTATAAAGTTGCTAAAATCGAAAAGCCTTTTATTCCGCTTTCTTCGTATGCGGACCAAACTTTTTTTAAACTTTACCTTTGCGATGTTGGTCTCTTACGATGTTTGGCAAAAGTGCCAGCCTCTATTATTTTTGATAAAACTAACAATTACAAAGAATTTAAAGGTTCGTTAACCGAAAATTTTGTTCTTTCTGAACTAGTAAGTTCCCATAAGACTACGCCCTATTATTGGAAATCAAACAACACTGCCGAGGTAGATTTTATCGTTCAAATGGGTACAGAAATTGTCCCCATCGAAGTGAAAAGCGAACAAAACGATAAGGCAAAATCACTTGCAGAATATCGCAAAAAATATAATCCAAGTCATTCGATTAAAACATCAACAAAAACCTTATCGGGCGACCAATCGTTGCATAACATACCCCTCTATCTTATTGGGATACTTGCTCCTCATTCACCCCTGGTTTAATTTCATGTCGTTTGCCGTTAAAATCAAGAATGAACTCGCTGTCGCTTACTATTTTTAGCATTGTAATGCCATTTTCCGCGGTTGCAAGTAGGTTTGCGGTGGCACCTCGGAATTTAAAGTTTTTGACGCCTTGTACTTTACTTGTTGTGGCATCGTATTGCCAGAGAACAAGGGGTAGATCATTTTCTTCGGAGACGCTATGCAATCCAATAATATTTTCTATTAGCATGGAAATGGGACCCAGTGCTGACCAGCCGCAAAAATCGGCTCGGACAATGGACTTGCCGTGGTAGGCGGGGACAGGTATATCGGGGTGATAGCATTCCCAAATGGTTTGTGGCAAAACGTTGTCGTAAGTTTCTCTCATGTGGTTCACAATGGCAAGCGATTGTTCACGGGCGAGGTCGTGGTAGCCATACTCTTTAATGGCTTTCGTTCCCATGTAGGCAAGGGGGAGCCAAAGGCTTCCCTTCCAGTAATCGCCCGTAATCGGGTTAAAGTTGGCATCATCGCGCGATAGCGAGGGCCAAGGAACTCGACCGCCGAGTTTGTTAGGGTCGCGAAGCAGGGAAATCATTTGAGACGCCTGGTCTGCCGTTGGAATGCCCGCGAGCATAGGCCAAAAGGAAGCGGGTGTAAGAACCGGCACATGGGCGTTGCTACCGTTTAAAATGTCGTAATAGATGCCATCGGATTCGGACCAATAATGAGTTTGGATAATATTTGCAAGGCGTGCGGCCTCACTTTCCCATTTGGAAGCAAGCTCGTTT
Organism: uncultured Spirochaetaceae bacterium; assembly: GCA_964369795.1. Classification (GTDB taxonomy): domain Bacteria; phylum Spirochaetota; class Spirochaetia; order JAFGXN01; family JAFGXN01; genus CAYJGX01. Next base: position 4,459 of record CAYJGX010000069.1, read on the forward strand.
TCGCCGATTTCGCTTGCAAGGGCGCTTATTGCCCTAGCGGAAAGTGTCTGCTGGGCAATAAGATCCACCCACAACAACTCGGGATGATTAACTCGCTCTTTCGTCGTATATTTTCCAATTCGGCCGCGAGGCGTGTTGTCCATTCCACTTCTGCCCCCTTCCCAGCGAAAGCCATTTTCTTCGGCAATCGCACAAGTGACTACTGAACCCACCTCCGTCGGGTGGACGGGCTCCGTTAGGCTGGATAGCCACTCGTAGTGCTTTTGCAAATATTCATCGGTTAAAAGGAGTTTTTTAATCCGCTCGCGGTCGCCAGTCATTTTGTAGTATTCTAACTCGGTCCAGGCAAACAACGGCGGATTGTCCACAATATGAATTTTTTCAACCGGCTTTGCTCCATCGTAAAGTGGTTTATAAAAATTATCAAAACTTTCTATACCGGGAAAAAGATCTGGAGCATACTTACAAAAATGAAGCATGAAGGCGGTATCCCAAATCCAAATGTAGTCATCGCTAAATCCTTCATCAACATAACTGTCGTTTTTAATATGACTCCAGGCTTGCTCCCACGCCACATAATAGAGTTCAATTAAATCTTCGTAGCCTTCTAAAATCGGCTTTGGCACTTGCTCTTTAGGAAAAGGTTTTATATTCGCTGGTTTTACAACGACAGGATCAAACTTCAATTCCTTGTACGGATCTCTTGGGATGTTAAGCGAAGCACACGACCCTAACATCAACAAAACCATCAACAAGCCTATTAAAGTAAAACAAATTCTCTTTTTCATTTTTTTTCCTTAAGTTATGATATTGATTATAATGCCGAATTTCGTGCTAGACAACTAAAAAAAACCATATTATACTTTGATAACAATCTAACAGGAGATATTTATGCCTTTTTTAAAAAAATTCACCACAGCAAGCCTACTTTCGCTAGCACTACTATGGAGTTGTGCCACTTCGTCACAACCGCTTGGCTCAGGAAAGCCGCCCTATCCAATGGAAAACTACATTGATCTATCACAACGACCCACCTTCGACATCGACCCCAAATTCGACTATCTATTTAACCAAGTCACCATCGACTATCCCACAGAACGGGTTAAACTCTGGTGGGGCTGGACCCAATACCTTGGCCACCCCGACTTTGTCCAACTCGACAATGGGGACATCCTCACCGCCTATCCTATTGGTCACGGAAAAGGAGCAACCGTTTTAAAGCGAAGCAGCGACCTAGGTCTTACTTGGAGCGATCGTTTTTCTGACCTTCCCGAAAATTTCAAGAACACCGACGAAACCCCCACCACCTACAAACTCAACTTTAAAAATGGCGATCAAAAGCTCATCATTATCTCTGCACGACCCGGCTGGGGAGACATTACAAAGGCCGATGGTTTTGATGCCACCCTCTCTCTTTCAAAAGACGAAAATGGATCCTGTGATGGCAAAACTTGGCTTCCCTACGAAAACTTTTATGGCCGTCTAGCCTCCCGCGAAAAATACAAACTAACTCGCGGCGAATTTCCTGCAATCGTCGCCATGGCTTCGCTTACTCATTTAAAGGATGCCAATGGCGAACATGAAGACAGGTGGATGGGTATTTTCCATGACTACGACGCAATCGTCTACAAAACTTTTTTAACATTTAATGACAAAGGTGAAATGGAATGGAGCTACCCCGAAGCGGTTTTAGACTCTAAATATCGGGCAGAAGAACGAAATTTATTCTTTTGCGAACCCGAAGTTGTGCGTTCGCCCGATGGAAATGAACTAGCCATGATTTTTAGAACCAATGCAAAAAAATCGACTTCCCGAGTCATTTTCTCTACAGACGAGGGCGCTTCATGGTCGGCTCCTTTTGCTCTTTCACGAGAATTAACAGGTGAACGCCACAAGGCAGAATATTGCCCAGTTACGGGAAAATTGGTCATCACCTTCCGCTCTATCCAATGGCCTACAGACTCTCGAATGGCGATTACAAGTTGGTATTCTTGCGGGTGGCTCGCTTGGGTTGGCGACTATGAAGATCTTAAAAAAGGCGACGAAGGAAAAGGCGACATGGTTCTAAAATTAGCTCACACCTATTTAGATGGACAAACAGAGCCAAATTTCTTTGCTCACGCAGATACGGGTTATGCGGGTCTTGTGGCAGATAAATCTGGGATGTTTATCTCTGCCTCCTATGGCCGATTTAGCCCTGGTACAACAGATACCTATGTCGTTTCTAAGCAGTTCAAACTGCAAGACATTATGCAATTGTTTAATCTAAAATAAAATTCTAAACCTAAATATAAAAGGGGCTGTCTAGGAAGTTATTCACTTCTAAGGCAACCCCATTTTTTTGGCTGGTCTAATATTAGCAAACTAGCGTTTAATTCGATAATAGGCAATTCTACTTTGCCCCTCGCCTGGTTCCTCGATTTCAAACAAAGAGCTTAGGTTTTCTACTAAATCTCGCAGCTTCTTAAAGCCATAATTTCGCGTATCAAACCCCGGATCGAGCCGTTTTAAATAGGAGCCTGCCGAAGAAATGGTCGCCCATCCTGTCTCGTCCGAATACTTTTCGTTTGCATTCATGAGTAG
>CAYJGX010000069.1:7141-12010 GCA_964369795.1 uncultured Spirochaetaceae bacterium
AATTGTTGGATTGGGTTGATGGCATTTTCGTTGATGAATTTAGGCCATTTTTTTAGGTGATCGCTAGACCAGTCGCCGTAGGCGCGTTTGGTTATGATTTGCCCGTGCGCAGCAATTTCTTGTAACACGAGTTTTAATTTTGTGTACGGAGTATTATCCGCGTCGATTAGTATCGCAATTTTTTTCTCATCCATAATTTACTTTACTCCAAAAAAAAAGAGTTGAAAAGCCATTATCGCTTTTCAACTCTTTTTTTAGTTAATATTGTTGATTTATTTTGTCACAACTTCGAAAGTTCCAACTTCGTCGCCAATTTTTATAGTGGCAACTCGTTTTTCACCGCTAACTTCGGAAGCTTTTATCCGAACAAAAACAGCGTCTCCGCCTCCCACTTTTCCTTTTTTATCCGACCAAGGAGAAACATAAATCCGATATTCTCCGCCTTCGATTGAAATGTCGACTGGTTTTGTGATCCCTCCAACAAGTACAACATCTGACTCTACCCATGCTCCTGGCTCTGCACCTGTAACAGATGTGTAGCCAAAGGGTTCTACATCTTGTCGAGTGCTTTGAATAAGCAATGAGTTTGAATTTGTTACCTTGTAGGTAAGTTTTGATGGTTCTTTTGCATCGAAGTTCTCTGGATAGATTGTTTCATCTTCTAAATCATCAACTTCTATTTCTATTTCATCGCCTTTTAAACCTCGAGCCGTTGCTACTACCGTAATATCTTTAGCTTCATAGCCAGATTGAACGAGAATAATATGTTTTCCATCGATAAGCTGAATTGGATTTTCCCCAATGAGTTGACCATAGCCTTCTTTAATAGCAAAAGAAACGGAGACTTTTGAATTTCTAGCAACCATACCATTTGCATCGTATGCTGTCACTTCAATCCGAGTCATATCGCTACCGTCTGCGGTAATTTCACTTCTGCTTGAAACCATTTCTAAGGAAACAGCTCGTCCTGGTTTGCTCCATTCAGAAACGGCAACTTCTTCTCCATTTATATATCCCACGGCTTTAAAGAAATTCATAAGAGGTTTTACTCTAAAGTAGTATGGTGGATTTGCTAGTGCACCATCTTTTGGTTTGTTTTGTGATGCTATTTCTTTCATTGAATTTTTATTTGTACCACCATAAAGTACAATTTTATCACAATTGCTGTAGACAACTGCCTTGTTCCAGTCTTTTACCAAGTGGACCATCGGTTCTTTACCAAATTCGGACCAGTGCCACCATTGGCTTAGTTTAGGCAATCGGAACAAGTCATAAATTCCATGCCGTGCTGCATTTGCTTTTGAATTATAAAAACTATTGTAGTCATAGCCACACCAAGATGCAATTCCGTGATTGCCTGGTGTTGATTTTGAAATTTTATACATTTCCATATGGCGTCGAGCTTGTTCGATTTCTCTTCGTAACTCTCCACGTGATGTTGGATAAGTGTGTCCTGTGTGCTCTAAAGTTAATGCATTATTTCCAGAAATTTTACCATGATTGAAATCCATTGGACAGTAGACATCTTCTGCCCCAAGAGCCCGAGTTGGGTCTTCGATTCTTGCCGCCTGTACTAGTGTTGGTTCCGCTTCTACTTCGTGGTTGATACATGCATTCCAAATAATAATAGAAGGATGGTTTCGATCTCGTCGAATCATGCTTGTCCATGATTTAACCAAGTTATCCATCCAAGTTTGTGGTCCTCGTCTCATCCAAGTAGGGCCTTCTTCTAATGCCATTAGCCCTAATTCATCTAATGCTGTGATAAAATCTGGATCGTGTGGATAGTGAGAAAGACGAATCCAATTGATTCCTAAATCTTTTAATTGTTTTGCTTCTGCATAATGGTTACCATTAGAAATAGCACCGCCAATGTATGGCCAATTTTGATGTCTGTTAGTACCGATGAGCTTATAAGAATTTCCATTTAGGAAAAATCCTTTTTGAGCATCCCATTCAACCCATCGCAGTCCTACTTGTGTAGAAACAAAATCGGAGGTTGTATCCATTTCTGCATCTTTAATTTCAGAATTTACAATATATAAATTAGGAGTTTCTGGCGTCCATAAATTTGGGTTTTCAACTACAAACAGTTGCTCAATCATTGCCGTTTCGCCCGCCTCAATGGTTTGTGTCACCGTTGCTTCGGCTACTTCTGAAGCCTCTTTTTCCTCTATTGTTGTTTCGATTTCGACAACTTTAGCTGCGTTTGACTCATTCTTTACAGCTGTTACAACTTTAACAACCGCTTTTTCGGCACTGATTTCTGGATAGGTTACTCGCACTCCTGCGGCGTGGGCTTCCCATGCGAAAGGAACTCTTAAATTACCAGAAACAACTAGATTAATATCTCTGTAAATACCACCAAATAAAACAAAGTCACGTGTTATTCCATCTGGGGGAATATTCTTATTTTCTTTGTTGTTTATTTTTATTGCAATTAGATTCTTTCCAGCTTGAAGAAAGTCGGAAATATCGAAGCTAAAAGAGTCGTATCCGCTTACCGCATATTGTCCAACCCATTTTCCATTGACATATAAGTCTGTTACCTGCATAGCACCTTGAAATTCTAAATGAACTTTTTTATTAAGCCATTCTGATGAAACAGAGATCTCTTTTCGATACCAGCCAATATTTCTGCTATATTTATCAAACTCTTTTAAATTAGCCGAGACAACCCCTAATGTATGTGGAACTGACACCAACTCCCAATTCTCGTCATTAAATGCTGTTGCTTCAGCTCCGCTCACATCGCCTAGGTTGTAGCTCCAACCGGGATTCATATTATAGACTTGCCGCTGTGCATGCAAACCAAAGGTGACTAAGCCCACAAGAGCAAACATTATCAATTTTTTCATTTCTATATACCTCAATGGAAAGTCTATCATATCTTTTTTATTATCACAAGTTCTCTTTTTGATTATACAGCCTATTTTACTCTTTCTTTTTCTATTTTGCTATGCTACTATTAAACAAGGAGTTTTTATGAAGATTACTACAATGACCGACAATATTTACCGAATTGGTGCAAACCTCTCTACTGCAGAGTTATTTGAAGGCATTTGGCCTATACCCCACGGAGTTTCTGTCAACTCATACCTAATTAAAGACGAGAAAACAGCGCTTATCGACTTTGTCATAGACGACGACAACTCAATATCCGAGTACGAATCTCAATTAGCCAGTATTGGCGTTTCCTTCGATACTCTCGATTATGTTATATTAAATCATATGGAGCCCGACCACACGGGTTTTTTATCCGAACTTAAAGCTAGAAACCCTAAGGCCCAAATTTATTGCACGCAAAAAGCTGCGGCTCTTGTTACGGCCTTTTTTAAAATCACCGAAGGAATTACTGTTGTCAAAGAGGGAGACTCTCTTTCTTTGGGAAGTAAAACGCTTACCTTTTTCGAAACTCCAAATATTCACTGGCCCGAAACAATGATGACCTACTGCAACGAGGATAAAATTCTCTTCTCCTGCGATGCCTTTGGCTCCTTTGGAGCTGTTGCAGAGGACAAGGTTTTTGATGACCAAATGACTTTTGCAGATATGGAATTTTTTAAGGGCGAGTGTCTACGATATTACTCTAATATTGTCTCTTCTTTTTCTACCTTTGTTTTAAAAGGAATCGAAAAACTTTCCGCATTAGAAATTAAAACGATTGCACCTTCTCACGGCCCTATTTGGCGTAGCCACCCCGAAGCCATCATCAAACTATACCAAGAAATGGCATCTTACTTAAAAAATCCTGCTACAGAGCACATCACCGTCATTTGGAGCTCAATGTATGGAAACACGGCTAAAATGTTAGAACCGGTTATTAAAGCACTCGAAGAAAAAGAGGCAAGTTATTCAGTATATAAAATACCGCGAGACCATGCCTCTTTTGTTCTTGCTGATGCATGGAAATCTAGAGGGCTTATTATTGGAATGCCCACCTACGAATACAAGATGTTTCCGCCCATGGCTCACATCTTAGATATTTTTGATCGCTCTCATGTTGCTAATAAAAAAGTTTTCCGATTTGGCTCGTTTGGCTGGTCGGGTGGAGCCCAAAAACAATTTGATGAGTTAACCGCTAAATTAAAGTGGGATTACTTAGAAGCAGTCGAATGGCAAGGGTCTCCTTCCGAAGAGGACTTAACAAAAGGTTACGAACAAACGCTCGCACTCATCGACGAAATAAAAAATTTAACAAACGAATAAACTCGTTCCATAGAATCCATATTTAGTTTTTCGCTAGGGCTGTGTACATCTACAATGTCGGGTCCTAGCGAAATCATTTTACAACCCTCGATTTTTTTTCCAATCACTCCACACTCTAACCCGGCATGAATCACATTCACATGGGGTTTTTTACCAAAAAAAAGCTCCCAGTTTTTACATGCCTCTTTAAGAAAGGAGGAATCCCATTCGGGTGTCCAACATGGATAACCTCCATCGCTCTCTATGGTAAAATGTGCATTCGTTAGCAAGTCCACTATTTTTTTACGTAGCGCTTCTTGCTTTTCTTCTTTCAAAGAGCGAATACTTAAAACGGCCTCTAGTTTTCCGTTCTTATAAAGTAGCGTAGCTAAGTTCGCCGATGTTTCGACAATTTCATTTTGCCACTCTAATGCTCCATTTGGAATTTTTACCATTCGATTTAGCAGCTTCTTGCTTTCGCTTGCAGATAATACTTTTTCGTCGCAAGTGTCATTTTTTTCTATTTTTGTGCACGAAAAGGAGGCGCCATTTTTTATCTCTTCGTTGGTAAAAGGAATTGTCGAAAATGCATCTGGAGAGAGCTCTTTTTCCACTGCAACAAGAAGAGTACAACTTGTTGGAATGACGTTGTGTTTAAACTCGGCTTGGATCCGCAAAAAT
>CAYJGX010000070.1:0-1134 GCA_964369795.1 uncultured Spirochaetaceae bacterium
CCCATTTTTTCAAGTTCTGCGACGATGTTGTCGAGGTAGGTGGTGTTGTCGATGGTAAGCGAAACAGAAACTTCGCTAGTTGAAAGGAGGTCGACTGAAGTTTTGTTTTCTTCAAAGATGGAAAAGAGACGGCTTAGGAAACCGTAGGCGTTAAACATTCTTGAAGAGCTAATATTGATGACTGTAATGCCTTTTTTTCCAGAAATTGCTTTGAGCCCGTGGCCACAGTCGGTTCCAGTGATTTTGGTAAATTTACCTGTGCTATCTTTGGTGTTCAAAACGAGAACAGGGATATTTTGTCCAACAGCCGGTTGAATTGTTGCAGGGTGAACCACTTTTGCTCCGAAGAATGCAAGCTCTGCCGCCTCTTCGTAAGTGATGCTTTCGATCGTTCGTGCCGTCGAAACAATTCTTGGGTCGGTGGTCATGATGCCGTTAACGTCGGTCCAAATTTGAATTTCATCGACGCCAAGTGCCGCACCATAAATGGCTGCACTGTAGTCGCTTCCCCCACGACCAAGTGTAGTCGTGTCGCCGTTAGAGGTAGATCCGATAAAACCTTGAGCCACGTAAACTAAGTTTTTTTCTTTTTTGACAGCAGAGGCAATAGCCTTATTTGTTGCGTCAAAATCGACTAAAGCTGCGCCAAAAGTACTATCGGTTTTAACAAGTTGACGGGAGTCTAACCATACTGACTTAAAGCCTCTTTCGCGAACTCTGAAAGAGAGTAGTGTTGTAGATAAAAGTTCCCCAAAACTTTGAATGGTGTCTAGTGCTTCGGTGTTGCATTGTTTTAAAATGCAAAGTCCTTTTACCGAAGAGCGAAGTTCTTCGCCTAATACGGTAAGTTGCTCTAGACAATCGCTTAGGTTTACTCCTGTTAAAAATTCGTTTGCTGCAACTTTGTGTCGTTCGACCATGGCTGCAATCGACTCGGCAGCAGCATCGCGCTCACCTGCACGAGCAAAATCGCCTAAGGCAATTAAAGAATCGGTCATTCGGGCCATTGCAGAGGAGATAAGGACTACTCCTTCTTCGGCTCGTGATAATACGATGTCTAATGCTTGATCCATACAGGAGGCATCTTGTACCGATGTACCTCCAAATTTCATAACTATCATAGTTTTTTCCTTC
>CAYJGX010000070.1:1234-3841 GCA_964369795.1 uncultured Spirochaetaceae bacterium
TTAGTTAATGTAACCTAGAGCAACTAAAGCTTCTGCGTTTAGAATGGCTGCGCCCGCTGCCCCTCGGATTGTGTTGTGACCCATAATGGTCATTTTGATGTCGTCGATTTTGTCTTCGCGGATTCGGCCAACACAAGTGCTCATGCCGTTGTTTTTCCATGCGTCCCTAGCGGGTTGGGGTCGGTCTGCTTCTTCAAATACGATGATAGGCTGTGCAGGTGCGAATGGAAGATTTTTTTCTTGTGGCATTCCTTTGAAATTAACAAGAACTTCTTTGACTTCTGCTACGGATGGTTTTTTGTTAAATTTGATGGTTAGAGATTCAGTATGGCCATCGAAAACAGCGACCCGATTACAGTGTGCAGATACAACAAAATCAGCATCAACAATCTCATCACCATCAACAGAACCAAGAATTTTTTGAGCTTCCATTTCCATCTTTTCTTCTTCTCCACCAATATGTGGAACGACATTGCCAAGAATATCCATAGAAGGAACCCCAGGATAACCTGCACCCGAAATCGCTTGCATGGTAGTTACGTGAACGTGCTTAATGCCAAAGGCTTTTTGAAGAGGAGCAAGAACCATTGCTAAAAACATAGTAGAGCAGTTTGAGTTAGTGATAATTCCGCCATCCCATGGTTGAGACTTGATGATTTCGAAGTGATCACAGTTAACTTCGGGGATAATAATAGGAACATTTTTGTCCATTCGGTGGTTTCGTGCGTTAGAAATAACGTAGTGACCGAGTTTTGCATAATTCTCTTCGGCTTCGCCAGCGAAAGCGGCATCCATACCAGAGAAAAGAATTTTACTTGTCAGTTTGTCTGCAGTGGATTTAACAACAAGATTTGCAATGTCAGCGGGAATAAATTTGTCTTGTTTCCAGTTAGTTGCATCTTTGTAAAGTTTGCCAGCAGAACGTTCGGAAGCGACAACTTCTGCAACAACGAAATAGGGGTGATTTTCTAATAAAGAAATGAATTTTTGTCCGACTGTGCCGGTTGCGCCTAGAATGGCTACATTGATTTTGTCCATGGTAATGAACCTCCGTAAAATATTTTTTACGGACCTGGCAGAAGACCTTTCGGACTGATCAATAGCACTCCACCTATGATTTAGGTGACAGTTTTGCAGATGTTATCTGGCAAACCCGACTGTTTTCTTAACGTTTTGAAAACAACCTCGGCAGCGACACCTTTTATTGTACTTCTTCGGGGAACGTCCCTCTGTACAACTACTTTTTGTCGATGCGCCTCTACTGATCCGTAATATAAGTTTTTATATCAAATTAGGTAAAATTTGTCAACCCGATTGTAAAAAAAGGCTTTATGAGACTTGCATATTTTCAAAAATAGGGTATCATTTAGATATGAAGATTTTAGAAAATATTACGAAAGCAGTTGGAAATACGCCTCTAGTGGATTTAGGGCGAGTGGCGAAGGGGTGTAAGGCACGGCTTGTGGTAAAGCTCGAAAAGCAAAATCCTGGCGGGAGCGTGAAGGATCGCGTGGCGCTTAATATGATAGAAGTGGCAGAAAAAGAGGGCCTTGTCCATTGTGGCACAACGATAATAGAGCCGACAAGTGGAAATACGGGTGTGGGGCTTGCGATGGTTTGTGCTTCACGAGGTTATAGGCTTATTTTGGTGATGCCCGATACAATGACCTTAGAGCGGCGGAATTTACTGGCCTTGCTTGGGGCTCAGATTGAATTGACTCCTGGAAAATTAGGGATGAAAGGGGCAATCGAGAGGGCGAAGGAAATTTACAAGGAGCAAGTGGCCAAAGGCAATTCTGCTTTTATTCCAAGTCAGTTTGATAATGGGGCGAATCCCGCTATCCATGAAGCAACGACGGGGATGGAAATTTGGAATGATACCGATGGAGAAGTCGATATTTTTGTTGCGGGCGTTGGAACAGGTGGAACGGTTTCGGGTTGTGCAACGCTATTAAAGCGGCTCAATCCAAATGTGAAGGCGGTGGCTGTGGAGCCAGCAACGTCACCTGTGATTGCGGGAGGAACGGCTGGGCCTCATAAAATTCAGGGGATTGGTGCAGGCTTTATTCCAAGTAATTTGAATGTAGAAATTTTAGATGAGGTTATCGGGGTGGCTGATGATGCGGCAAAGGAGATGGCCTTGCGACTTGCGAGAGAAGAGGGGCTTATGGTAGGGATTTCTAGTGGGGCGGCAGTTTGTGCCGGCTTAGAGGTGGCTAACCGTGAGGAAAATGAGGGCAAATTGGTTGTTGTGCTTTTACCCGATACGGGAGAGCGCTATTTGTCGGTTTTAGTTTAAGATAAGGGGGTGGTTCGTTTTTTATAGTGGAGAGAATCGCCCCATTCGTTATAGCCGATAGTGGCGCCCGTTTTTGCAATGGACTTTTCTAATGCCTCCCGAGTTGTGGAGGCATTCTCGTCTAAACTTGGCTTGTTTGAGTAAAGTTGATAGCCCCGTCTGTATTGGGTGTCGGTTAGGTTTGGCATAATAATATTTGCCCCCGCAAGAATGCCAGATTCTCTGCCGTTGGGGGCAAGGGCTTGCAGGGCGGTGGTTGCGGCAATGTTGATGTCGGGGAGGCTTAGGCGAGTGGCTGCAATCATTTT
>CAYJGX010000070.1:3941-11346 GCA_964369795.1 uncultured Spirochaetaceae bacterium
CCCATGGGAGTCTGTGGATGGGGGATAAAGGGGCCCATGCCTACCATGTCTACGTCTAAAGTTTTGTAAAATAAGATGTCGTTTGCAAGATCTTCTAGAGTTTGGTTTGGAATGCCGATTAAGACGCCGGTGCCTGTCTGGTAGCCAATTTCTTTTAGATGGTAGAGGCATTGTAAACGCGCCTCGTGAGAGTGAGAGGCTGGGTGGATTTGTTTGTATAATTCGGGGTTGCTAGATTCGATTCGAAGGAGATAACGATGGGCGCCTGCCGCAAACCAGCGTTGGTAGCTTTCTTTTGTTTGTTCGCCAAGGGAGAGGGTGATTCCGAGGGTGTTGTTGGTGGCGTGCTTGATCTCAAATAAAATTTCTTCTATAAAGGTGGTTAAGGCTTCGCTTTGTAATTCTCCACCCTGAATAACAATCGAGCCGTAGTTGGCTTTCCATGCCCAAATGGCCTCGGAAAGAATTTCTTCTTTAGAGAGGGTGTAACGCGAGATGCTTTTGTTGCCAGCTCGAATCCCGCAGTAGTAACAGTTTTTATCACAGATATTGCTAAATTCGATTATTCCACGGAAAAAAACTTTAGGGCCGCAGTGGGCAAGTTTAGTCTCGTGAGCCGTATTAAAAATGGCTTCTAATTCACGAGGATTAGTCGTTTTTAAAATAGATAGGATTTCACTAAAATTCATTGTCATCTCTTGTTCATTATATCCTTTTTAATGAAAATATGGTATTATTTTCTTGGAGATATTGCAAAGTATAAAAATAAATTCGGTATTATTATGACATTATGGATAGATGCGGATTCTTGTCCGCTTAAAGTGAGAGAAGTGGTATGTCGAGCCTCATTGCGGTTGCAAATTCAGCTAATCTTTGTGGCAAATATACAAATTCCATTTCCCGAGCACGAATTTACGCAAATGGTAGTGGTAGAAGAGGGCGAGGGCGTTGCGGATGATTACATCACCGAAAAGGCCGCCGCGGGCGACCTTGCAATCACGCGCGATATTCCTTTAGCCGCGCGCCTCATCGAAAACGGGGTGCATGTCATCAATGACCGCGGCGACGAATTTACTCCAGAAATGATTCGTGAGCGACTGAGTATCCGCGATTTAATGTACGAGTTTCGGCAAATGGGCGTGCAAACAGAAAAGCACTCTTCCTTTAGCCTAAAAGAATTACAGAAGTTTTCATCTACCTTCGACAGGGTTTTAACACGTATTTTACGAAATAGATAAATAAGGAGAGAACAATGGTCGAGTTCATCAAAAAGCAAAAAAAGATTTTGTTACTCATGTTTGTAGTGGTGCTCTTTTTTTGGCAACCCGAGTTATTTGGAAAAGCGCTTAGTTTTGTTTTTGCGCTCTTGTCGCCTTTCTTGATTGCAGGGGCATTTGCCTTCATTGTCAATTTGCCTATTTCTTTTATCGAAAGAAAAATCTTTTTTAACAAACGAATAAAAAAACCTCTGCCTTTACTCGTTGTCCGACCCTTATCTTTATTGTTATCTCTGCTTTTCTTTGTTGCCATCATTGTTTTTGCAATGCTTGTCGTTATCCCTCAATTAACTACGACCGTAGCGACACTTGGCGATAAAATCGAGGCTTTTATGCCAACTTTAGTTGCCTACTTGTCAAAAATTTCTGACAATCCAGAGTTTCTTGAATTTGTTGAATCTATAAATTTTGACGAAATAAAGACAAATGTCATCAACTTTCTAAAAACGGGTGTCATTGGTCTTTTTGACAGCACCCTAACAGTGGCTTCTGGTGTTGTCTCTTTTGTTTCGACGATGTTTATCTCGGTTGTCTTTGCCATCTATATTTTGATAAGCAAAGAAAAATTGGCATCTCAATTTACACGCTCAATGAACGCCCTTTTTGCTCAATCTAAAACGAATAAAATTTTAAAAGTTTTATCGATGACAAAAAATGCATTTGCAAATTTCATTACTGGTCAATCTATCGAGGCGATTATTCTTGGCCTTTTAATGTTGATGGTTTTGCTTCTATTTAGAATTCCCTTTGCCTTGTTGATAGCGGTTGTAATTGGCTTTACCTCTCTTGTTCCGATTGTGGGGGCATTTGTCGGGGCAGGGATTGGAGCATTTTTAATTCTGATTGTTAGTCCCATTCAAGCTATCTATTTTCTTGTTATTTTTATTGTTGTCCAACAAATCGAGGGGAATATCATTTATCCACGAGTGGTGGGGAACTCGATTGGCTTGCCTGGAATGTGGGTTTTAGCCGCTGTTAGTGTGGGAGCAACGCTTGCAGGCGTTGTTGGAATATTACTTTGTATTCCACTTGCCTCGGTTGCCTATCTGTTATTTAAAGAGTTTGTCGAGAAAAAAGAGGCAAATTTGGCACCGAAAAAGAGTGCTGCGGATTTAAAATAGTATGATTTAATGCGTAAGCGATTGGAAGAGAGCCGTAGGCTGTCCAAAGTTTACCTTTGGACCTGGCTCTGAAAAGCGCGGTCCCATTTGGAAAATGGGATACGCCCAACCCTACGGGAAATATCTAAAAAACTAGAAATTGCAGTTTTTAACCGCTCGTGGAGAGGGGATGACGTCGCGGATGTTTTGCATTCCAGTTACGTATAAAATAAGTCGTTCAAAGCCAAGCCCGAAGCCCGAATGAGGGACAGTTCCGTGTCGGCGAAGGTCTAGGTACCACCAGTAATCTTCTTTTTCGAGGCCAAGAGATTCAATTCGAGAGACGAGGGTCTCGTAGTCGGATTCACGTTCGCTTCCGCCAATAATTTCGCCAAGTCGTGGGACTAAGATGTCCATGGCTCGCACGGTTTTGCCGTCTGGGTTTAATTTCATGTAGAAGGCTTTAATTTCTTTTGGGTAGTCGGTGACAATGACGGGTGCCTTGTAAATTTGCTCGGTTAAATATTTTTCGTGCTCGCTTTGAAGGTCGCAACCCCAAGAAGGTTTGAATTCAAAGTCGGCGCCACATTCTTCTAGTGCTTTGATGGCTTGTGTGTAGGTGACGTGAACAAAGGGTTTTTCGATAACCTCTTTTAGGGTGTCGATGGTTCCTTTTTGGATGAAGCTGTCAAAAAATTCCATGTCACCCGCACAGTTGTCTAGGACATATTTAAGAACGAATTTGATAAATTTTTCTGCTACTTCCATGTTGCCTTCTAGCGTGCAGAAAGCCATTTCGGGTTCGATCATCCAGAATTCGGCAAGGTGGCGCGTGGTGTTCGAGTTTTCGGCTCGGAAAGTAGGTCCAAAGGTGTAAACATTTTTAAGGGCGCAAGCATAGGTTTCTGCTGAAAGTTGTCCAGAAACGGTAAGAGAAGCTTTTTTGCCAAAGAAATCTTGGCTGTAGTCGATGCCCTCGGGCGCACCTTTTTTGGCAATGGCGTCTAGGTTGAGGGTGGTCACTTGAAACATTTCGCCAGCCCCTTCGCAGTCGGAAGCGGTGATAATAGGCGTATGGATGTAGTTAAAGTCGTTTTGTTGGAAAAAGGTGTGCACGGCATAGCTCATGGCACTTCTAACGCGGGCAACGGCACCAAAGGCATTGGTTCTTGCTCGTAAATGGGCTACTTCTCGCAAAAATTCGAAGCTATGTCGTTTCTTTTGCATGGGGAAATCGTCTTCGATTTTACCGACTAGAATAAGTTCGCTACAAAGGAGTTCGATTGCCTGTTTTCCCCCTTGCGAGGCAACGAGTCTTCCGATAGCCGAAATACTAGCTCCCGTTTTAAGTTCTGCAACCACTTCTGGGCTTGGATTATAATTTTCTTTGTCTATAATAATTTGGAGGGTTTCTATGGAAGAGCCGTCGGTTAGGGCAATAAAAATGACATTTTTCGTGTCACGGACCGTTCGAATCCAGCCGTCTACTTGGATAGAATCGTTACTTGGTTTTTGTGTTAAGATGTGTTTTACTAGCATGGTAAACTCCTGTGAATAGGTTATCATTTTAAGGTAGGGTTTTCAAGATGTTGTTATTCTTTTATTTTTGAATAAAAGAATAAAATTGCACCTACTTTTATATATCCTAGCTTTCAAACCTTGCTCATTGACTATAATTGTGCTACAATTATACATTAAGGAGTTTTTTATGAAAAAATTATCTTTTTTGTCGATGATTATTGTTGCGTGTGTTTCGTTTTTTTCTTGTAACCATGGCAACGAAGAGTTTAGCGATCCTATTCGTTTTTCACTAAATATCAATCAAGTTTTAGGCATTACGGAGGCAAGTCGTCCTTCTACCTTTTCTCAGTTGTTTTCGCTAATGGGGGACGAAGATCCTAACTACGAAATAGAGATTGACGGCCAAAAGGTCTCGTTGGCAGTTACCGTTAGTTTAGTGAATACCGATACCAATGAACCCATTCAAACCATTACTCAAAATGCAGATACGGTTATTGTGGCTTTCCAATTTTCTCCGGTGTCCTAAAGAACAAATCTTAATGCCACCTTGATAATAGAAACGGTAGGCGAAAAACCTGTTACCTTGTTTTCTACAAAAACAGAATCTATAAACATTCAAGCAGGCGATAATCCGCTAACCATTACTATCAATCCGCCTTTTTTACTTTACAACAAAAGCTCTGAGGGGGAAGCGAGCGCCGTTTTCACCACTTTCCATAAAACTAGTTTTCCTGCTATGTATAGAACATCGGTTTTAACCGCTAATGGGGAACCTTACCGCCCCGAGCTTATAGCTTTTGCTCCCAATTATGTGACCTATGGTTACAGAGTAGTATTGGAATCGAATTCTCCTTCTTTAGAGATTTCTCTTATTGATGAAGCAGGGCTCGTTACTCCAGTAGAATCTTTTCCCGCGGATTTCATGGAATCGAGTTTATTGATCGATTTCTTTCTGCTTAACGGGAATCCCTTTGGTCTTTTTAGAGTTCACTCTAGCGACATGAGCTCTTTTTCTTTTTTCATTATGGAAATGAGCGATGAAAAAGAGACTCTTGCTGTAACGTTCCCGAATATTGATGGTGGATATAATGGGGGGTATGTAGCGGTTATTGGGTCGGATCTTTATTTATTAGCCTCTGCTCAAAACGAAAATGCTAATAGCGAAAGACCTTTTTACCTTTATAAGCTAATAGAAACTAACGAGGGGTATACGACTGAAGAGACAACTGCTACGCCCCTAGATTTAGGGCTAAGTGCACAGGCGGCCGCTTCCTTTAGAGTAACCGATTTTGTTCCCTTTAATAATAAACTCATTTTGGTCGGCTATGGTAGTTCTGGGGATTATTTTAGCAGCGACAAAATGTCAGATTATGTGAGTTGTGGGTTTGTTGGGGTGGTCGATCCTGCAAATCGAACAGTATTAGAAAAGAAGATAGGCGAAACGGTTTTTCCTAGTGGGTATAAGGGGGCATTTACGCCAAGTTCGTTAACGGAAGCTGCATTTTTTGGTGCAGGCAAGGTGGTTGCCATCACCTCTAAGCGCCTTTTTGTGGCAGACGATGGCTACTTTTTTGGATCAGACACGGCTCGTGAAACGGCTGTCGACAAAGTGGTTCAAAATGTAGACCGAATTGCAACGATCGACTCTAACTTTAACCTTAATCCCGTTTTTCAAGAGGCCTTTGTCTCTTTTTATCGGGGGATTGGTGGTTGTGAAAACGGCTGGAAAAATGCCGACTTAACCTATTATACGGTAACTTTTAACACCAATAGCGAAAATGTAGTAGCCTCACAAGTTCTCGTTCCGGGTTCTACTGTAGTTGAACCTTCTGCACCTACAAACCCAATCCATACTATTGTAGGTTGGTATAAAGAAGCCGACTTCAAAAACAAATGGAACTTCCAAACAGATAAAGTTACCGCAGATACCACCCTTTATGCAAAGTGGCAAGAAAATGTGGTTTTAGTCGAAGGTGGTACTTTCTCTATGGGGGTACCAGAAGGCACTCCTGACGCTGAAAGTCACGAAAGCCCTGTTCGTAATGTCATTCTATCTAGTTTCTATATGGGAGAGAAAGAAGTCACCCAAGCCGAGTATGAAGCTGTTTTTGGACCAGGTTCTATAAATACAAGCAATAACAGCAACGCTAGCGATTTCACTCACCCAGCTAATTATGTAAACTGGTATCAGGCGATTGCCTATTGTAATAAACTAAGTATTAAAAATGGTTTAACTCCTGTTTACTCTGTAGCGGGTTTTGATAACAATAACGCTTGGAATGAGTTAGCTTATAGCGCTATTCCTACTAGTGCAAATCCGAATTGGGATAACACTATTTGCGACTGGGACGCTAATGGTTACCGTTTGCCCACAGAAGCAGAGTGGGAATATGCGGCGAAGGGCGGTATTCACAAAGAAAACTTTACCTATTCTGGAAGTAACGAAATAGACGAAGTTGCTTGGTTTCTTGGGAACTCAGATGACAATTCCCAACCTGTTGGGGAGAAAGCCCCTAATGCTTTAGGGCTTTATGATATGAGTGGCAATGTATGGGAATGGTGTTGGGACTGGTATAGTGCAACGTATTACGATTCACAAGCAAACCCAGAGAATGGCATGAACCCGACGGGTCCTGCCTCGGGCTCGGAGCGCATCCTTCGGGGTGGTGGTTTCTTCAGCGGCTACTTCACCTATTGTCGGGTTGCGTTTCGCACTCGCGAAAACACGGGCGCCGAGCCATTCCTAGATTTCGGTTTCCGGCTTGTTCGTTCTTATACAGAGGGAGAAAGTGTCTATCTTACTTTTAATGGACAGGGAGCTTCTTCGGGTGCGATGAATAACCTTTCTGTGAAGGTTGGAGAGGCTATTAAGTTAGATCCAAATGCTTTTACAAAAGACGGATTTACCTTTGTCGGTTGGAATACGAAAAGCGATGGAAGCGGCGTTTTCTACACAGATGAAGCCTCTTTCCTTGTTGAAGAAGAGATGACTTTATATGCGTGTTGGGCAGAGGCAATAGAAGGAATGGTCTTTGTTCAAGGGGGCACTTTCTCTATGGGGTCACCAGAAAGCACTCTTGACTCTTTTAATAATGAAAGGCCTGTTCACGATGTGACTCTATCTAGTATCTATATGGGAGAGAAAGAAGTCACCCAAGCCGAGTATGAAGCTGTTTTTGGACCAGGTTCTATAAATACAAGCAATAACAGCAACGCTAGCGATTTCACTCACCCAGCTAATTATGTAAACTGGTATCAGGCGATTGCCTATTGTAATAAACTAAGTATTAAAAATGGTTTAACTCCTGTTTACTCTGTAGCGGGTTTTGATAACAATAACGCTTGGAATGAGTTAGCTTATAGCGCTATTCCTACTAGTGCAAATCCGAATTGGGATAACACTATTTGCGACTGGGACGCTAATGGTTACCGTTTGCCCACAGAAGCAGAGTGGGAATATGCGGCGAAGGGCGGTATTCACAAAGAAAACTTTACCTATTCTGGAAG
>CAYJGX010000071.1:0-3881 GCA_964369795.1 uncultured Spirochaetaceae bacterium
TAGCTACTGGGCACAAAAATTTATAATTAAATCGCAGGGGAGCTACCCTATTCTATCCTCGATACAGGCGGCTTCTTTTAAGCAAAAGCCATTTGTTTTATTAAATCAACAAACAGTATTAGAAAAGAGTGTCTGTGTCCCACAGTTTAGTAAATTTAAAATGCTCGAATATGGCTCTGTTGCTTGCAGCGCCCTAGATATTGCACGTAAAATGACAAACGACTTAATTGTATTTGCCGGTTTAGATCTTCAAAATGATAAAGATCTTGCTCACTGCATCACTCATCAGTCTCACACGACAATATTTAACAACTCAACCAAACTAAATCCTTTTCAAAATCAAATTTATACTCAACATCAAAATAACAAGAGCCTATCCATCTACAAGGAGTGGTTTAAAACTCAATGGAATGACAAGAAAGATTTTTTCCGTTTAGAAGATTCCTTATCACCAGAAATTGACAACATTCTTTCCTACTGCGAAATAGTTAATCAAATTTCAAAATTTACCTCTAAGCCTAAAATTTCATTAACAGTACAAAACAAGCCACAAATAAATTTTATTCAAAAAATTGCATCTGACAATAATATTGCTGATGACTATTTTAGTTATATTTCTAAGGAAAATCGCTATAATTACTTTTCTTCTCTCTTGTCAGAGCTAGAAGTAAAATGGAGTCACTCGAATGAATAGTTTACCAACCCTCTTATGTAAAAAAAACGAGAAAGAATATTCAATTCATTCTACCTACAATCCTATTAAAGAAGGGGAAAGACTTTTTGCAAACCCGAATAATGATCCAATACTTTTTATTTGCATAGGATTAGGGTATGGATTCCATTTAAAATCCGTTTGCACAAACAATATTCCCTTATTAGTTATAGAAGAAGAAAGACTAGCACCTACACCGCCTAAACTAGGCGAAGGAATCTTTACTTACACCAAAACTGAATTCCAGAAACTCCTTCTTAAATTAAAAAATTATTTAAGCGAACATGCAAACGATAAAATTTCTGTTAAAATTGTTTCACTGCCTGGCTACGAACGATACAACCCTCAATTTTGTAACAACATTAAAGAAAACATATTATTATTCATTAATTCTCTAAAACAAGAATTAGCAACCATAAAGCATTTTCAAAAACAGTGGAATATCAATTGGGCAAAAAATCAAAAAATGATCAATACGGTCAAAGAAATTCCTAATTGGAAAAATAAACAAATTATCGTTGCCGCAGCAGGTCCATCTCTCAATGATTCATTAGATATGATCAAAAAAGGGCTGCTAGAAGAAAAAATTCTACTGAGTACAGATACTGCGCTTCCCTCTCTCGTAGCAAATGAGATTATTCCACATTTTGTATTAACAATTGATTGCCAACATTATTCATTGCATCACCATCAAATCATACCTAGAAAGATCCGTGAAAAGATCTCGCTTATCCTCGATGCATTTAGTTCAACTCAATTAACAACCCTCTATTCAAAATTCCATTTTGTTTTTCCTCCACACAATTTGTTTGAAAACCGAAAAACATACAAAACAGGTGGCAATGTCACCTATTCAGCCATATCCATTTCTAAACTATGGGGAGCTAAAGAAGTCGAAATATTTGGAGCCGATTTTTCTTACCAGACACCAAACGGGAAAATTTCCTACTGCAAAGAAAATTACTATGACTATCAAAGAAAAATTCATCAAACTAAATGCAACAGCATCGAAACATCAACCTATAAAATAATTGCTGATACAAGAAACGAGCAACAGTTAAAAACTTACAAAGAACAATTCCTAAATGATTTTAAAAATGAAATAAAGAGCGACTCTCAAGATACCAAGAGTGAATTTACAGGTTATTATCGCCTAATTTTTTAATACACGAATAATAAATAGGGCCTAACCCACCACAAAGATCTGGTAGGATATGTATTCCATACTGGGTCCTTTCTCGAATTTTTGCATTTTTTTCTGTAATAACCTCAAACAAGCCTGCACGCTTCTTAAATAACTTTTCTATAACTGCATCATTCTCCTTTGGAGTGATTGCACAAGTCGAATATATGAGGGTTCCGCCCACTTTAAGCGCATCTAATGCCGATGCTAAAATAGCAAATTGCCTTGTAGCCAGCGTCTTAATTCTGCTCTCGCTCCACTGGGCTAAATGTTTTGGCGACTTAATAACATGTCGTTCACTCGAACAAGGAACATCACAAAGAATTTTATCGTAGAGGCCTTTCTCGTACAATCCCCACCGGGCAGCGTCATGACCGTAGACAGAGACAATGCTATAATCTCGTTCGTTTAAATGCTCTCGTAAAACCTTCTGCAAACGTTCACGGCGACTAGGTGAAATGTCATTAGAAACTAGACGCCCTTCTCCCTTAAGCGCTAAAGCAAGCAAAAGGGATTTGCCCCCTGGGGCAGCACATAAATCAAGAACAGATTCACCTGGTAACACATTTAGGGTATTAGCCGCTTCTACCGAGGCTGGGTCTAAAAAGTAAGATTTTCGCAATCCTTCTTTTAATTCAAAATAGAGACTTTCTTCGTGCAAGAGAGCCTTTTTAAGTTCTTCCCAGCGATTAGGATATAAGGATTGATAATATTCATCGAAAGTTATTCTCTTCTTTTTTGCCATTTTTAGTCGATAAAAAATCGTGGGATTCGTTTTGATATTGCTGTCACAACCTCGTAATTGATTGTTCCAATACGGGTAGCTACCTCTTCTGCCGTAATCACTTCATCTCCCGAACGACCAATAATAACAGCAATATCATTAACCTCACATTCAACATCAGTGACATCGATCACGGTTAAATCCATACAAACACGGCCAATAATCGGACACCTTTTTCCATTCACAAGTACAAAACCGTTGTTAGAATGTTGACGAGAAAAACCATCTGCATAACCAATCGCAAGAGTGGCAATCCTTTTTTCAGATGGGGTTTTGTAGGTAGAACCGTAACTGACAGCAAAATCTTTAGGGACCGTTTTTATCTGAACAATCGTTGTTAAAAATTGCAGTGCACCTTCTAGTGCGATTAGGGATTTATTAGATTCATTTGATGGCCACAATCCATATTGAATAATTCCTGTTCGACACATATTCATTTGAGCCAAAGGCAATTCAATGGTTGCCGCACTATTAGCACAATGAAAAAGGGGAATTTTTAAATCGGCCTCTTTACATTTGTTGATGATTTGACTAAAAAGATCAAGTTGACTATTAGCATAAGATTTATCTGTAGAATCTGCACTAGCAAAATGTGTATAAAGTCCTTCGACAAAAATATTTGAAAGCGAAGAGATAGACTGAATCTCTTCTATGCAAGTTACATTATAACTTGTATCGGTACAAATCCCAAGGCGCCCCATTCCAGTGTCGACCTTTATATGAACAGTGGCCTTTAGACCTAACTCTGAGGCAAAATTTGAAATGAGCTTAGCAGAGTCGTAAGTGTTCACGGATAGTGAGACCTTGTTTAAAAGTGCCTCTTTAATCTGCCCAGGCAAAATACCGCCTAATAGCAAAATAGGCGAATCTATCTTGGCAACACGAAGCTCTATTGCCTCTGATAATCGCCCAACAGCCAAATAATTAGCTCCATTCTCTAGTGCAATTTTTGATACTTCGATAGCCCCATGACCATAACCGTCGGCCTTTACAACAGCCATCAATTTTACATTTTCATCTAATTTATTTTTGATTTGCTGATAATTGTTAATAAGAGCTTTTTTATTGATGATGGCAATCGCAGGAGTTGTTTGCAGTATTGATTTTAGTTTATTTGTTTCGATTGGTCTCATTTTCTTCCTAGACGGCAATATTAGTTTTGAGCAAATTCATCTGTAAATTCTTTAAAAAGGTTGATTACT
>CAYJGX010000071.1:3891-9922 GCA_964369795.1 uncultured Spirochaetaceae bacterium
TATGATTGTCTCATTTATTTTTACAATAGGGACAATTTCTTTATTAGAAGCGCAAATAAAGACTTCATCGAATTGTAATAATTCATCTTTTGTGATGTCAGCTTTTGCGACTTGTTCGCCTAACAATTCTAGCAAAACTTGTCTTGTAATTCCTGGAAGAATATTTTTTTCTGGAGTAGTCCAAATCCCATTTTTAAAACCAAAAAGGTTTGTCGTCGTCCCCTCGGTTACTGTGCCATTTGAATTATGATAAAGGGCTTCGATAGCTCCTTCCTGAGATGCAATTTTTTGAGCAATAATGGCCCCTATGTAATTAATGCTTTTAGCACCAGGGATAAAACGCTCTTGATCGACCGTTATTGCCTTAATCCCTTCTGTGTACCAACAAGATGGCAGCTCGTGTTTAGGTGTGACCATGATAATTAGTTTGCCATTCCCTATTGGAGTCACACCGTCTGGGGAAACACCGCCTGAATAGATAAATCGAATATTCACTTCTTTAAATTGAGGATTCTTAGCAATCGTATCTAACACGATTTGCTCTAGCTCTTCGTCAGTTTCTTTGATTTCTAACCCAATAAGGTTAGCTGAATTTCGGAAGCGTTGAATATGCGCCATTAGATAAAAAGGCTTTCGATTGTAACTTCTTAAAAAGTCGAATACGCCATATCCGCGCAAAACTGACAAATCCTTTACAGATATCATAGCCTCATTTTCATCGATAAATTGTCCATCACTATAAAAAATTGCCATAAGAAATCATTCTCCTCTAAATATGTTTTAGCATATTTTTGTTAAAAATAAAAGTAAAAAATAAAAAAAGCTCACTAAGAAATTTACTGTAGTGTATATATGTTATCGATATATTTCCAAGAAATTTTTTTGTTAAACAAAAACAAAGAGATTGGCTTAATAATCTCTTCGGGCAATGTTGCATATCCATCGGGTGAATTTGGATTAAACCATTGCTCGAGTAACTGCGTGTTCATTTCTAGCTCTTTAACGCTTTCCACCGGATTTGTTGTTAATCTCATTTTCATTTTTTCGGCTAACACTGTGACTGTTTTTAAATCCCATTTAAAAACTAGATGATTTTTCAATATTGTTTTCTCTCGCTCTTTAACAAGTTTAATCGCTTCCTGGTTTTGATAATTTAAGTCTGTTAAAATTGATGAAAGATGGGTTGATTGGAGAAATTGCTTTTGGGTGAAGATAATTTTACCCGATTTTGCTAGCATCGATTTAAGGGTTGTAAGAAGTTCGATGGGTTCACCCTGAATTGATAAAAGGTTACGGGCAAGAATGCAGTCAAACTGAATTGCTGAGTTTTTGGTTACCTGCATCCTGAGATCCATTAAATGGCTGCGGCTTCCGTTAATGATGAGCGGGATGTCGTCTATTTCATTTTCTGTAAAATAATGTTCTATATGCTCCCTAACAGCGATTTTATCTGTTAAAAGATAGACTCCGCCCTCTGGTGCACTTCGAAGTGCCTCCCAATAAAGCAATGCACTTCCCTCTTCTAAAACAAGTAAATTCTGATTTCGCTTTATAGTGGCCGCTTGAATAATTGAATCACGCAGCATAATTGCATTGTCGTTCCCTTTCTCTGCTCTCGTTATCCACTGAGTATGTTTTTTATTTTCTGGAGACCAGCTATAATTTTCTGCTTCCTCGTCTATCATGACAGAATCTAGTTGCACTTCTCGCTTTCGTAAAACAGAATCTCGAATTTTAGCTTCGTAGCCTTGATTGCTTGGATTATAAAAAATTCTACCTTGCAAACTACCGGGTAAATATTGCTGTGCCACCCAATGATCTTTATAAGCATGTGGATACAAATATCCTTTCCCATGGCCAAAGGCTTCGCTGTCACGCGCATTATCTTTTAAATGATTAGGAATTTCTTTTGTGCGTTCTTTAGA
This sequence comes from uncultured Spirochaetaceae bacterium, assembly GCA_964369795.1. Lineage (GTDB taxonomy): Bacteria > Spirochaetota > Spirochaetia > JAFGXN01 > JAFGXN01 > CAYJGX01. The sequence continues at coordinate 5,817 of CAYJGX010000071.1, forward strand.
AACCACCTCTATAGCATCAAAAAAGGCAAGATTACTATTAGACTTAGGTGCGGTTGCCAAGTAGAGTGCTGCTTGTGTCAACATGAAACGCCCCTCTGGCAAACCTACTCTATCAAACGCCCTTGCGGCTCCTTCTACCACTAAAATAGCATTAGGATCTGCTAGCCCTATATCTTCACATGCAGAAATAAGCATACGCCTAAAAATATAACGAGAATCTTCTCCACCTTGAATCATTCTAGCTAACCAATAAAGCACACCATCGGGATCAGATCCCCGAATGGATTTAATAAAAGCAGAGATTATGTCATAGTGATAATCTCCTTCTTTGTCATACAATACGGCTTTTTGTTGTATGCTCTCTTCGGCTGTTTGTAAATTGACATTTATATGGCTGCCTTTTTCTGGAGGAAAATGATCTGGAGTCGTTTCTATCGCTAGCTCTAAAGCATTTAAAACGTTAAGTGCATCTCCGTCAGCTGTTTTAACTAGATGGCTAAGAGCATCAGATTCGATAGTCACATGATACTCCCCATATCCTCGTTCGCTATCTTCAATTGCTTGAAATACGATCTTTTCCATAGCAATACTATCTAGTTTTTTTAATCTAAAAATCCGGCTTCGACTGACAAGTGCAGGATTCACTTCAAAGTATGGATTTTCCGTCGTCGCACCAATTAGCACAACAGTTCCATTTTCTACCCAAGGAAGTAAGGCATCTTGTTGCGATTTATTCCATCGATGTACTTCATCTACGAAAAGAAGGGTTCGTTTATTATAGAATTTTTGCTGTTTCGCCGCCTCTTCTAATTCTTCTCTTAATTGTTTAACTCCTGATAATACAGCATTTAAGACAACAAAGCGACTTTGAGTTGCATTGGCGATAACAGAAGCTAAAGTTGTTTTTCCAGTTCCTGGCGGGCCATAGAAAATAAGAGAGGTTACTCGATCTGCTTGAATTAATCGACGCAGTAATTTCCCTTCCCCTAAAATATGATCTTGCCCAATATATTCTGATAGATTTCGTGGGCGCATACGCGCAGCAAGAGGCTCTCCTATAATTTTCGCTCCATCAAATAAATCCATTATTTTACCTTCTAATTCATTATTTGATGATACCACTTATACAAAAAAAATGAAATAAACCCATTGACTATTTTTAGTATTTAAGGCATATTTAATGCATTAAGAGCATGGTGGACGTAGCTCAGTTGGTAGTAGCCTCAGTTTGTGGTTCTGATTGTCGCGGGTTCAAATCCCGTCGTCCACCCTCCTTTTTTTAAAAGGGCTCTGACCAATGGTCGTGCATCCGTAGCTCAGCTGGATAGAGTGCCGGACTTCGAATCCGTGGGTCGTAGGTTCGAATCCTACCGGGTGTACTTTTTTTTTATAGATTTTAGTAAAAATCTATATGGGCCGCTAGCTCAGCTGGTAGAGCAACAGACTCTTAATCTGTGGGTCAAAGGTTCGATCCCTTTGCGGCTCAGATAGGTTTCGAAGTCGAAAATTGCAAACCAATAGGCTATCGAAAATTAACCACGGGAGTGTGGTGGAATTGGCAGACACGCTAGACTTAGGATCTAGTGCCTCCGGCGTAAGGGTTCAAGTCCCTTCACTCCCAAACCAATCAGTCCGATTGGTCTTTGCGAAAGTAGCTCAGGGGTAGAGCGCCACCTTGCCAAGGTGGATGTCGTGGGTTCAAATCCCATCTTTCGCTCTAAAACGATTCGGTCTTCGGGTCGTTTTTTTGAATAAGAACTACAATTTAGATATAAGGATGGTTACAATGGCTGTTGTAAAAAAAACCAAGGTAGAAAAATTAGAAAATTCTTCAGTAAAATTAACAATTACTGTAGATGGCACACAAACAAGAACAAGTTACAACGAAACTCTTAAAAAATATGCAAAGAATGTTCAAATTAAAGGTTTTCGTAAAGGTCATGTACCTACTTCTGTCCTAGAAACCAAGTTCGGAGAATCCTTAAAAGCAGAATCTTTTTATAACACTCTAGAAGAAGCTGTAAAAGAAGCCCTTGCAACAGTAAAAGAAAAACCTTTTCATGCTTCTACTCCAACTCTTTTAGACGAAGAAAAATTAACACCAGAATTAGACAAAGACTTTAAATTTTCAGTTCAATACGATGTATTCCCAGATGTAGTCCTAGAAAACTACGAAGGAATCGAGGTAGAAGCTCCAGAAGCTAAAATTGTTAAAGCAGATATAGATGCCGAACTTGTTAAAATTCAAGAGCAAAATGCCATGATGATCGACAAAACAGAAGGCACTGTTGCTAAAGACGACTCTGTCACTATCGACTACAGTGCAGAAGGTGCAAAAGCTGGCGAAGACTTCACTTTCACTGTTGGTAGTGGATATTCTCCATATCATTTAGACGACGACGTAATCGGACTCAAGAAAGGCGAAACAAAAGAAATCAATAAAACTTTTGCAGATGACGACAGCGACAAAGAAATTGCTGGTAAATCTCTAAAAATCATAGTTACTGTAAAATCAATTAAAGTTAAAGACATTCCTGCTCTCGATGATGAACTCGCACAAGACGTAAATGAAAAATTCAACACATTAGCAGACTTAACAGCAGATGTTGAAAAGCGATTAAATGAACAACTAGAAAACCGTAAAAAAACCAAAATTTCAGATCAAATTTTTGCCAATTTAATCGAAGCTGCTAACATTCAACTTCCAGAATCCATGATCCAAGCAGAACTTGAACAACAACTCCAACAATTTGCTATGCAAATGGGAATGCAACCTGAACAACTTGCTAATATGTTTGGAAACGATGAAAATGCCCTAAAAGGACTAATGGATGAATGGCGCCCTTCTGCAGAAAAAAATCTTAAACAATCTCTCATTATTAACAAAATTGTAGAAGATAAAAATTTTGAGGTATCAGAAGAAGAAATCGAAGCTCAATACGAAAAGCTTGCAGAACAAAATGGACGATCTGTCTCTGAAATCAAAGATTACTACAAAGCTCAACGTGCAGAAATTTATTTAAAATCCGAAATCCAATCTCAGAAAGCTGTAGATCTACTCATAGAGAAAGCAACAGTCAAGAAAGGCAAAAAGATATCCTTTTCTGAACTCATGCAAAACTAGTTTTACACTAAAACTTTAAATCATTACATTAGCTGGGTTTTCTGTCAGAAAATCCAGCTAATTCTTTTTATATTTACTTGAATAGCCTATTTATTCCTTGAATTATTAAGCAATTAAGAGTATCTTATAGATAAGAACATTATTAAGAGAGTTAACAAATGGGAGCATATTATCCAACAATTATAGAAAAAACAGGACAAGGAGAAAGTCGATACGATATTTTCACTCGACTGTTAAAAGATAGAGTTATATTTATTAGTGGTGAAATTACAGATGAAACAGCAGATTCTGTTCTTGCACAATTACTCTATCTTCAATCTGAAGATAGCGAACAAGATATCAACATATACATCAATTCTCCTGGCGGATCTGTCACAGCGGGTCTAGCTATTTACGACACAATGCAATTTATCAATCCAAAAATTTCTACCATTTGCATGGGGCAAGCGGCAAGCATGGGTGCATTGCTTTTTGCAGCCGGCGAAAAAGGAAAACGGTTAATTCTGCCCTCTTCACGAATTATGATACACCAACCATGGGGAGGTGTCGGTGGTCAAGCGAGTGATATTCGCATACAGGCAAAAGAAATTTTGCGCTTGAAGGAACTAACCATCAATTACTTCGAAAAACACACTCAACAAAGTAAATCTAAAATAATTTCCGATATGGAAAGAGATTATTTTATGACACCAGAAGAAGCCATTTCATATGGTATTGCAGATAAAATTTTGGAGAACAATAATGTCAAGTAAATCAAAAAATAATGTCGATTATTGTTCCTTTTGTGGAGCACCCGCATTTGATGGAAATAAACTCATTGCAGGAAATTCAGCTTATATTTGCAAGCGTTGTGTAGATGCATGCAATACAATTTTTCAAGCAGAAAGCCCTATACATACCCCCTCCCCTCAACTTGAAAAACTACCAACACCACTAGAAATAAAGGACCACTTAGATCAATATGTGGTAGGACAGGAAAAAG
>CAYJGX010000071.1:9981-11135 GCA_964369795.1 uncultured Spirochaetaceae bacterium
TCTACAATCATTACAAACGCATTTTTATGAAAGATAAAGTTAATGAGGAAGTAGAGCTTGAAAAATCGAATGTCCTACTTTTAGGTCCCACAGGAACAGGAAAAACTTTACTTGCAAAGTCTCTTGCAAAAAAATTAAATGTTCCATTTGCAATAGCAGATGCAACAACAGTAACAGAAGCCGGCTATGTTGGTGACGACGTAGAAAATATTTTATTACGGCTAATCCAGAATGCTAAGAACGATATTGCATTAGCACAATCAGGCATTATCTATATCGATGAAATCGACAAAATTGCACGAAAATCCGAAAACAGATCCATAACAAGAGATGTATCAGGAGAAGGTGTACAACAAGCTCTACTTAAGATAATCGAAGGAACTGTTTCTGAAGTACCTCCTAATGGTGGACGAAAACACCCAATGCAAGAAAATCTTAAAATCGATACATCAAATATTCTTTTTATTTGTGGTGGTGCATTTGCTGGCTTAGAAAATATTATAAACGAACGGAATAAGAAAAATTTTGTAGGCTTTACAGCAATCTCTTCCAAAGATAAAGCAACAGCAGACGATCCATTTGATGACATCTGCAACAATGATTTAGTAAAATATGGTCTTATTCCTGAACTTATCGGCCGTCTCCCCATTACTGTAGCACTATCGGATCTTAAGTTAGACGATTTAAAACGTATTATTTCTGAGCCTAAAAACTCAATTTTAAAACAATATAAGGAACTTTTTAAACTAGATAATGTCGAACTAAACTTCGCAAATGAAGCAATAGAAACTATCGCGCAACTTTCTATCGAAAGAAAAACAGGAGCACGAGGAATTCGTTCCATCATTGAAACGCTAATGAACAATCTAATGTTTGAAATACCAAATGCAACAGAAAAAAGACAAGTCACAATCACAAAAGAAAATGTTCTTGGAAATGAAAATCCTAAAATCATAACAATAAAGAAAACAGCATAATTGGACAGCCATATGAACGAAGAAAATACAAATATCCAGTTGCCGCTCATATCAGGTGACAAAATCCTATTTCCTGACACGCGAATAGTTTTAATTCTAAATAATCCACTATTTTTAGAAGCTATTCATTTAGCAATGGGGTCAGATAAAAGAATTTTTTTTGCTCCACAAAAAAAT
>CAYJGX010000072.1:0-11081 GCA_964369795.1 uncultured Spirochaetaceae bacterium
TAATTCTCATTTTTTAAAATGTAAAATTTCTGAATCAAACTTTAATTTAGCAAAAATCAATTTAGGATTAACACATCACTTAGGAGAGTGGGATTTAATTTTTAATTATTCAGGCTATCCTTCGACATTAAATTTGTCCACTGGATTCGAGTCATCATCGATGTCATGGAAACAAAATTTTTCAGTCAGTGTTGCATGGGGAGCTATTAATATGATTAAAACAGAGATAGAAATGGATGAAGAAGATAACTTAACATTTTAATTCATAAATTGACTTGACGAAATTCAAACACTGTAATAAATTTTAAATGGAGTATTTAGATTGATAATAAAAATAGAAAACCAAGATCAATTATCTCATCTTTGTGGACCTAACGATATTCATCTTAAGCATATAATGGAAATCACAGGAGATCGTGTCTTTTCTTACGGCAACGAGATTATTATCGAACCAAGTGACGATAAAAAAGAAAAAGCCTACCGCATTTTAATAGCGGAGTTAGGCGAGCTTGCCCTAAAAAATCCCGAAATCGACGAAAAAGCAATTAAGGATTTAATCTCATCAATACAAGATGGAGATACCCTAAAACGCGAAATCTTAAAGGGAAATAAAATACAACTATCAACAAAGACATCAATCTTCCCTCGAACTCTTTCACAAGCCGTTTACATGGAAGCTTTAGATAAATTCGAAATCAATTTTGGAATTGGACCTGCAGGGACAGGAAAAACATATATCGCCGTTGCACATGCATTGTCGCAAATTATCAATAAAAAAAAGAGGAAACTTTTGCTTACTCGACCCGTTGTAGAAGCAGGAGAGAGTTTAGGCTTTCTTCCAGGTGATTTGTCCCAAAAAATTAGTCCCTATTTAAAGCCAATTTATGATGTAATGGACTTTTTAATTGGTCCAGAAAAAGTGGTAGAATTAGAAGAAAAACGGATTATTGAAGTTGCTCCCTTAGCCTATATGCGAGGTCGTAGCTTAAATAACTGTATCATTATTTTAGACGAGGCACAAAACACAACTCAATCTCAAATGAAGATGTTTTTAACTCGTTTAGGGGAAGGCTCTCAAGCAATCATTACCGGAGATGTAACCCAGGTAGACCTTCCTAAAAGAGATCAGAGTGGGCTCATTCACGCAGCTCGGCTCTTGTCAAATATTGATGGAATCCATTTCACTCATTTTAAGAGAGAAGATGTAGTGAGAAATCCATTAATTGCAAGTATTATTAAGGCGTATGATAATGAAAATTAATTACTTTTCGTGGATTAAACTAAAAAAACCCTCATGGATTGAGTTAACCCTTACCTTGACACTCGTGATTTTATTATTTTCTTGTATTTTAATAAGCACAGAGCTTAGTTACCCCTTTACAAAATCTAAAATGAATAAAAATGGTTTTGCTGTCATAGGGGATATTCCCTTAGTCAATGGAATTGCTCCACTAGATCTAACCTATTTAGATTCCGAAACGACATTAAAAGATAAAGAGTTAGCAGAAGAGGCAATCCCTCCTATTTTATTTAAAGATTCTAATATTTCCAACGATATGTTAGAACAATATGCCATTTTTTATCGAATTATTAATCGGGGTATTCAAGAAGAAGATACCATTCCTACAATTATTAAAAAAGTTAAATCAAAAACAAATATAGATTTTACATCAGATTTTATTCAAACAATAGTTAATAAAAATAACTATACCTTTTTGTTAGATCAGTGCTCGACGGCACTTGAAAATTTGTCCATCATACCTATTATTTCATCCTCTTTTTATTATTCTGCACCCTTTAATACCGAGACTATATTTCGCTTAACGGAAGATAAAATGGGTAATGAGTATCAAGATATATCCCTTTCCTCTATTTTAACCGAAAAGCAGGCAATAAAATTAGAACTAGACTTATTGAGGGCCATTGTCTCTCAGGTTGATTTTAATCTTGCTGCCATTATTATCGAAAAATTTGTTGTCCCAAATGTAGATTATAATAAGACGCTAACAGAGCAAATGAAAAAGAATGCTCAAGAGGCAGTTGAACCAACCTATTTGACTATTAAAAAAGGAGATCTTGTTTTTGAACATGATAATCCAATTACAGATAAACAGTATAAAGATATTATTGCCTTGTCTAAAGTTTCTACAAGGTTTCATTGGCAAAAAATTATTTTTGCATTTATTTATCTGATTCTAGTCATGCTCTTTTTTAAACTATTTTTTCAGCCACCTTTTATCTCGAAGGTTTTACAAATTAAAGAAATTGGTGTTTTGTATATTTTGCTCTTGTTTGGCGTTTTTTATTCTATGTTAGCTTCTCAGCTTGTTCCAGAAGATGTAGTCCATATTGCAAGATTATTCCCAATTGTCATGATAGTCCATGCGGCTTCTAATTTACTTTCACTAAAAGGAGGCTTTTACTTAGGACTTATTTTTGTCATGTTTCAGCCCATGTTTACCTTTTTTGTTCCAAGTTTAGATATTAGTTTATTAGAATTTTCTTTTGCGTTAGTCATCTTAGGGATTCTTCCTTCGGCTGTTGCCGCTTGGCTAGTGCGCCATTTAGACAATGTCTTCGATTTCTTTATTCAAGGAATATGGATTTTTATCGGTTCGATGGCTCTAGCGCTTATTTTTCAATTAACGATTATTCCCTATGAAATTGCATCATTAAAAATATTTTTATACAACGTTCTAAATGGACTTTTCTGTATTTTATTATCGCCTGGGCTCATATTGCTTTTAGAGAAATTATTCAATTTAACAACAGACCATCGCTTAGTCGAGTTAGGCAGTTCTGCCTTACCTATTTTTAAACAAATGATGTTAAGAGCGCATGGAACCTATAACCATTGTATGCAAGTTTCTGCAATGGCAGATGCTGCTTGTGCCGAAATCAATGCGCGTGGTATTTTAGCTCGCATTGGGGGTCTCTATCATGACATTGGAAAAATCGAAATGCCTTTTTACTTTACCGAAAATCAAAACGGAGAAAATAAACATGACGATATCAAACCTCAACTTTCAGCCTCGGTCATAACATCGCATGTTAAAAAAGGTGTCGAAAAGGGGATACAACTTAACTTACCTAAAGAGGTTTTAGATATTATTCAACAACACCACGGCACAAGCGCCATTCGATATTTTTTAAATGCCGCTCAAAAAAATACGGGATCTAATTCCACCATTACAGAAGCCGATTATCGCTATGATGGACCCGTTCCTCAGTCAAAAGAGGCAGCTGTTGTTATGTTAGCAGACTGTGTCGAAGCGGCAAGTCACTCCCTTAAAGTGGTCAATGCGGTTGAATTAGAACGAATGATTTGGAGAATTTTTACTGAAAAATTAGAAGACCACCAACTAGCTGGAAGCCATTTAACTTTTAATGATCTTGAGACAATCAAGCAATCCTTTGTTCTTTTCTTGTTAGGCCTTGGACATGAACGTATTGAATATCCAGAAATGGAGAAAAAGAAATGAACTTAATCGAAGTTTTTTTTGATGTAGATACGAAACTTATCGAAGAAGATATTATCTCGTTTGTAAATGAGGTTCTTTATGAGTTAAAAATCGATGGGTGGCAGTTTTCAATTACCTTTGTAGATCTTATCAAGATTGAAGAGCTAAATACCGAGTTTAGAAATAAAAAGAAACCAACCGATGTAATTACTTTTAATTTGTCCGAAGATGAAGAGATTTCATTTCCAGATTTTATTGATGAAGATGATAGCCTCTTATTTATTCCTGGAGATTCAGTAATATGCTTAGATATAGTAAAATTAAATGCGCATGAAAACTCAGTTAATGCAACCGAAGAACTTAAGCGTGTAATTATACATTCAATTTTGCATCTTAATAATGAAAATCATGAGAGCTATGATTTTACTATCGATCCTGTCTTAAAAAAACAGGAAGCTATTCTTAAAAAATTGACCAAAAATGGAGATAAAGAATGGGATTTTTAAATATAATTAAGAAAAATCGCAACAAACAATCAGATAATACAAAAACTCAAATTGCAGAAGACTTAAAAACGCAAAAAAAAGAGATGAAAGATGCAATTGATGATCTTGCAAGTACGACTGTTAAAGAAATCATGATTCCACGGGTTGATACGGTTTGTATTCCTGTCAATGCGAGCAAAGAAGATCTCGAAAACATTATTAAGGATAATGCCTATTCTCGTTATCCTGTATATGAAGATACAATTGACAACATAATTGGTGTTTTATACTCAAAAGATATCTTACAATCTATTTTTAATCATCAAAATTTATCGATAAAAGAGCTTGTGCGAAAACCCTATTTTATTCCAGAAAGTAAAAAAATTGATGCACTATTGCACGAATTTAAACATCGAAGAGTCCATATAGCCATTGCTGTCGATGAATATGGGGGTGTTTCTGGGATTGTATCCTTTGAAGATATCTTAGAAGAGATTATTGGCGACATTCAAGATGAATTTGATAACGAAAATGAAGAAATTTTAAAAGTTACCGATGGGACCTATATCTGTGATGCCCGAGTGAATATCGAGGAGCTAAATGAAACATGTGGAATCAATTTACCTTATGAGGATTTTGATACTTTAGGCGGTTTTATCTTTGATTGCTTTGGAAAGATTCCTACTCGTTATGAAAAAATAGAGTGGGAAAATATTGTATTTGTGGTGCAGCAAATCGATAACCATAAAATTAATACAGTTAAAATGACTATCAATAATAGTGCGGAGAAAAATCATGAGGAATAATTTTTTTATCGTTTTCTTTTTTCTTCTACCATTTGTACTATTAGGACAAGCTTTTTCTAGTACGCAAGAATTAAGCGCGCAGGCGCTTTATGAAAAAGGGTTAGAAGCCTATAATCACCTCGATTACTTTAATGCCTATGAATATTATCATACTGCTATTAAACAAAATGAGAATTATCTCGAGCCTATTAAGGGATTAGCTTATCTTTTATTTGACATGGGGCAGTATGGACAAGCACTTGAATATGTAACGCGCGCCCAGAAGTTAGATCTCTACAATTTGGATTTGCTTAATTTAGAAGGGCGAATTTATATTGGGTTAGCCGAGTTTGATAAGGCAAATGATATCTTTACGAGAGTTCTTAGCGAAGAACCCAATAACATCGATGCGAAATTAGGAATTACCGATTTAGATGTAGTTTATGGAACCTGGCAAAAGGCAATTAAAGGTTATGAAAATATCCTTAAATCTTATCCCGAAAGTATTCGTGCAATGTTATCGCTCATTATTATATACGACGAAATATTAAATGAAGCTGGGGCAGAATCTTTTATTCATAATGCAATTACACTATATCCAAATGATGTGAGTGTTCGTTATTTAATAGCGAGTCATTATAGAAAATATGGAAAACTTGATAAAGCCGAGGAACATGCAAAAATTACTTTACGCCTAGATCCCGATTACAGAGATGCAGCACTTTTACTAGCCTATATTTATTTAGATTCAGGCAAAGAAAAAGAAGCAATAGAATTATTATTGCCTTTTTCTCAGATTTTCCCAAAAGATTATATCTTATTCTATACCTTAGCAACCGCCTATGAGAAGGATAATCAAATAGAGGAAGCGATCAATATTTATTATAAAACACTAGAAATTCGAAATAGTGATGAAATTACTCGCCATGCTCTTGAACAATGTATTATCGAAAATAGTGAATTCACAGACGAAAACCGAACTTTTTTAGCTAATTATCATTTTGATATCGGTGACCAATACAATCGAGATTCAAATGTTAAAGCTTTTTATCAATCATATCGAAAAGGGCTACAAATTAAGAATAAAGATTATGAAGGTTTAAAAGGATATGCCCAATATTTTAAAATCAATAAAATTAATAATCGATTTTATAATATCTACGAAGAGCTTTCTAAAATGGATCCTAATGACCGAGATGTTAAAGATCAGCTTAATATCTACAGACGCCATATATCAAAAACCGTCTCTAAAAGATGGAAACTAGATTCGACATCTTTTATGCGAGATGAATATCAGCTTTCGTTTTTTGTTAAAAATTCGCCTCAACAAGTCATTCACTATAATACTCAAAACCATATTTATAATGCATTCACTCATATAATGAATAGCTACCTCAATATCAACCAAAAAGAGGGTGGTGTTGTAAATGATTTTGCTCAAGCCTTTAAAATGGCAAATGAAAATGGTTCTGACTATTTTTTTATTTTAGATGTTATCGAGAAAGAAAGATCTCTTCATATTCAAGTCGATATTTATTTTGCTAAGTCAGGAATTTTACTCGACAGTTTTTCTCTTCTTGAAACCGGAAATCACAGAATTCAATCAGCCTTAACCTATATTTCGGAAAAAATATCAACAAGCCTACCTTTACAAGGTACTTTAGCTCGCTTCCAATTCGATAAAGGAATTTGCAATTTAGGAATCACCGATGGATTAGAAGTGGGAGATGAACTTCTTATTATTCGCAAAGGCTTTTTAGGACAAGGGACAAAAGGTTTTTCATTTGATTATGAAGATAAAAATGTTTTAGGCACTTTTTCCGTTACAGCAGTCGATGACATAATGAGTGAGGGTGAGGTTAAAAATCGATTCTACTACGATTTAATCAATGAAGGGGATCATATCATTCAAGTGCCAAATGAAACGGTCGATTTTGAATTAGGGCAGTATATTCCGCCCGATTTATATAAAGAATTGCTTAAATTGCGTTAAGGGACTAGAATGAATTCTGAAGTTAATGATCCACTCGGTCTCTATCGCCATGAAGCAAATAAGCTAAAAAATTATCCATTTCACCTCATTTGTAAACCCGCAGGACCTCTTTGTAATTTAGATTGCGAGTACTGTTTTTATTTATCAAAATTAAATGAGTACAATAAAAAAGGGAATGAATATTTCATGACCGATGCCACTTTAAAACTTTTTATTCGCCAGTATATTCAAAGGCAACCGGCACAAGCCAAAGAGGTCAATTTTGTTTGGCAAGGGGGCGAACCGACACTTCTTGGCGTTAATTTCTTTAGAAAAGCGGTCACCTTTCAAAAAATGTATAAACGCAAAGGGATGGAAATTTCTAATTCATTTCAGACAAATGGCATTTTAATCAACGATGAATGGTGTAAATTTTTAAAAGAAAATAATTTTCTAGTTGGAATTTCTATCGATGGTCCCCAAGAATTACACGACAAATATCGCAAATTTAAAAATGGGAAAGGCAGTTTTGATGGTGCAATGGAAGCGGTTAAACTCTTTCATAAGTGGGGGGTCGACTTTAATACCTTAACTTGTGTTCAGGCCGATAATGCCAATCATCCAGAAGAGGTATATCGGTTTATGAAGTCTATTGGCTCCACTTACATGCAATTTATTCCCATTGTAGAGCCTGAAACGGGCGATGAGGACCTTCGTGGACTAACACCTAAGAAAATAGAGGGAAAGACGGCTAAACGTGCCTCCTACCGCTCTGTGGGCTCTCTACAGTGGGGTCAATTCATGCTAGGGATCTTTAATGAATGGATAAAAGAAGATATTGGAGAGGTCTTTGTTCAGCTTTTTGACAATGTCTTAAATATGGTCTACGGATATCCGGCGCCCGTTTGTATCTTTCGTAATTGCTGTGGACGAGCCATGATTATCGAACACAATGGCGATGTTTATAGCTGTGATCACTTTGTTTTTAATGAAAACTTACTTGGAAACATTCATAAAAGGGATTTAGAACTCATTATTAATTCAGATAAACAATTGGCTTTTGGCATAGATAAAACAAGGCTTCTAGCAGACAAATGCAGACGATGCCCTTGGTATAATCTATGTTTTGGAGAGTGTCCATCTAATCGCATTAAAAACGAAGAAAAAGGGGAGCGGCTTAACCACTTGTGTGAAGGCTATATTCACTTCTATGAAAATACAATAGCCCGCTTCGAAGCGATGAAGCGAGCTATCAATGATGGAAAATTAGCCGTTAATTATACAGAATATCTGGTTTAAAGTCGGTTTGCTATCTTAAATAATAATTTCATAATTTTCATGTTCACTGTATTAAAATTTTGAAATCTAAATTTAATATCCATAAATTTAAATGTTCGAAGTACGCCTTTAGGTCGAGAAAAGGTATTAAATCCATATTTTCCGTGATAACTACCCATACCACTTGCACCCACACCTCCAAAAGGAGAATGATTATTTGCAACTTGCATTGTTACATCGTTAATAGCACCGCAACCAAAGCTAATTTCTTTAATAATTTGTTTTGATCGTTTAATGTTTCTTGAGAAAATATAGAAGGCTAGTGGTTTCTTTCTATTTTTAATTATTGTAACAATCTCGTCCATATTTTCATATTCAATGACTGGAAAAATAGGTCCAAATATTTCGTCGCTCATAGATGGGCTATCCCAATTACAATCACAAAGTAAAGTAGGTTGCATAACAAAATTTTCACAATCGTAAGAGCCGCCAATTTTATCGCCTTTGTGTTCGTCGACAATTTTTTGTAATTTTGTAAAATGACGTTTGTTGATGATATGGGCGTATGCAGGATCCGTTAGGGAATTGCTGTAATGTTTTTGAATATATTCCTTTGTTTTCGTTAAAAATTTCTCTTTAATATTCTTATGAACAAGCAGATAATCTGGAGCAACACAAGTTTGCCCACTATTAAAGGCTTTTCCCCAAATTAACCTAGGAATTGTAATGGATAAATCGGCCGTTTCGTCGATAATACAAGGGCTTTTTCCACCTAATTCTAAAACAACAGGAATTAGATTTTCGCTTGCTTTTTTCATTATTTGCTTGCCAATATTTTCACTTCCAGTAAAAAAAATGAAATCGTAAGCTTGGGAAGTGATTTCGTCGTATTCTGTGTCGATTGGAACACAATAAATATATTTAGATTCAAAATTATTGTTAATTAGTTCACAAATAACACTACTTGTATGAAAACTAGACTTTGAAGACTTTATGACTAAACAATTTCCTGCTGCCATTGCCCCCACTGCTGGACAAAGAGCCAACATAAGAGGGTAATTCCATGGTGCTAAAATGGCAACAGAACCAAAAGGTTCTCTGTAAACTTTTGTAGCTCCAGGAAAAAGCGTTAAGGGTGTTCTTACCGTTTTTGGCTTTCCCCAGCGAGAAATATTTTTTAGATAATGAACGATCTCGCTCATTACTAAATTATATTCGGATGCGTATGCTTCAAAAGGGGATTTGTTTAAATCTTTTTTTAAGGCTTCTAAAATACGCTCTTCGTTCTCTGATAATATTCGATAAAGTAGTTTAAGCTTCTCTTTTCGAAATTTTATATTTTTTGTAATGTTAGTGTTAAAATAATCTTTTTGTGTAGTAATAATTGATGATAGATTCATAAAAAAACTCCTTTTAATATTATAGAATAATATATAAAAAAAGTAAATCAATATTATTTGAGAAATAATTATAATTATTATTGATTTATTTTTTTCAATTTTATAAAATTTTATTACATGAGAGGAGGGATTCATGCTTCAAAAAGAAGAATTGTTAAAGCTAGCAAATGAATATCTGGCAAATGAAACCAATACACATTTTAAAAATGACTTACAAAAGGTCATCGATTCAGAAAATTGGGAAGAATTAAATGACCGATTTTATACTTCCTTAGAATTTGGCACAGGTGGTCTGCGTGGAGTTATTGGCGGTGGGCTTAATCGGATGAATCCTTACAATATGGCAAAAGCGGCACAAGGGATGGCAAATTACTTAAATCAAAATGTAAGTGGTGAAAAGTCAGCACTTATGGGATATGACTCACGGCTTTTTTCTGACGAGTTTGCTAAAATCACCTCTTTGGTTCTTGCCGCTAACGGAATTAAGACCTACTTGTTTAGTTCCTTACGACCGACACCTCTTGTATCATTTGGC
The DNA here is from genome assembly GCA_964369795.1 of uncultured Spirochaetaceae bacterium. Lineage (GTDB taxonomy): Bacteria > Spirochaetota > Spirochaetia > JAFGXN01 > JAFGXN01 > CAYJGX01. The sequence goes on from CAYJGX010000072.1 coordinate 9,917, forward strand.
GTTAGGGAACTCGGTTGTACAATCGGCGGGATGGTTACCGCATCACATAATCCGGCAGAGTATAATGGGTTTAAAGTTTTTTGGAGCAATGGAGCGCAAGTTATTGCACCTCATGACTCGGGGATAGTTGATGAAGTTAATAAAGTGACAGAAATTAAAATGATTAGTGAAGATGAGGCAATTTCAAAGGGGCTTCTAGTTTATGTCGATTCTATAATCGATAATCCATTTGTAGAAATGTCAAAAAAATATTCTTTACAACCCGAAATGGCGCGGAAAGAGGCAGAGAAAACTAAAATTGTTTATACCCCATTAAATGGAACGGGCAAAGTGTTAGTGGAAAGAATTTTAAAAGATATGGGAATTAATGTCGTCACTGTTCCAGAACAGGCCGAGCCCGATGGAAACTTTCCAACTTGTCCTTTTCCAAATCCCGAAATTGCAGAAGCTATGCAACTCGCACTCAATTTAGGAACAAAAGAAAAAGCTAATCTCGTTATGGGAACCGACCCAGATGCAGATAGACTTGGAATTGCTGTTCCAAATGGAGATAAGTGGGAACTCATATCTGGAAATCAATTAGGTGCAATGCTTGCATATTATTTGTTATCAACAAAAAAGGAACAAGGCACTTTACCTAAAAATCCTGCTGTCATTAAAACCATTGTTACTACTATGCTAACTAAAAAAATTGCAGAGAGCTTTGGAGCAAGCTGTGAAGATGTTCTAACTGGGTTCAAATGGATTGGGGCTAAAATGGATGAGTACCTAGAAACAGGTAAAGAGTTCATTATGGGATACGAAGAAAGCTATGGTTTCTTAGTCTCTAAAGAAGTTCGTGACAAAGACGCAGTGGGCTCTGCTGCAATTGTTGCCGAGATGGCACTTTGTTGTGCCGCTAAGGGACTAAGTGTTTTAGATTACTTAAATTCAATCTACGAGCAATTTGGATATTTTAAAGAAATTCAGGTTTCTAAAACTTTTAAAGGGGAGTCTGGCCTTAAAGCGATGAACTCCTTAATGGACAATATTCGTAAAAATCCTCCAACTACAGTTGCAGAAGAAAGGGTGACTCAATTTATCGATTACAAAAATCAAGATTTCTTACCAAAGTCCAATGTTCTTCAATTTTTTACAAATGAAGGATCGGTACTAACGGTTAGAC
>CAYJGX010000073.1:0-8710 GCA_964369795.1 uncultured Spirochaetaceae bacterium
AAAACGGGGTCTCCTAAAAATGAGATACCTATCGCTCGAAAAGAAGGATAAAAAATACCCGGAAAAGGACTTGCAAACGAGTATTTATTTGCAGAGTGAGAAATCTTAAGACCAAAAGCTCTAAAAACTTCGCTTAAATTCCCAAAAATACCAAAGGTAAAATTAAGAATTTCTTTTCCTAAACGTAATTTTTCTCTTTTCATAAGCAATAATACAACTCCTACCCGACAATACATGTCATATTAAGACTCTTTTTTTTTATTTTCAAATTCAACACCTCATCAAACTTGACAATATGTAAATTATCTTTTACACTAAATATATTTAAGGTAAAAGATAATATGCGTAATACAAACATCATTCCAATTCCAGCAAATAGAGCTCTTAAAAAACTGGGGCAAGACATCAAAGAAGCACGAGCACGACGCAAAATATCCATGTCGTTAATGGCCGAACGTGCTGGAATTACACGTCCTACCTTATCTAAAGTCGAAAATGGCGATCCCGCAACCTCTATTGGCATATATGCAAAAGTTATCTTTATTCTTGGGCTAGATAAAAACTTAGCCGACTTAATCGACATCCGCAATGACCGAGTCGGGATCATTATCGAAAGCAATGAACTCCCAAAACGAGTTCGCAGAAAAAAAGACGAGGTGTAAAATGAGCGAAGAGCGAATTTATGTTTATCTATCGTTAAATAATCAAGACGAACTCGTGGGCTATCTCTACCCTCATACAAAAGGACAAACCGAAAGTTCTTCTTTTAAATATGCAGATTCTTGGCTAAACAACCCAGAGCGATTTTCAATAGACCCTTTTTTACACCTTGGTGCAGGAACACAATACACCCCGAAAGCATTGTTTGGAGCTATTAGCGACTCTGCTCCCGACCGTTGGGGCGAAACCCTTATGCGCCGATTCGAGCAAAGCCAAGCCAAAAAAGAAAATCGCACTCCAAGGCAACTTCAAAAAATCGATTACCTTCTACTCGTAAATGACGAAGCAAGACAAGGCGCCCTACGTTTCAAAAAAGATACCACTAGCGATTTTCTTTTTCCACCCAAAGTAAAACCCATTCCGCCCCTCCTTATGTTACCCGAACTCCTCACAGCAGCGGAACACATAGAAGAACACAGCGAAACGGCAAACGACCTGCGTCTATTACTAGAACCAGGTTCTTCGCTAGGTGGAGCACGACCAAAAGCATCGGTCTTAGACGCCAATGGTATTTTGTCTATCGCTAAATTTCCGAAAAAAGACGATTCTCAAAATATTGTTCTTTGGGAAGCGGTTGCACTCACTCTCGCGAAATCTGCAGGGATCACTGTCCCCAACTGGCAACTACAAACCGTTCTTAATAAGCCTGTCCTTATAATAAACCGCTTCGACCGAAACAAAAACATCAGAATTCCCTTTGTCTCTGCAATCACGATGCTTGGCGCTTGCGACGGTGAAAGTGGTTACAGTTATATGCAAATAGCCGATATTATCCGCCAATACGGCTCTAACCCCACAGAAGATATGCAAGAATTATGGAGACGAATCGTCTTTTCAATTTGTATATCCAACACAGACGATCACCTACGAAATCACGGCTTTCTTAAACTAGACCCACATGGCTGGCGTCTCTCCCCTGTTTACGACATCAACCCAAACCCAGAACACACCGGGTTTCTTCATACCAATATCACAGAAACAGAGAGCACCGCAAACTTAGAGAACGCCTTATCCGTAGCACATTACTTCAACTTAAAACCGCCTCAAGCAAACCAAATTATCTCCCAAGTCCAAACAGCCACATCAAACTGGCACCAAGTAGCAAAAAAATTCAAACTCTCCAAACGCGAAATTGACTACATGGAACGAGCCTTCATCCCTCTTAGATAATTTTAAGTTCTTAAGCTCTCAAGAACTTAAAATTACAACTACATCACTTCAGCAGAAGCGCGAAGTTTAAGAAACTTTAAAATTTTCTGATATTCGCCTTCCCCTCACATATCAGTTAAAATCCCATACTTATTCAACCTCTGTCGCCTGCATTCTCCCCAATATGCCTCTTCTGCCCCTTTCAATATTTCGTACCCCTCTTGCCGATCATCAACCTTCTTCCGAACACGCTCATCAACATAATAGCGGACAACGGGTTCAATAAACCTATCCCACAAGCGATCAAAATCCCCATCAAGCTCTTTAAGACGGATAAAAAGTCCAGCGCCCACTTGGCAAGCAGAACCTAATTGTTCCACTAAATAAATATTTAGTCTTTCCATGCGTTCTTTAGAATCCTTATACCAGAATTCATCTATAAAAGGCATTAGCATCCATTGGCTAAACTCGGGCGTCATTTCACGAATAAGAAAATGCTTCTTTAGCCAAAGCGGAAAACCCTTTGTTTGCCAAGTAAAGCTATCGGTCGTTCCAATAATATAAAGATTATCCAGAGGCTCTTCATTCAATAAATAGTTAAAAACTCGGTAGTTCTCGATCTCCAAGAAATCTTCTATCCGAACTAAATATTTATAATCACTATCCTCTTTTACTAATTCAAGGAAATTCAACAACACTTCTTCCTTATGATACTTTCCAAGTTTAAAAATAAAAGGCGAAGGATCCACAATACTACCTAGCAAATCTTTTACTAAGTCATCTACCAATTCATTCTTTCCACAACCCACACATCCCGACAAAATAAGCCGCTTTTTAATTTTAAGCATCTCTAATAATTCATTCATATCTTTATCCTCTTTAATTTGAATCCAACCATTTATTCCCCCGTCCATCGCTTCTTCTAATGGGTATAAATACTTCCGTTCCCAACGCTTAATGTCCCCATCAAACTCGGCTAACTTTAAATAATGCACCGCCCCAATGTTGTAACCCAAATAAAAATCCCCTGGATCATCCTCAAACAACGAATATGCCACTCTCAGCCAATAAAGATCGCTCTCTTCATCCCAATAACAATCATCATCCCACGGCTTAAACCCCTCTACCAACTCAAACAACACTGCAGTCATCTTCCTAGTCAATTCTACCGTCACAAAGCACTCAAAGAATTCCATTCCGCCAACCACTTTCAGTTGATAATCCTCGTAGTCGCTCGTTCCAATGACAAACAAATTCGGCAAACGTTCCATTCGCCCTTCAATTAACTCCCGATACGAATTCACATTCAGGCTATCAATAATCATCACAAAAAATTGCTCGCTCTTCTGTTTCGCCTCCGCAGACAACCGCTCCCACAGCAAGGCAAAATCCGCAATTTCACATCCATTATAAAAACGAAAAAATTCACTTCGACCGCCACTTTCTTTCATCAATTCTTTTGCTATTACGCCTGCAAAATGGCTCTTGCCTAAACCAGGCTCGCCCGTAATCTGCAAGTAGCGAAACTTTTTTACTAAATCGACCCACCGCTGCATAAAAACCTCCGTAGTGGGTTAAATAATAAAGTGTTACCGTGTCACAGTATGTCATATTAATAATTATTTCTTGGTCATTTTTTCATTTCAATTTCAATAAAAATGAAAAGTTTTTCTAAAATCTTTTAAAATAACAAACTTTTGGAAAAACTTTTCTAAAAGTTTGTTATTTCCCCAAGTTTTAGCTTTACTTTTCTAAAATTTTATCTTAATATAGATTAAGAGGTGCATATGATATATAGAAATGAATATGTAGAAAAACTCATCAGTCTAAAAGACAAAGATCTCATCAAGGTGGTTACTGGGATTCGGAGATGTGGCAAATCTACTTTGTTCAATCTTTATCAAACTCATCTTTTAGAATCGGGCGTACAAGAAGATCAAATACAATCTATCAACTTTGAAGATTTAAAGTTTGCAGAACTTTGCGATTACAAGGCGTTATATCAACACATTCTCCAAAATATCAATCCCAATAAAATGAATTACATATTCTTAGACGAAATTCAAAATGTTCCCCATTATCAAAAAGCGGTAGATAGTCTATATATTCAAAAAAATATCGATGTATATATTACGGGTTCAAATGCCTTTATTCTAGCAGGTGAACTAGCAACGCTTTTATCGGGCAGATATATCGAAATAAAGATGATGCCTTTGTCCTTCTCCGAGTACTGTCAAGTGCAAGAAAACATTCCAAATTCACAATTATATAAATCCTATATTACCAATAGCTCTTTTCCCTATACCCTGTCGCTAGATAATAACATGCAAAATATTCGCGACTATCTTGAAGGAATCTATAACACCATCATCGTAAAAGATATTGCAGATAGAAAAAATCTCATCGACACAGCGCAACTTAAGCGTGTTATACGCTTTTTAGCAAATAATATTGGAAGCCTAGTCTCTATAAAAAAGATTGCCGACACAATGACAAGCGATGGGCAAAAAATTTCAACGCATACGGTCGATGACTATCTACAATCTCTAATAGAAAGCTATGTCTTTTACCCAGCGACCCGTTATGACATCAAAGGAAAAGAATTTCTTAAAACAGGAGGCAAATATTACATTGCCGATCTCGGATTACGCTATTTTTTGCTCGCTACCAAAAAACAAGATTACGGATACATCTTAGAAAATATTATCTATTTAGAATTATTGCGCCGAGGCTACCAAGTTTACATTGGAAAAGTAGATTCCCTAGAAGTTGACTTTGTTGCTATAAAAGGTGCAACCGTAGAATATTACCAAGTAGCCTTAACTGTTTTAGATGAAAAAACCTTAGAACGCGAACTCTTATCCCTAGAAAAAATAAACAACCATAATCCCAAATTTTTACTAACCATGGACACCCTACCCCACACTAATCACAATGGGATAATGCAAATCTATGCCCTAGAGTGGCTTTTAAGTAAAGAATAATTTTATAAAAAAAGGATGCACACGATGAAAGACGAAATAATTAGCCGTTTAGAGGCACTTGAAAAAATAGAAAAGATAACTATTTTACACGCAGTAGAATCAGGTAGCCGTGCCTGGGGTTTTGAATCTCCCGATAGCGATTACGATGTTAGGTTCATCTATATTCGTGAGAAAAGTTTTTATTTGCGGATCGATAAAACACGAGATGTTATTGAATTGCCCACCTCCTATGTTATTTTCGGAGCTTTTCGAAACTTTTCTATGCGAGGAACTAAAGCCAGTAATTTCCGAACTTTTAGAGATAAAAATGAATATGCCCGAAATAGGAAAAATCCCTGTTTAAACAATTACATTGAAGAAAGTTTATTAGAGCTTAAAGCGACTGTTGCCTCTCTGGATGAAAAAAATTCAAAAAGATACGATGAGCTTAATGCTTTATTTTTAGAAGCGATGGAGCTAAAGTTTTCGCTTAATTATTAATACACGTTTTGAACTTTAAACTTACCTTGCTGGTCGATGATACCCTTTATTTGCTCTTTCGGGGAGTTGCATTTTAACCCCCTATCAAATTAATATGGCCTATTTTACACCCCAAAAGTGTCTAAACCTGTCATATTTGTTTGAGAAACTTTTAGAAAAAACTTTTCTAAAACATTCAATTTTCACCAAGTTTTAGCTTTATACTGCAAAAACATTATAAAATGTCAAACTTTTTGCTCCACAGAGCAAAAAGTTTGACAAAAAACAAAGTTTTTGCTATAATAAACAAAAAAGGAGGTATTTATGATCCAAAGATCTAACTATTTAGACGATTTAATCTCATTTAAGGATACAAAACTCATTAAGGTTATTACTGGTGTTCGTCGATGTGGGAAATCGACCCTATTCCAACTTTACCAGCAATACCTATTAGCAAACGGAATAGTAAAAGATCAAATCATCTCCATTAACCTAGAAGACCTAGATTTACAAGAACTTACCAACCACAAAGAATTACATTCTTACATTCTAAAGCATCAACATCAAACTAAAAAAACCTACATCTTCATAGATGAAGTTCAAAACTGTGATCAATTTGAAAGGGCTATTAACAGTTTGCTTCTGCGAGAAAATTTAGATATTTATATTACCGGGTCCAATGCCTATATCCTTTCTGGCGAACTTGCAACCTTCTTGTCAGGAAGATATGTCACCATCCAAATGCTTCCGCTTTCTTTTTCCGAATATATGTCGGTGCAAACAAATTCGTCTATCTCCACCGATGACTCCTTCATGCACTACCTACAAGTTGGCTCATTTCCCTATCTAGCAAATCAAACAAAAATCGATTCTACTTCAATTTCCTACATCGAAAGCATCTTTAGCACCATACTTATAAAAGATATTGCTAAAAGAGAAGGAATTACCGACATCAGTCTATTAGAATCGATTATAAAAACCGTTGCCTCCGCCGTTGGGAGCCCCATATCAACCAAAAAAATAAGCGACACCATTAATGCTCAAGGAAGGAGATGCTCCATTCATACAGTCGACCACTATTTAAAAACGCTTTGCGACGCCTATGTCTTCTATAAAGTAGACCGTTACGATATCAAAGGACGCCAATATCTTAAAACCCTTGGGAAATACTACTTAGTCGATACAGGTTTGCGATCAATTCTGCTTTCTTCACAATCCCTAGATCTTGGACACCTAATCGGAAACATTGTCTACCTAGAATTAAAACGACGCCATCTAAAAGTTTATATTGGCAAACTTGCAGATAAAGAGGTAGACTTTGTTGCAACCAACGCAGAGGGAATAGAGTATTATCAAGTTGCAGCAACCGTTCTAGATCCAAATACTTTATCTCGGGAACTCTCCCCCCTAGAACACATCCAAGACCACTTTCCAAAATACTTAATCACCTTAGATAAGTTTCCTGCAAATACTCACTATAATGGAATTAGACACTTAAATCTTATCCATTGGCTTTTAGAAAAGCAATAGTTTTTTTGGGCGTATCCCTTCGGGTCGGACCTTTCGCCGCTTTGGTTCTTGAAAGTTTCTATCAAACTTTCAAGGAACAGCCTTCGGCTCGGCTACACGTCCTTACGCATCCACAAACAAAAGGCGCCTCGCTTTCGCAGGTGCCTTTAAGTTTTGGTCTATACCAAAACTTACCTCGCTGGTTGATGCCGACCTTTATTTGCTCCATCGGGGTGTCTTGAGCACTTATTTATAGTTAATCCCGAAATTGTAGAATTGCTAGTTCCGCAATACTTACAGGTATACTTGCTTTTTTCATCTCCTTCGTAAAGTCGATGCCGACCTTTATTGGATCCATCAGGATGTCTTGAGCACTTGTTTATAGTTAACCCCGATACCGATGAGCTACTCGATCCACAATACTCACAATAAAACTTAGCCATTTTTTCTCCTTAGACGAGCTCTTAACTCTGTAATCCCTCGCCTTGTTTTAATATGGCTAATTTTACACCCTAAAAGTGTTCAAACATGTCATATTTGTTTTTCTATTTAACAAAAAAATTCTAAATTCTCATAATCACTAGCTACTGACTTCTTTTCTTTTAACAAAGCGATTAAATCGTTGTGTAGTTGGATGTAGCGAGAATTCTCTTCTTGTGATTTGCTTCGGTAAATGGCTTTTCGGTATCCGCGCAAAATGGGTTCAAAATTGACCTCATCGCAATATTGAGGCATGGCACCATTGTCCACGAGCCAAATAAAAGTCTCCCAGTACCCAATTTTCGTTGCCGCCATTAAAGGCTGATAATTTGCATCGCATTTAAGATTTAGATCAAAGCCGTTGTCGACTAATCTCTTTAAATGTTCTAAAATACGATTGGGTTTACATTCGCGAACGACATAGGAAAAAAAGTTTTCGCCATTTTCTGCCGATGCGTTAATATCAAAACCTTTCTTAATAGCATATGCAAACCATTTCTTTCGCCCAATATCAATACATTGCCAAAGCAGAGGCTCATCATTACTATCTTTTGGGAGGTTGATGTCTGCCTTTGCCTCTAATAACATGTCAAAAACTTCTGTGTTGTCGTGATATTGAAGGGCATGATATAGCATATGCGAATCGATTGGATTCTCTTTGCTAAATGTGACATGCTTTAGGATTTCTGCTACTAGTCGTGTATATCCCGCATAACATGCATAATACAAGGGAGTTTTTCCAAACTCGTCCTTTTCGTTAAGGTTATTCTCTAAAATTTTGACTAAATGCTCGTAGACTGAAATCCATTTAAAATTAAAAAAAGAAACTCTCTTATTTGTTCGGAAAACTTTTTCATCTACTTCATAACATCGTAACGCATCCCATAATACTTGGTTCATTTTAAAACCTCCTACCAAAAAGATAGAAGATTTTTAAAATGTTTCAAGTAAAATTTGTTGATGTTTGTTGATATTAATTGATTAGTCTCTGTTAGAGTCGATAACCGACTTCAAGGTATGAGGCAGATTTGTCATAATTCCATCGGCCCCAATATCAACTAAACGCTGCATATCATCGATATCGTCTATTGTCCAATAATGAACGGCAATATTATGACTATGGCAGGCACGCACAAAACGTTTTGTGGCAATCCTTAGACAAAAGGCACCCATTGGAACTTGCATGACGCTAACAGGTTCATCATAAAAGACATCAACCCCAAAAAGACTTCCAAAGTACATTTTAGCAACTCCACTAAAAGTCGGACTAATCATCATGGTAATCCCCTCTGCCTGATATTTTAAGACAAGCGATTTAAGCTCATTGTAAATGCTTTCGTGGAAACTCGCTAAGACAACGCGATCAAAAGCATTGTATTTCGTAATAAGACGTATCACCTCGTCTAACG
>CAYJGX010000073.1:8720-11020 GCA_964369795.1 uncultured Spirochaetaceae bacterium
TTAATTTCTATGTTGATGGGATTGTTAGGAAAAGCTTGCAAGACCTCTTCAAAGGTGGAGACCAAAAACAATTTTGGATCTCGAGCGACAACTCCCTCTGGGTAAACGACATCGAGCGGGGTCACCTCTTTGCCATAGAAATCGGTGTACTTAACTTCTTTGGTAATGGGTCCCCTCTTTTTGCCACGCACCTTCTTTCGCTCGTTCAGATAAGAAAAATCGACCCTTTGTTCTACAAGATCGGTATAAGTCCAATCTTCAAATTTCCCACGTGCGTTGGTTCGGTAGTCAAGTGTCGTATCATGAGTGAGAACCGCTACCCCATCTTTGGTGATGGAAGTATCGAGTTCGAGCATAACATTATTGTCTGCATGATAGGCGTTATAACAGGCCTCAAGCGTATTATCTGGAAATTCTTCATTTCCACCCCCGTGCGCAATGACTAGTGGTAAACCATTTTCTTCGAGCAACATAGTATTCGAACTAAAGTATTTAAAATCTGGATGAAGAGCAACGGAAACCCATACAAAAATAAGCAAGGTAGAAAGGACTGCGAGCATTATTAGTATTTTCTTTTTCATATAAAAAACCCCTTAATAATTAGAATACTACATGAGTCAACAAAAATCAACAATGGCTATTTTTTTATTTAACATCAATTTAACACAAAAGGCTTGCCCCAGAATTTTCAAGTTAAATGCTAGTTAATTCTACTAATTTTCTAGTAAACTTAATAGCGATTGTTCATATATTCTTTTGAATCTGCCAATCCTTCTTGCAACTGACCGGGTTGTAAATAAATATTTGTACCAATTCCGTCGAACGGGCTGGTTGTCGGTTCTTCGGGAATAATTTTAAAGTTAGATCCGTCTGCCCGCGTGACACGAACCGCTCCATCTTTTTTTGCTCGGTCTAGCACCGATGAAAAATTTTGTCTCGCATTAGAATAAGTCATTACAAGCATGTAATCCCCCTTTTGCTAGCAGATTCCGCTAGCTTTTTGTCTAAGGTTAGTAATGGCAAATTATTTCGCAAACAACAGGCTAAATAATAATTATCGTAGGCATAGGTGTTATCTTCGCCAGAAAGTAAGATTGCATGAGGAATATCGACCTCGATTTCTTTCATGGGCACTTTTAGAAATTCATGATAAACAGCAACCGAATCTACTGAAGTTAAGCGCTTTCGTTTCATTAGAGCACTAACAGCATTCCCAATTTCGTATTGGAGACAAGCGGGAGCGACTAAAGATTTTCCGGCACACTTTTCTACGATACTCTCTTTTTCTGGCTCGTTTAGTAAAACGGCTAAAATGCTACTTGCATCACAAACGGCTTCCATAATTTACCTCTTGTGCTTATTGTACAATTGTGCAATAACAAAGTCAAGAGCTAACTTTTCAATTTTTAAAATAAACAATAAAAAAAAGCTTGCCCTCTCGGACAAGCCATCAATCTTTTAAACTACTTCATATTTATCAAATCGATTTTTTCGCCACCAAAATCTAATTCTTGAATAATAACAGCTTCTTTAGTCATATCGTTTGCGGCAGAAACTAAATCTAATTTACCGACAACCCTATTCTTAGTTGCACATTCTAACCCAGTAAAATACAAAATATTACCAACAATTTCTGCATCGTTCATTGTATATTTATTAAAATTATAGTTAGCCATATCTTGTGTTTCAAAATTGTAATCAAAATATAAATAATCCTTTCCTTTAACAGCACTCATAAAAATAGAATTGCCTTGTGAACAACGCAATAATTCTCTTTCTATATAATGACTAAAAGGCTTACCTCTGTAGATCAATTTCTTATTCGTGGTATCTACCTCATACTGGTAGTGCTTGTAGTCTAAAAAAAGAGGCTCATCATTTTTATAAAAAATATCTGTAGAAAAACCAGCCCAAGCTTGAATCATTTCTTCATTAACGTCAGGGACATAGCCGTTTAAATCCAACACATACTCTGCTTCTATAAATTGACCATTTTTAAAAGAAAAAGATTTATAGTAAAATTCCTCGTCAGGACCTAGATATTTTACTATAAACTCGTTCTCTACATAGATAAGATTGAGTAGTCCGAAAAGGTCAATTTCCTCATAAATTTCATCTCCTCGAAAAAATAAAAGTGTTTCAGAACCTCCCTTATCACAATTAAGAGCTAAAATATCATTTTCCTTATCTAAACCAAGAATTTGATACCTAGATAGATCATTATTTTCTAAAATAATTTCACTTGCCATATCTTTTAAATTTACTTTATTTGAAAGCATTTAATTCATCCCACTTTTTTC
>CAYJGX010000074.1:0-427 GCA_964369795.1 uncultured Spirochaetaceae bacterium
TTCTCGCGGGAAAATAATCTAATTCAAATATTTCTCCACCTAAAGGAGTTATATAAGCATTATAATTTTGGCTGCTATATAAATATTCATCGATTCCATCCATATTGATGTCGGTTTTAACAATATTTTGAACATATGGGCTCACTCGTAGTAGTCGCTCGGCTTCTAGTAATTCATGATATATTTTTTTTCTAAATGAGTTAAGGTAGATTCCAGAATGATTCTCTGCATGAAAATAGGGATAGCCAGATTGGGCAACAAGCAAATGAGATTTTGCAAGTTTTTTCCGCTCTTTGTCCGTATGACTTTGATTTAAAAGTTTTGCTAAATAGAGGGTTTTACTATATATGTAGTTAATTTCACTATATTTTACAAGAAATTGTCTAAAATAGCCTTTGTCTAAAAAAGTATGTATATTTAATTCTTT
>CAYJGX010000074.1:437-10756 GCA_964369795.1 uncultured Spirochaetaceae bacterium
AAGTGTTTTTCGATACTCGTAAGATAAACTTCTACATCGATGGGTTGCATTTTAAATCCAATGATTGAATCTTGATTAGAATTAAAATATATTTTTTTAGGTTGTTTATGAATTTTATATTCTTTTTGAGCCAACTCCATCGAAAACAAAGATTTTCTATTTAAAATTTCGTCTAGAATGTTAGCAATTTTATTTGAAGAAAAAATATCCTCAAACATAGTCCCCTTTTTTCCAAGAAGATTTCCATTGCAAATCAAACTTACAGTACCTTGAGATAAGGAATATTTTGAAATCTGATTAAGAAATTCATCGGGGCTGTTAGAAGCTAAAAGCTCAGTTAGAAAATCAAAAATGGGATAAACCGTTAACAATTTCCCCTGGTCTTCTGTAATAAAAGGTTGAGATAAATCTTCTCGCTTATACCCTGCTTTTTCAAATAAAAAGGATGATAAAAAAGCATAGTTTAAATTATTTTGTTTTAAGGTATAACAATATGAAGATTCCCATAAATTTAACGGTAAATATCCACCTTTAAATTTTTTTGAAAATAATCTTGAATGTAATAAAAACGTTTCTTCGTATTGTAAACTGCGGTCTATCGAAGACAATAAAGACATAATGGGTTCATTAAATCCTGTGACTAACAATTCTAATCGTTTCGCTTGTATCAATTCTCGTAATAAAATAATAGATTCTTTGTGATGATTCTCTAACCATTCTAGTAAATTTGAACTGTAATAACAGACGAACTTACATTTTGTTTTTTCGATCATTAGTTGAATAAATGGTAGGAAAGAAAGAGTGTAAACTTTTTCTTGTTCGCTTAGAGATAATGAGGGATCTAATTGATTATATGTTCCAAATACTAGTTTAAGTTTATCCATCTTTATTTAATCTTTAATATGCACTTTGGATTGCAAGAAGCAAGTGCCAAATCACGTTCTCCTGTAGCATTATAATCTATAATAGCTAAATTGTCTTGTATAATAAAGCCACCTTCAGGCGATTTTTTTTCACATAACCTGCACGCAATACAACCTACTTTACATTGTTTTCGCGTTACAGCCCCTTTTTCTCTAGAATTACAGGCAACAACATATTCAGCCGTGCTAGGAATCATTCGAATAACTGAAGTTGGGCAAGCATCAACGCACAATCCACAACCAATACATTTATTCTTATTTACCTCGACAATTCCATTTCCTGTTTTAAAAATGGCATCGGCTGGGCAAACTTTAATACAACTTCCATTACCAAGGCATCCATATTGACAACTTTTTGCTCCACCATACAATGCTACTTGAGCCTGACAATCTTGCAATCCTTCGTATAAATATTTATTACTCGCTTTATCATCACTTCCTTTACAGTGAATATAGGCAACAAGTGGAGTGGTATTAGAATCGGATGCTTCGACTCCCATACATAAAGATATTTCTTTTATGACAGCCGCTCCGCCAGGAGTACATAAATTTAGCTTTGCGCCTTCATGCACAATAGCCTCCGCATATCCCGAACATCCAGGATATCCACAAGCACCACAATTTGCCCCAGGTAAAATATCGATAATTGCTTCTATTCGAGGGTCTTTTTTTACTGCTAAATATTTCGCTGCTAGAGAAAGGACTATTCCAAAAAACAATGAGACTGCTAAAAAAAATAAAAATACAAATACTATAGTCATCAATACATCCTTTAATTCATTAGTCCAGATATCATCGCTCTATCAAAAACCATAAAACCCATCGCCATTAAACCCCCAGTAATAAAAGCAATAGGAACATCTTTAAAAGCTTTTGGAACACCATTTAACTCTAATTTTTCACGAATAGAGGACATTAGCAGAAGAGAAATAAGAAAGCCAATACCTCCAGCTAATCCAGCCACTAAACTAACAAGTTCACCACCGGGTTGCAATACTCCATTTTGTATAAAATAGCTTTCATCTAAATTGATAAGTGCAATTCCCATAACAGCACAATTTGTTGTAATAAGAGGCAAATAAATACCAAGTGCCTTATACAAAGGAGGTGAAAACTTTTGTATTACCATTTCCACTAATTGAACAAGCGATGCAATAACTAAAATAAACAATACAATTTTAAGATATTGTGCTTGTAATGGAATCAAAAACCACTTATATAAGAGAGCCGTAACAAAAGAAGCAAGCCCCATCACAAATGTGACTGCAAAGCCCATCCCTATAGCCGATTCTATATTTTTCGAAACTCCAATAAATGGACATATCCCTAGAAATTTATTAAGGACAAAGTTATTAATCAAGCTAAAACTAACAAAAATACCAAAGACTTGAGCAAAATCCATTATTCTTCCCCCTTAACACCATTCTTTCTATAACTAATTATTAAATCATATAGAACTTTTAGTAAGCCAATGACAATCATGGCACCAGGTGGCAAGACTAGTAATTTCGATCCCTCAAAACCAAGACTAATTGGATTAGAAATCCCTGGCAACGAAATTTGTCCCGAACCTAAAACTTCACGTACAAGTGCAATGGATACAAGGGCAATCGTAAAACCAATTCCCATAGAAATAGCATCGAGAATGCTATCGAAAATTGAATTCTTACTTGCAAAGGCTTCAGCACGCCCTAAAACAATACAATTTACAACGATAAGCGGGATAAATAGCTTCATTGTTTGATAAACGTCATTTAAGTAGGCATTCATCACAAGATCGACAATGGTCACAAATGTTGCAATGACGACAATATAAACGGGTATTCGTACTTTGCTTGGAATTACTTTTTTTAAAGCACTAATAACAATGTTCGAACCCAATAATACAAAAATAACTCCTGCCCCCATCATAATGGCACTAGAGACTTTTGTCGTTACCCCTAAGGCAGGACATAAACCAAGCAATAAGACAAATACAGGATTCTCGTACAAAAAACCAGATGTTAATAAATTGACATTTTTATTATTCATTGACAGCTCCTAATTCTTTAATAAAATTAGAGCCACTTTCAAGCGCTTTAGCAACCGCGATAAAAGAGACAGTTGCACCACTGACGGTATCGACCTTCAACATCCCTTTTTCAGTCGGAATCGCTTCTTCTACACCTAAACCATAAAACTTATCAAAATAGCCCTCTTCGGCTATTTTAGATCCAATTCCATCTGTTTCTGTATGATTCACAATCGTTCCTTTTAAGAATCGGCCCTGTATATCGTAAAGTGCACTAAGAACAATAGGTCCGGCATAGCCACTCGCGTTTAAATTAACAAGATAAAAATATTCATTTTTTATAGAGATAGATGCAAATTTTACTATAGAAGCATTCATTCCAGCCTCTTGCCAAACAAAACTCGGTAGTTCCTCTACTCCTAGCATAGAAAGGACTGCGGTTTGCTCTGCTGAAGAATTATTTTCTGCAATTTTATCTTTTGTAAGCAAGTTAACAAAAAAAAGTAAGAAAACACAGGATAAAACGACAATAACAAGAAATAATGTTGCATAAGAATTTTTTAAAAAAATATTGAATTTTGTTGCCATATTAAACCTCTTTTTTCCTATTGATTTTTTTTAACGCTCCAAATTTTTTAGGTTGAATATATCGGTCTAATAATGGAGTTAAAATGTTCATAAATAAGATAGCTAACGAGACTCCTTCTGGGAAATTCCCTAAATATCTTACCATGAAAGTCAGAAATCCGCATCCAAAACCAAAAATAATCATTCCCATTCGGGTAGCAGGACTTGTCACCATATCGGTAGCCATAAAAAAGGCTGCTAGTAAAAATCCACCCGTGCAAAGTTCTAGCAATATATTTTTAAAATTTATAAATAGAAAACTTCCCTCTTCTCCTTGAAATAGTTCAGGTCTAAGCGAAGATGCAAAAAGAAATGCAAGGAGACTAAAACTTGCAATAAAAGAGAGTGGAATTTCCCACGTAATAATTTTTCTAATAAATAAAATAGCTGCCGCAACAATTAACAAAAGAGCCGAAATCTCTCCTATCGAACCAGAGGTAAGGCCTAAGAAGGCATCGGTTAAGGGAGAAATGGAATAAGGAAAAATTTCGCCATTTTTTATGTAACTTAGGGGTGTTGCGGTTGTAGTCGAATCTACTACAAATTGGTACTCGGTCCATGGAAAACGCGGTGCCTCCCATGTCGTCATCTCTTTTGAATAAGATAAAAATGCAAATACTCGCCCCGCAATTGCAGGGTTTGCCCAGTTTTTCCCTAATCCACCAAAGGTCCATTTAACAATTAAAATAGCGAACAAAGTCGATAAAATTGGAATATGCAGGGGCATAGCTGGAGGCATATTCATCCCCACTAAAAGTCCTGTGACAGCAGCCGAGCCATCGGTAATGGTTAATTTTTTTGTTTTTAAGTTGATAATATATTCGGCTAAAAGAGCTGTGGCAATAGATGTAAGCAAAATTAAGAGTGCAGAAAGTCCAAAAACAATGACTCCCCAAATTGAAGGTAAAAGTAAAACGGCAAAAACTGTCCACATGATTCTCGCTGTACTGCCTTTTGATTTTATTTGAGGTGATGTGCTCACTAATAACCCTTCTGGCATATCTTTTTTTGTTGAATATTTTTTTGTTAGATTAGATATAAATTTTTTCATAATAAATTCCTATTTTGCTTGTGCCATTCTCGCTTGAGCTTTTGCAAACTTAAATCCTTGAACTAAAGGAACTTTTGCGGGGCAAATATATGCGCAAGAGCCACACTCTTTACAATCTAATAAACCATCATTTAAAGCTAATTCCATTTTTTTATTGGTAGAATATTTAAATAATTTTGTCGGTTGCAATCCCATTGGACAAACCGAAATACAACGGCCACAGTTCAAACAGGCAGTCTGATTCGATTTTCCTGTTTCTTTCAAAGTGAGCCCTAACAATCCGCTTGAACCCTTCGTTGCCCATGTCGATTCTAAATCGTAGAATGAAAATCCCATCATGGGACCACCCACCACCCATTTTGCTACCTCGTGAGAAGTGCCTGTTTGCTCTATTAAATGACTAAAAGGAACGCCGACAGGCACAAGAAATTGACTAGGATTCTTGATTGCAGAGCCAGTGACTGAAATCACCCTTTCGTAAAAAGGTTTATTCAGCAAGACTGCCTCATAAATGGCAAACAAGGTCCCCACATTAATAACTATACACCCCATATCGATGGGAAGCGAACCCGAAAGAAGCTCTTTGTTCGTTACCGCTTGAATGAGCTGTTTTTCATCTCCTTGAGGATATCGAACTCGTAACGGCATCACTTCATAAGGTAGGTTTTCTTTTAAAATAGCCTCTTTCATGATTGCAATGGCTTCTGGCTTGTTATTTTCGATACCAATAATAATTTTTGATGGAGCCACAAGCTTTACCACCGTTTGAAGCCCTTTAAGTATTTCAAAAGGCATTTCTTGCATAAGGCGGTTATCTGCGTTTAGGTAGGGCTCACATTCGACCGCATTAATTATGAGGGTATGGGCTTTTTTGCCCTTGGGTACCATTAACTTAATATGCGTAGGAAAAGTAGCTCCACCCGAACCGACAATTCCTCCCTCAATGATTCTGTTAGAAATTTCCTCGTTAGAAAGCGTATCTAAGGAAACCTCGTTATAAGTGACCTCATTCTGTTCTGGATTGCATTCTAAGACAATGGCAGAAGATTTAATACCGTTAGGCAAAATAACCTCTTTTATTTCTTTAACGATTGCATCGACAGGCGAATGGATAGCCGCAGAAACGAAGCTTGCAGGCTCTGCTATTTTTTGTCCGATTGTAACGCTATCGCCTACTGCAACAGATAAAACTGCAGGCGCTCCAATGTGTTGCGAAAGAGGGATTGTTAAAAATTGAGGCAAAGGGATTCGTGTAATTTTAGCATTTTTAGAGAGATTTTTCATATCATGAGGGTGAACACCACCCCGTTTAAATCCTTTCACTTTAAACTTCATTGCTAAATTACTCCTTTATAAAAATAAAATGATTTTTGTTTCCGTGAGTTACTTTATTGTACGATAAAATAAATACGAAGGCAAAAAGAGTTGGAAATAAAATGACCGCAAAGACAAAAAGATATCGGATTATCAATGTTTTTTGAGACAAACTATTATTGCCATATAAACGGATATTTGTACTATTCCCGAGAAAAGTCTTTTCAAAAATAATTTCGGAAAAACTTCTTGCCATACTCTCATTAGAGTATAGTACAATTGTTTCGTTAAATAAAGAGATTTTTTTATTTTTTAGTTCATATTGATGAATATCGAATTTCTCTTGAGTGATATCTGAAATTTCATTCCAAGTAATTCCGTATGGGTACTGTTGTTGATAAAGGTGATGTTTTTGATATGAGATATAATTAGGATAATGATTATTGTTAAGATTGATTTTATCGATTTTATTGATAGTAGCTACTTTCTCTAAAGATAGAGAAGAATTATTTAATGAAATATTTGATAGTAAAAGGATTGGCAACAAGAGCAAAACTATGACAAAAAGGAATCTATATAATCGAATCTTTTTATCTATAGAAATTTGTTTTAAAAAAGGATGCATAAGAAAACCAGAATATCCTGGTTTTTTTTCTTGGTTATAGAGATAGGCAACATATATAAAGTTGATGAGAAAGGCAGATAAGATAATAAGCAATATGCTTAAGATTGAGATAAAACTTAAGGAAACAATTGGCAAAAACAAAAGAGGTAAAATAATTGCAACAAGGAACAATATCTTGTAGCGGCTAAAATCGGCTTTATCAAACTGATAGCCATATCGAAATTTTCTTCTTAATGGAATCGATTCCTTTTGAAAAAAAAGAAAAGATAAAAATGATAAAAATATCCCCCAAATCCATAAATAAAGAGATCCGTTTATTACAAGGGCAAAATTAAGAATAAAAAAGAAGATTAACAAATATCTCATTTGAGAATTTTTCTTAAATAAAATGTAAAATAGAACGATAGTAAAAATAAATAAAATTACAAATTTAAGAATACTAAATCCAACAATAGACCATCCACTTAACGAAGCAAAGGCAAATAAAATTTTTAAAGCCAATAAAACGGAGGGCAAATCGGCATTTAGATAAAAGGTCACTTTCCCCTCTTCTTGATAAAAAAATCGTTGTAAAGATTTCATGTAAGGATCGAAGCGAATATCTTGTGTGTAAAAACGGTTGTTAAGTTCGGACAGAGCAAGTGTTTTGTACTGTCCATAGTCATTAAATGAAAATGTTTGATTATAAGGATTAAAGTTTTCAATTTGGAAACGATCTAGTGCTTGTGAAAATTCATTTGCAATGGCAGTTTCGACTTGAATTGTAAAAAAATTTGGAATAGGTTGTAATTCCGATTCGTTAGAAGGCAATAAAATTAGAGGCAATATGAGTAGAAAAAAGAAAAGGATACAAATATATCGACCCTCTTTAGCAAAGCATTTATATTGGTTCAAAATTATTCCTTAATTTACAAAAATATGACTTAATATTATCATAAAAATCTGTTATAATAAAGTATGTTGAATCGAGTTTTTTCATTATTCAAAAAGAAAAAAGTTTATGCTCTTGTCGGACGTAGCGGAACTGGAAAAAGTTTTCGTGCGAAGCTAATTGCTCAAAAATATCAAATTGACTACATCATTGACGACGGTCTTTTAATATATAAAAATTCTATTATCGGTGGAAAGTCGGCTAAGCGAGAAGAACATTATATAAAAGCTATTAAAACGGCCATTTTCGAGGACAAAGATCACTGCAACACTGTCGCTAGCCTCATTCGCAAGCACAATCCATCTAAAATATTACTTATTGGAACAAGCGACAAAATGGTTAAAATCATTTGTGCTAAAATAGGCCTCCCCAATCCTTTCAAAATAATAAAAATAGAAGATATTTCAAGCCAAGAAGAGATCAAACGAGCACTTAACTCACGTGAAGTAGACGGTAAGCATGTTATCCCAGTCCCCACCTTAGAAATAAAAAAGAATTATCCTAACATAATCGCAGAAAAACTGGAAATGTTTATAAAACACAATTTCAAGAGCCCTATCAAAAAAACAAATAATGCAAATTCTCCTAAACTCAAAGTAGAGAAATCAATTATCCGTCCCGATTTCACTCAAAAAGGATCAGTAGTTTTATCAGACTCTGCTTTAGCTCAAATGATTTATCATTGTACCGATGAATTTAACTCAGAATACAATATTAAAAAGCTAACAATAAAAAAAGTTAAAAATAAATATCATACAGAAATTTCGGTAATAGTCCCTATCGGACATGGTTTAGCCTCTCATTTACAGGAATATCAGACCTATATTATCTCTAGTATCGAAAAATATACTGGAATTATGATAGGAAAACTCGATATTGAGCTATCTGAGATTAAATAAATCATTTTTTAGCAATAAAACGTTTGACCGAATCAAAAAAACATTATAAAATAGAGTATACTAACAACAAAAGGAATGTTTATGAAAAAATTAATTGCATCATTCACAGTGTTATCTATCCCTTTCATATTGCAAGCGCAATCAGTCGAACCGGATTATCAAGAACTATTAAAAGCTGCAAATTTAGCAATGCAATCATCAGCCCTAGAAGCTACAGTGACTGATGACGCTGAAGTAACAGAAAGTGCAGAAACTGCCGAAGTTGTAGAAGCAACGCAAATTGTAAATGCAGTCGAAGAAACAGAGGCTTCCGAAACATCCGAAGTGAGCGAGACTACAGAAGTAGCAGATCCAACCGAATTAGTTGAAGCTACAGAAGTTGTCGAAGCGACTGAAGAAGTTGAAGCTACAGAAGTTGAAGCTACAGAAGTTGAAGCTACAGAAGTTGAAGCTACAGAAGTTGTAGAGGCAACCGAAGTTGTAGAGGCAACCGAAATAGAAGAAGCAACTCAAGTGGCAGAAATCGCAAACGACGAAGAGATCGAAGAAGTTTCTATTGTTCCAGAATTAAGTCGTGAGTTTCAGATTCCAGAGGGAACCGAAGTTTTATATCAAGTTGCAAAAAGCAATTTCTACGAAGTCACTCATCCATTCACAACCGAAGATGGTGCTTTCCTTTCAAATCAACTCGATGCATTCTTTAATTTCTTTAATAGCTATTTTCATTTTAGTGTAGATGAAGTCACTTCTCCATTCAATGTTAAAATATTTGCAAACAAAGAAGATTTTGATCTTTATCTAACTGGAACAATAAAAACAGATTCTAACTTTGTTTTTATCCAATATTCGCATTCCGAAAATAATGAATTAGTTGGATATATCACATCTGACATCACTTCATTTTACAAAAAACTACAACACTATGCTTTTGTACAATACTTTAGAAATTATGTAGCAAACCCACCACTTTGGTTAGAAAAAGGTTTCTCCATTTATTTCGAAAAATGTAAATACAGAGAACAACGAGACAAAGTTTATTACAAAGAAAATCTAACATGGCTTAATACTTTGAAAGAATTTCTTGCCGACGAACATGAGATTGAAAACCTATACGATTTCCTATTTATGGATAGCAGTCTAATCAGCGAAAACCCAAATCAATTTTACGCTTACTCATGGGGTATTCTAAATTTCTTACTTAATTATCCAGATCCAAATTACAACCGAATTGTATGGGATTCTATTCAAGCAATTTCCAACGAAAATAATTCTTTAAAGAAAAATGAAAATTCTTTAAAACAAATTTTTAATTGGGTCAATGCAAACAAGTTTGAACAAGACTTTGTAGATTATATCAACCAACGAAGCACTTTCCCAGAATTAGTCGAAGACGGAATTTATTCATATAACGATGAAGATTTCGAGCTAGCTAAAGAAAATTTCTTACGCTCAATTACATTAGAAGATGAAAACTATATTCCGTACTACTACTTAGGTCTTATTGCGTACGATGAAAAAGACTATGCCATGGCAGAATTTTATTACAATTCAGCGATTCAATTAAACGGAGATAAGAGCCTTTGTTATTACTCTCTTGGAATTAATGCTTATGCAGCACGGGACTACGAAAAAGTCTTAACCTACTTTGAACAATCCTTAATTGACAGTGATCGATTCGCTCAACAAATTGAGCAAATCCTCACAAGAGTAGAATCTCAATTAGAAATTCAAATTCGAGTTCAATAAGATTCTTAAATCCATAAAAAAAAGCACTCTATTTACTATAGGGTGCTTTTTTTTGTTGAATACCTTGGATTTTTCATTGACCAACCCTTTGGGACTTTAATATTTTTATCTTTTAAAATAAGGCGTACAGCACCCTCTATTTCAAAATTAGGGGGTGTTAGCGGTGAAATGAGTTTTTTTATTTGCTTAAAC
>CAYJGX010000075.1:0-10573 GCA_964369795.1 uncultured Spirochaetaceae bacterium
CAATATCATTAGAAGAAAAGATTGATTTTTTTGTTTCTTTTTCTAATACTTGAATTTCTACATTAGCTGCAAATTTAGAATCGACATTAGAAAATTCTTTTAGATAGAGTTTTCCAACGGTAAAGTCACGTGTGAACAACTGCGATGGAATATCAAATACAAATTCAGGTTCATTTAAAATAACAAACTCTTCTATTTTCACAAACGGAACTTTATTTTGCAGGCCAAAAAGAACAAGTTCATAATTTCCAGCTTTATCCGGAAGTTGAAACTCGATATCCATTTCTTCTTTTGAGGTAAAATGATAAAGTCTTTCCCAATTTAGGTCATTAACCATAAGAAAAGAGGTGGATTGATCGGCTAGAATCTCGGATAAATCACTTTGGCTAAACTTTGAATCGGTCAACCAGCTTCTTGTATCATGAAATACCAATTTATTTTGATGAAATGTCTCATGAAAGTGCGAATCGTTAAGATAGGGGAGCATTTCGTCCATCATTTCGCCTTTTTCTTTTAGAAAAAAAGAAAAACCGCCTTCACCAAATCCATCAACACCCAACCTTACATTAAATCGAACCTTTTTACCAGCAACAAGTCTATCAGAAGATTCTACAAAAATTTTGTCTACCGACGCCTCTGTCTGCCCTATTTCCAAATAATTTGTCGCTAAAAGGGTCTGATAAGAGGTTTCATAAAGTCCTTTTTGAAACTCTTTATCTAAAAAGGAATCCCATGCAATTAGGTGTAGTTTAACCCCTGGAGAATCTTCTCGCTCGATGGGAATATTAACCACTTCGCTCCCTTCTATAGAGGGAAGCAATATAATTTGGCTTGAATCTGCACGCTCTTTGACAATAGCAATATTTTCACCGCGTATCATATTTTTTTCTTTTGGAAGATTGACCCATACTTGAGCACTACTATCGTAGCTATCACTTATTATTAAGGATTCAAGAGCGACATAATCACTTTGGCTATCTCTTCCTAGCACATAAATTGGAATTTCGGTGAGTATGATATTATGATTGCTATCCTCACTTTTTAGAACAATTCGATACTTTCCTGCTTTCGCTATGGAGAGAGAAAAATGGTTTGAATCACGCTTGCCTCGTTTGACCCATTTCCCTATAGTTTCCGTTGCCTCGTTTGAGCTTCCAACTGAATAGACTTCCATAGTGACAAGAAAATTTTCCTCATCATCGTCGCTCTCATCAAGAAAAGATGCAATACGATACTCGACTTTAAATCTCTTTCTCGCATCAACAGAATTACCCTCTTTTGTATTTGTTAGTCGTGCTTCGATAAATTCGGAAGCTGGAAAAAAATTGACAACTTCGCCGACTCCTCCCACGAAGCGATTTCTATACATCACGCGGGGATTCAATTCAATTTGAAACGCCTGAAATTTGCCCTGCGGATTAATGCCTTTAAGGCCAAGTCTAAACTGTGTGGTTCCAGATTCGTCGCTGTATAAAAGGTGATTGCTCGTTTTTTGATTGGCATCAAGGCTAAGCGAGCCAATATAGCTTTCAGACCAAAGTCGTTTATCGGAGTCAAACGGGATGGAAGAGGATTTCATCTCTAAAATGGTTTCACTTCCAACAGGCAATGCAACGGATTGTCGACTATTCCAAACGACGGAGGCATTTGCAATGTCATTTGGGAGATAGGTTTTTCGGTCGGTCATTACAAACGATGACAACTGTCTATTTTCGACCTGGATGACGACTTCACCCTTGCTGCTTTGCCCCTGGTACGAGACTAAATATTGCCCAGAAGGCAACCCGCGTGGAAGCTCTATTTTGTCTTCAAAAAATCCGGATTTACTAATCGTTCCTCGGATTCGGTTGTATTCTTGTGGGTAGGGCTGAATACGACTTAGGCTGATAGTGTAAGAGCCTCTTGAATTTGATAGATCCCCAATGATTAAAGAGAGCGTTTCTCCTCCTTGATAGAGGCGCTTGTCTGGAATAAGGTAGGATTTACGCAGCGATATTTGAGCCGTTTCGCTTATATATTCTGCTGCCTTAGGCTCTACAGGGAACGAGATCGAATCAAATGGAGTCGTGAGCTCTACTAATAAAGGTTTGTCGCGTAAATCCGAGTTTGATTGGGGTAATGTATAGGAAAAAAATCCTTTCTCGGTTATTGTCGTGTTGTGCCGAGAGCCGTCGCTTAATTGGAGAGAAACGCTCCCCTCCCGAATAATGTTGCTATTTTCAAGAGAAACAGCAAAACCTTGAAGACTATTTTTCCCGACTAACAATGTGAGCCCTGTTGAGGTGAGTTGGAACTGGTACTCTTTTACTTCCTTGCCCGATTCTTCACTATGGTATTCTGCAGTAAATGATGTTAGTTGAATTTGATCTTCTTGAATAAGCGAATTTAATGAAGCTGTAGCTAAATAGGGATATTTCGCATTTTCGACGCTCCATGGGATCTCTACGGCATCCGATCTTGTATTTTCTTGCCTCTTATTTATTGGATAAATCTTCCAATGACCATTATAGGCTTCCCCCATTTCTAATTGCAAATGAGGATTTGATTTAGATAGATAATTAATTTGCTTGTAGGGAGAATAAATATAAGAATGCTTTTGCTTGCCA
Organism: uncultured Spirochaetaceae bacterium; assembly: GCA_964369795.1. GTDB lineage: Bacteria > Spirochaetota > Spirochaetia > JAFGXN01 > JAFGXN01 > CAYJGX01. The sequence goes on from CAYJGX010000075.1 coordinate 2,607, forward strand.
TAAATTGTATGGTGATAATCAGAAGCAATCTTATTTCCAAAAATATCTTCTAATCCCGCTTTAAGTGTTATCGTATTTTGATATTCACCTTCAAGTAGACATCCAAAATAGAGGATTCTATTTCCTCGTGCCGATAAGAGCGAGAGATCCACAACTTCATTATTGATGAGTATTCTATTTTTTAACGATTCTTTTTTAACTGGTGCAAAAAATTCCATTGTTAAGAAAGAAATATTTGGCCTATCTGAAAAATGAAAAAGTCTTTGATAATCATAGTCGTAATAAATTTTTTCTAATTTAAATGCTGATGCTAGCCCAATGGATTTCCCATCGAGAGGGAGTTCATTTAAAAACAATTGAAGCTTTGCTCCCTCTTCTACCTTTTCTCTGATAGCTATGCGATATACGCAGTGATTAGAGCCCTCTATTTTTTCGTCAAGCAATTTTAAGTTATAGCGAAGAGAGCGAAGACCACTACGCACTTCTAATTGTTCTTTTAAAAGATTGACTGGGAATTCATATAATGTTTCGATATAGAGTCGCTTTAGATTTTTGGGATGAAGATTTTTTGATTGACGCTCATAGTTATTGAGAACAGAAGAATAGCCTCCTGCCCAGAAGTCAAATATTTGAAACACCCTAGGTGTAAAACTAAAAGAATAGTTTGCAGATAAAAGTTCTTTATTGATGGATGAAAAATTTGAATCGACGGTAACCCTATATTCTCCATCTTCAAAAAAATTTTTTTTAGGACGAAATAACAAAGTATTTTGCCCTACCCAATGATAGACACCGTCTATTGAGGGTGAAATTTTGATATGAGGTATCTTTGATGTTGTCTTTCCAACCATTGTTTCTTCAACAACGGGCTTAGAAAATACAATATAAAAAAAAGATAAATTTCTCGAATCTTCTATTAGATCCTTTGGCCCAGATTCTATGACTGTAAATGCTTGATTATTTTCAATTTCGAAAATGGACTCGACTGGCATGGCGCCAGAATAATAAGTTGGAATCCAACTTGAAAATTTTGGAGAGAAATTCTTCTCGTAATTTATCGTTCTTATATTTTGAGTGCACCCAACAAAGAAAAAAAACAAAAACAATAAGGGTAAAAATCTTTGCATATAAGCTCCTAAATCGTCTATCTCATTATATAGAATAAAATTCATTTGATAAACAAGAGAATATTTTTTTTCCACTTTTTTTGCAAAAGGGGTTTGACATACTATATGTTGTATGATATTGTATTTTATAAGGTCGAAAAACACTAAGGGGAGTAAATGTGACTTGTCCAAAATGCAAACAAAATGATGACCGCGTTCTCGATTCTCGAAGCAATCAACCCGCTACAGCCATAAGGCGTAGGCGAGAATGCAATCTTTGCGGCTATCGTTTTACTTCCTATGAAAAAATCGAAGAAAAGCCACTCATTATCCTAAAAAAGGATGGACATGGCCAACTTTTTGACAAAGAAAAGTTACGCAGAGGGATTTCTATTTCACTTCGTAAACGTCCGATAACCGCTACCGACCTAGAAAATACGCTTAATGCTATCGAAGATAGTGCAGAACAAGCTGCCCACGAATCGAGGGAACTCTCCTCCGAAGAATTAGGAGAAATGGTATTAAAGCACCTGTATCACCTAGACAAAGTAGCCTACATTCGATTTGCTTCTGTCTACAGAGCATTCGAAGATTTAGAAGAATTTAAAAACGAAATTGATTTAGTCCACGAAAAATAAATCAATTTAGAAATACAAAGAAGGAAAGAATACAATGAGTCAAAAAACAAACGATTGGAATGAGTTTCTCGGAGCTCACAAAAAAACAAGAACAGAGTTCCCCATTACCCAAATTGTAAAACGTGACGGGCAAACAACACACTACGATCGATACAAAATCTCTAGTGCTATCAGTCGTGCATTTAAAGCCGCTAACGTAGATGTGGCAAGTGAAAAAATTGAACAACTCACTTCAAACGTAGAATCTAAGTTAATTCAACTTATGTCAACAAGACATAAAAACTCTGTTCCTGCAATCGAAGAGATTCAGGACGTAGTTGAAACCGTTCTTATCGAAGGCCAAGAGGTAGAAACAGCAAAGGCATACATTATCTATAGAGCACAACACGAATCTATCCGTGACACTCAAAAGCTTGCATTAGACATCAACAAAACAATGGATGGCTATCTAAACCAATCCGATTGGCGGGTTAACGAAAATGCAAATGTCAATTTCTCCTTAGGTGGGCTTATCCTGCACAACTCTGGCTCAATTACTGCAAACTATTGGTTAAAAAATATTTATACGCCAGAAATTGCGGCGGCTCACTCCAATGCAGATTTCCATATCCACGACTTATCCATGTTCTCTGGATACTGTGCGGGTTGGTCGATTCGACAACTTATCCAAGAAGGATTAGGTGGCGTTCCCGATAAAATCACCTCTAAACCCGCAAAACACCTCAATACTCTTATCCAACAAATTGTAAATTTCCTAGGGATTATGCAAAACGAATGGGCGGGAGCACAGGCGCTTTCTTCTTTCGACACTTACCTTGCGCCCTTTGTTAAAAAAGATAAACTAACCGAAAAACAAGTAATGCAAAGTCTGCAAAGCTTCATTTTTGGTGTCAACACTCCTTCTCGGTGGGGTAGCCAAGCTCCTTTTACCAATATTACCTTAGACTGGACCGTTCCAGCCGACTTAGCAGATAAACCTGCTGTTGTAGGTGGCAAGGACCAAGACTTTACCTATGGCGATTGTCAACCCGAAATGGAAATTATCAACCGTGTTTTCATTAAGTTAATCCTCCAAGGGGATGCAAACGGAAGGGGCTTCCAATATCCTATCCCAACTTATAACATTACCCACGATTTCGACTGGGAAAGTGACAATGCAAAACTTCTTTTTGAAATGACTGCAAAATATGGAACACCCTATTTCCAAAATTTCCTAAACAGTGATCTTAATCCAAGCGATGTACGGTCTATGTGTTGCCGACTTCAACTCGACAAACGGGAACTTCGAAAACGTGGAGGCGGACTCTTTGGTTCCGACGAATTTACCGGTTCCATTGGGGTTGTTACCATCAATCTTCCACGACTAGGCTATCTTTCTGAAACAAAGACAGAATTATACGAAAGACTCGACTACTTAATCGACATCGCCGCAGAATCTCTTGTCATCAAAAGAAAAGTTATCAACAGACTTCTAGAAAATGGGTTATTCCCATACACAAGACGATACCTCACTCACCTAAACAACCACTTCTCAACTATCGGTATCTGTGGGATGAACGAATGTACCCTCAACTTTATGGGAAAAGATTTAATCGATCCAGAAGCACAAGCTTTTGCAAACGAAATTCTCCAACACATGCGAGACAAGTTAGCCGATCTTCAAGAAACAACAGGCGACCTTTACAACCTCGAGGCGACACCCGCAGAAAGTACAAGTTACCGACTCGCTAAGCACGACGTTTCACACTATCCAAATATCATCACAAGTGGGAACGACAACCCATACTATACCAATTCATCACAACTACCGGTAGATTTCACCGAAGACATCTTCGAAGCCCTCGACCTTCAAGAAAATCTTCAAATTAAATACACTGGAGGGACGGTATTCCATGGTCTTTTAGGAGAAGCCATCGACGATTGGAAAGCATGTAGCAAATTAGTTAAAGCCATTTGCTCTGGCTACAAAATTCCATACTTCACTATTTCACCAGAATATTCGATTTGTCCTATCCATGGATATATCAAGGGGAGCAAGGCCACTTGCCCATTGTGTAAAGAGGAAAAAACGGCTGCAATTAAAAGCAGAATTAAAGAATTAGAAATTCAAAGAGCAGAAGCTCTTAGAAAATAAAACAGGGAGAAAAAAAATGAGTAAAATCGAAGCTATCGATGCAGAAATCAAGGAGCTCAACGCACAACTCGAAAACGTTGAAGGAACAGAGACAGAGGTCTATGCACGAATTGTGGGTTACTATAGATCAGTTAGAAACTGGAACAAAGGGAAAAAATCGGAGTATGTCATGCGAAAAGATTTTTCTTCAGAGGTGGTTATTCCTGAAAATAATACACCAGAAGAAAGAGCTGCACGTGTTCTAGAAGATTGTGATTCCGCTTGTGGTTGTGCTAACGACACACCTATGGAAGCACCTATCAAAGACGGTTATTTATACTTCTACCGAACCACATGTCCAAACTGCCCTCCAGTAAAGAAATATCTTTCGACTCTTGGAGTTCAGGTATTTGAAATCAATGTAGATACTCCAGAAGGATTTGATATCGCCTCTAATTTAGGTGTAATGGCAACTCCAACCGCTATCTATCTCGACAAGGACGGAAACGAAGGCTTCCGCGGAAGCGATGTTCCCTCTCTAAAAAAAGCTGTTTAAAAATATCTGCTAACTTTTAGCAGAAGCAACCTGGGAGGGGAACAAATGGCAGAAACGCGTAAATATGGACTTCAAAAGATTACTTTAGCGGACTTTCCAGGCGAAGTGGCGGCGACCGTCTTTTCAACTGGCTGCAACCTCCGTTGCCCGTACTGTCATAACGCCGAACTTGCGGCTGGCGCTACGCCAGCCGCTTTTTTTACTTTAGACGAAATTTTCGATTACTTCAAAAAGCGGCAAGGCGTTTTAACAGGGGTCTGCCTTTCTGGTGGCGAAGCTCTGCTAGATCCAAACCTAGAAAAAATTATCCATTTCCTTAAATCCCTCAATTACAAAATCAAACTAGACACGAACGGAACCTATCCAGATAAACTCAAAACCTTAAAACTTGATTTTATCGCCATGGACATAAAAACATCCTTAGAAAAATATGAACTCATGTTGCCTAAAACACCCAACACGGTAGAACGCATTCAAGAGTCAATTAAATATATTATACAATCGGGCATTGCCCACGAATTTAGAACCACTTGCATGCCAAACATTGTCACCCAAGAAGATATCCAAAAAATTTGCCAGCTCATTAAAGGGTGCAACCACTATGCCCTCGCTCAATTTGATCCAACGAGCACTCTAGATCCCGCGGCACAAGAAGTAGAACCCTATTCGCGCCAGACATTAGAAACTTTCAAGAGTATCGTAGAAAAAAATGGAATTTCTGTAAATATTCGTGGCAAATTCTAGATTTTTAAGCTATAATCACTTAGGAGTTTCCAATTGAAAATACTTATGATTGCCAGTGAAGCACTGCCCTACTCAAAAACGGGAGGTCTAGGAGATGTCCTAGCTTCTCTTAGTCTTGCATTATCAGCAGAAAACGAAGTTAAACTTATCATTCCTTGCACACAAGAAAACCTTAATGGCAACTTATCTGCCATCCAAAATCTTTCCGATTCAAACCCAAATTCATCAATTAAAGCAACCCTTTACAAGGATTTAGAGAGCACCTCATTTGAAACCTTTCTTATACAAGAAGAAACATTGCTAACCCGTAAAGGTGTCTATGGGAGCGACGGCGTCACTTATCACGACAACTGCAAACGCTTTGCCCTTTTTTCTAGGCTCGCTCTCTCCGCAACAATGGCAATGGAATGGACTCCAGATATTATCCATACGCACGACTGGCCCACGGCACTTATTCCAGCCTACTTAAAATGTAAACCATGGGCAGATTTCTTTAAAAAATCAAAAACAATATTTAGCATCCACAATTTAGGGTACCAAGGCAGCTTTCCCCTACGAAGTGCCCACGAGATCGGTCTTCCTGCGAAATGGATTCCCCTTTCCCCAACAAAAGAAAACGAAATCAATTTTATGGCATCGGCGCTACAGCATGCAGATAAGATTACAACCGTCTCCCCTACTTACGCTACCGAAATTTTATGCGAACTCTATTCCCACGATTTAGCCTCCATTTTAAAAGAACGAAAAGAGGATTTATCTGGAATTATCAATGGAATCGATTTAGAAAAGTGGAATCCCGAAATAGACCCAATCTTACCTGCTAATTACACAAAAAATAATATGAAGGGCAAAGAAAAATGTAAAAAAGCTTTATTAAAGCTACATCCCTTTGCCAATCCGAAATTACCACTTATTGCCATGATAACCCGTCTGGCTGTCCAAAAAGGTATCAATGAAACTTTTGGTGATGATGGAGCAATGCAACGGATTTGTGCTCAACTCCCAGTCAATGTCATCGTGATAGGGACAGGTGAGGGCTGGTGCGAGGAAAAACTCCTATCCCTTACAGAAAAGTTTCCAAATTTTATTGGTCTCAATATTTTTGATGAAAAACTTTCGCATCTTGTTGAGGCAGCAGCCGATTTTTTTCTTATGCCATCGGCTTACGAACCTTGTGGGCTTAATCAGATGTACTCTTCTACCTATGGCACACTCCCCATTGTTCGTGCAACTGGAGGCTTAGCAGACACCGTCATTGCCCAACATGGCAACACAGAAGATGCAACAGGTTATCATTTTAACGATTTAACGCCATCCGCTATTTTTGATACGGTAAAGTGGGCATTGTCTATTTATAATAATCAACCCCAATTGCATCAAAAAATGGTTTTAAACGGAATGAACCAAGATTTCTCTTGGAAGCACTCGGCAACAGAGTATTTAAACCTCTACAAATCTCTTTAAAATAAAAAATAAAATTTTTGATTTGCAAAAATTGCAATTATGCCTTACAATAATAGTAGAAAAAGGAGCCAATGATGCCAAAAATTTTATCAATCGTATTAGGCGGAGGAAAAGGAACAAGACTTTATCCTCTCACAAAAGAAAGAGCTAAGCCCGCAGTACCCTTCGGTGGAAAATACCGATTAGTCGACATTCCAATTTCTAATTGTATCAATGCAGGATTCAAACAAATCTACATTTTGACTCAGTTCAACTCTGCATCGTTACACAATCACCTTTCTAGCACCTACATCTTCGATGTTTTTAGCAAAGGTTTCGTAGAAATTCTTGCAGCAGAACAAACATTCAACAACTCTACATGGTATGAAGGAACCGCAGATGCTGTGCGAAAGAACTTCTTACACTTTAAAACACAAAATCCAACACACTACATCATTCTATCTGGAGATCAACTTTACCGAATGGATCTTCAAGATATGTTTCAAAAGCACTTAGACAGTGGTGCAGAAATTTCTATTGCAGCACACCCTGTCACTAGAAGCGAAGCAGATGAATTAGGTATTTTAGCAACCGACGAAAAGCTACAAATCACCACTTTCTTAGAAAAACCAGGCCCAGAGCGAAATATCGACGAATTTAAAATTCCAAGCCGAATTAAGCTCGACGACAAATCCAAAATGGAAGGCCGAGAATATCTAGGCTCCATGGGGATGTATATTTTCAATGCCGAAACGATGGAAAAGGCGCTAGACAACGATTTTACCGACTTCGGAAAGGAAATCATTCCAAAACAAATCGAAACTTGCAAAGTAAATGCCTACATCTTTAATGACTACTGGGAAGACATCGGAACCATTCGCTCTTTCTACGAAGCCAACCTCAACCTTGCAAAAGTCAATCCAGACTTCAACTTCTACAACGAAGAGACCCCCATTTACACCCATCGGCGTCAACTTCCTGCAACCAAAATCAACTTCTGTACCCTCTCCGAATCCTTAACAGCAGAAGGAAGTATTATCACCAATGCAAATATCACCAACTCCATTGTCGGGGTTCGAACAGTCATTGAATCGGGCACCAACCTAGACGGAGTTATCACCCTAGGGGCAAACCACTACGAAACGGCCACCGAGAAAGCAACCAACAAGGCAAAAGGAATTCCAAATATTGGGATTGGCAAAAACTGTATTATCAAAAATTCTATTATTGACCAAAATGCCCGAATTGGCGACAACTGCCGAATCGGTTTTGACAATAAAAAACTAGAAGATGGCGACTACGGAAACTACCACGTTGTTGACGGAATCATTGTCATTCCAAAAGGAGCCGTCATTCTTCCAGGTACC
>CAYJGX010000076.1:0-10514 GCA_964369795.1 uncultured Spirochaetaceae bacterium
TATCCGATATTTTTTTAAAATTTCGTCGGGAAGATAAGAGAGTTTCATGGCGCGTAGTCCTTCTTGGCCGAGATCTTGTTCGAGGTTGATCCATTTGACTTGGGGGGGGAGGAGCTCTGCCGTTTTGGAGAAGATATACTGATAGACGCCTTTGTAAGATCGTAGGGCTTTGACAAAATGGATGACATAGGTGTCGCCTGCTAAGAGTTCGCCAATAGAAAAGCCCACGGGTTTGTCATTTACAAGAAAGAGGAAGCCACTTAGGTTTAGGGTTTGAAGCAATTGAAGGGCCTCGCGACATTCGGCGGAATCGGCGGCGTCGGAGGCAAGTTTGGACTCGGTTAGCCACTGGTCTAGGACGAGGTTGGCTTGCATAAGGGTGGTGGGCGTGGATAACGGAAGGACTTGAATCTTTTCGTTGGCTTCAAACTGGCGGTATAAATTGCGTTTTGAGTGGAGTTTTTTGCCTGGGTAGTTTTGGAGTTTTTCGCGGGTGTAGAGGTAGTCGGAGTCGCTCTCCATTGACTCGATTAAAAAGGAGTCGGCAGGGAAATGTGGGAGCCAGTTTTCTGGTATGGGGAAAAGTATTTCGGCCGAGTTTAGGGTAGATAGCAGGGTGGAAAAGGCGTCGGGGGAAAGATTTTCTGGAGGGCAAAGGGGCATGGCATAGTTTTTGTTGTCGTAGCTTTTGCCAAGAAGATAGAGCGGTTTATTGTCGTAATGGACGATTGAATAGTCGTGTGCTTCGCGAAAAAGGTAGAGATTGGCAAAACAAAATTCGGAGAGTTGGACTTTCATTGTTTGGAAATGGGAGTCGAGGTTTTTTTGACTAGCTAAGGTTAAGGATGAGGGTGTAGTCATTTTGTAAATAACCTCCAATAATATTGTGGCTAAGGTGGGAAATTTTTGCCTCGTTAATCCACGTGAGCAGGGAGTCGGGGTTGCTATAAAAATAGGCTTCCTCGGGGTCGGGCGATTGATCGCTTAATAGATTGATGATGATTTTTTTATTGGCTAGTTTTGAAAAGAGTGAAAGTGCTTTTAAAATGAATTCTTTGTTGTTTTTTAGGTTGATGTTGAAGATGCCAGAGGCATAGATTGCGTCAAACGATTTTTCTGGGAATGGGCAATTTTTAAAAAGGTCGAGGCAGAGGAAGTTTCCATCGGGATGACGAACTTTTGCAAGGTCAATCATTTCTGGGAGGAGGTCGACCCCTGTGTAGGAGAAATCCGAGCCGCTAGACTGTAGGTATCCTAAAAGGGTTCCCACGCCACACCCGACATCTAAAATTCGAGGGTGTTCTAATTCGGAAAGAGCATCAACTAAAACATTAAAGCGAGCTAGCTGTGCGGAGGGGCTTTCCCAGCCATGAATGAGGTAGTCGGGGTTTTGTGCATCGATTTTATCTTTATAGTAGTCGTGGATTTTGTCTATTATCATCTTTTTGATATTATATCATAAAAAGAAATGAAATAAAATCGATTTTTAGGCGAGATTATGATAAAATAAAGAAAGAGAGGGATGAAAATGCGTGTTGGATTATGGGCTAGTCTGATGATTTCCTTGTTGATTATGGGATGCAACAGGAGTGTCGGCTCTTTTTATTTTGAAGGTGAGTTAGCGCCAGACCGAGTTTTAATTAATGAAGAAATTTATAAGGAATCAAGAGAACTCTTTATTTTAAAGAATGGCGATCAAGAAAATCGTACCACCATCAGTACATACAACACAAAAGAGAAAAAGATTGTCAATCAAATTTATGAGATGAAAGATGCGGCGGGTCGAATTAGAGACTGGGTTATTTCGGATGAGATGATGGCGTTTTCGACTTTGTTTATGAGAGGGGAATCGCTTTATATTGGAATTTATTACTATCATTTTGAAACGCAAAATTTAAAGGAAATTCGCGTTTGGCCGGTGGCCTATGTTGATTTGCATTCGATTCAGTTGGTCATCGATAATACAAATCTTGCGTGGCTAGAGCACTCAATTGAAGCGAGGAAAACGCGAATTTACCATTATGATTTAGAGGGAGCCACAATTGGCCTTTTGAAAGAGTTTGATTTTACAGTAGAGGGATTTCAGTTTGCTTCGTTTGTTCTCGCCTACGACCAAGAAACGCTTTACTATGATTATCGAACCGACGAAAATTTTTATCTGACAATGATGGATGGAGTGTCGGGAAAAGATTATTTTCAAGTTGAGCTTCCAAAGGCGGTCGTTTTACATAATTATTTGCGAGTGAACAACGAAAATAATTTCTTTGTTTTAGTCGGGAAAAGTTCTATTGGAAATATTCTTTACTGGGTAGACCGAGTCGGAATGATGACGCGGGAGCTAGAACTTTTTCCTCAGACAAAAATGATCAATGACGAAATGATTGCCACCGTTGGCAATAGTATCTATTATGTTGTTGAAGAATATGCGAGCGATGGAAACAGTCAATATTATTTAAATAAATATGACTTGGATCTGTATCAAAAGGAAGTTTGGGCAGGGGTTTTTGGATTTTCGGTGACCGATACGTATATTGGAAAGTTGCTTAAAACTGGCGAAGTTAAAAATCCGGTGGAACTTCGGATCGCCTATAGGGCTAAATAATGAAAAATGAAAAATTCGCTTTTTTGCCAATGAGCGCAAAAGAGATGCAGTTAAAAGGGTGGAAAAGTTGCGATTTTATTCTTGTCTCGGGCGATGCCTATGTGGATCATCCCTCTTTTGGGACGGCAATTATTGGGCGATGGTTGGAGCGATTAGGATTTCGGGTTGGCGTGATTGCGCAACCTGATGTTAAAAAGATTGAAGATTTTAGGAAGCTCGGGCGGCCGAATTTGGCCTTTTTAATCAATGCGGGAAACTTAGATTCGATGGTAGCCAATTATACGGTTAACAGGAAACTAAGACGGGAAGATGCCTATACGCCTGGTGGGGTTATGGGAAAGCGTCCCGACCGAGCCGTGATTGCTTACAGTGCAGCGGCTAAGGGTGCGTATAAGGGGGTGGCTGTTATACTTGGGGGATTAGAGGCCTCATTACGGCGGGTGACCCATTATGATTTTTGGCAAGATAAACTTAGGCGGTCGGTTTTAATTGATAGCAAAGCCGATATGCTTCTTTATGGAATGGGAGAGCTTGCGACCACCGAATTGGCTAAAGGGCTAGCCGAAGGCATCCCAGTTCGGGAGCTTAAAAAAATTCGGGGAACGGTTGTCCGTTGTTTTAAAGAGGATCTGCCCGATAAGACAATTATTTTGCCCTCCTTTGAGGAACAGGTTGCCGATAAAAAGAATTTTGCCAAAGCCTTTAAAGCGGGCTACGAAAATACGGATCCCATTTCGGCTCGCGCTCTTGCAGAAAAAATAGAATCGGCGTCGCATAAGGAAGAATTTCTTTTGCAAAATCCACCACAACGACCGCTGTCGCGAGCCGAACTGGATTCCATTTATGATTTGCCTTTTACCAGGAAGTGGCATCCTAGCTACGACGCGTCGGGAGGAATCTCGGCATTAAAAGAGGTGGAATTTAGTTTAACAAGTGTTCGGGGTTGCTTTGGCGGATGTTCTTTTTGTGCGATTACCTACCACCAAGGGCGTCAGATTGTGAGTCGAAGTCATGAAAGTATAGTAAAAGAGGCAAAGCACTTTACAGAATCGCCCAATTTTCGTGGAACGATTCACGATATTGGAGGACCGACTGCAAATTTTCGTAAAGGCTCCTGCGAAGCGCAAGCAAAACGAGGAACTTGTAGTGATAAAAGTTGCCTTGGCTTTAGCGGATGCCCTGCCTGCAAGCCAGACCATAGCGATTATCTGGCCCTCTTGCGCAAGGTGCGTGCCTTGCCTGGGGTGAAGCATCTTTTTATCCGCTCGGGGATTCGTTACGACTACCTCTTAAAAGACTCAAACGACGCCTTTTTTCGGGAACTTGTAAAATACCACGTGAGTGGGCAGTTAAAAGTCGCCCCCGAGCATGTCGTGGATCGAGTCCTGCGGGTGATGAACAAACCACCCGTTGCACTTTACGACGCCTTTAAGGAAAAGTTTTTTAAAATCACAAAAGAGGTTGGCAAAAACCAATTTGTCATTCCTTATCTTATGTCGAGCCACCCAGGATCGGACTTAAAGGCGGCCATCGAAATGGCGTTCTACCTAAAGAAAACCGGATTTGTTCCCGACCAAGTGCAAGACTATTATCCCACACCTGGGACCTTGTCGACAGCCATTTATTATCTCGGTTTTGACCCACTCACAGGCGAGCGGGTTTATGTGGCAAAAAATGAAGGCGAAAAACACAAGCAACGGGCTTTGCTACATTTTCACAAGCCCGAAAACGCGCATTTAGTCCGCAAAGCCCTATTAGAAGCGGGTCGCAGCGACTTAATTGGCAATTCCCGCGAATGTTTGGTTAAACCTAGTCGTATGGAAGATAAATTCTCTCGAGGTCAATCGGGCGAGGGCGTGAAAGGGGGCGATAGCCGTTCCTCGCGAAGCGAGAACCGAAGCCCGAGAAGGCCCGACCGTGCCCGTAATGGAAAAAAAGGGCAGGGACGCCCCCAAAAAAAATAAAGAACTACTGGATAAACTCGAGCAATGCCCAAACGGGGAAGTGATCGGAAGGAAAACGATTATGTGGGTTGCCTTCGCGAATTTTATAAATGATTTTAGCCTCTTTTACGGCGAAATGTGGGGTGCAAAGGACAAAATCGATTCGTAAACTAAGTGGAGTGCCAAGAAATCCATGGTAAGTTCCCACAGAGAGGCCCTTTTTTTCGGCGGCGAGTTGAGTATCAAGGAAGGGACCACCCTTTTTTTCGTTTGTAAGAGCTTGGAGAGGCGCACTAAAAGGACCGCAGTTTAAATCTCCAGTAAAAATAAAAGGAATATTTTTATCCGTCGCCTCTTTTGCAATGAGTTTACCACTTTCAAGTCTAGCCTCGGTGCCCTTGTGGTCAAAGTGCGAATTGTAGTAGTAAAATTCTTTGCCCGTTGCCGTCACTTTAAATTTTCCCCAAGTGCAGGGTCGCCAGTTAGAGGCATCCCATCCAGGATATCCTAGCGAACGAGATTCCGAGAGCCAAAAGGTACCCGATTCTAAAAGAGTCAATTTGTCTTTATAATAGAAAATGGCAACGCGTTCAGAATGACTATCTTCGCCATATCCCTCTTCGCCAAACCATGCATACTCCGGAAGATAGAGCTCTAAGTAGTCCATTTGGTTTGGCAGTGCCTCTTGTACGCCAAAAAGGTCTGGAAAATCATCGGTAATCGTGTCGATAACAGATCCTTTTCGATATTCCCAATTGTTTTGCTTATCTTCGTATTCGTCGTATCGAATATTAAAACTCATGATTTTAAGTTGATTTTCTGGACGGTCGAGAAGAATTTTTTCATTAGCGTCGCGTTCTTCTTGTGTCGTTACAGGCGAAAAAATTTCTGGCGGTGTAAACTCACAACCAACAATAAAGAATGCAAACAAAACGGCAAATAGGGTGTTTTTCATAATAATTTCTCCGTAAAAACTGATTTTCTAATAAAATTTTAGAAATGTCAAGAAAAATTAGCCATTTTCGCAATCTCGGTTTATATATATAGTGAAAACTGGAGAAACTCTTGCTTGAAAAAAATGGAAAGGAGCTGTATAATTTTCTATACTTGTTTAAGCAAAAGAAGCAGGCTATGACGAAGGCATTGAGAAAGGTATCGAGAAAGAACGATTAGAGAATGCAAAAAAGATGAAGAATGATGGTGTCCCTATCGAATCAATTGCGAAATGGACAAGTTTGTCGATCGATGAAATAAAAAAAATAAGGATATAAATGGCAAAATCAAAAATCGAATTTGTTTGTACAGAATGCGGAAATATCGAACCTAAATGGACTGGAAAATGTCCAGAATGTGGGGAATGGAATTGTTATGTCGAGCAAGTAAAAGAATCAAAAAGTGCAGGTGCAAAATTAGGGCTTTCGAGCATGGGTGCGAATGTGGGAACCGCAGGAAATTGTGCGGGCGTTGTCGCGCTTAATTCGATTGCAACCAACACAGAAATTCGCCTCGATTCGGGAATCGAAGAGGTCAACCGAGTTTTAGGAGGTGGGCTTATTGCGGGGGCGGCTATCTTAGTGGGTGGCGAGCCCGGAATCGGAAAATCAACTTTAATGATGCAACTAGCGCAAACTTGGAAAGGAAAAGGCTCGGTGCTCTATGTTTCGGGCGAGGAGTCTGGGCGGCAGTTAAAGTTGAGAGCCGATCGGTTGCAAGTAACAAGCGAAAAAATCGATTTATTATGCGAAACATCGATCGAGCGGATTGTTCCCTCGTTAAATAGCGGGAATGTAGGCATGGTTATAGTCGACTCGATACAAACGATGATAAGCAGTGAGGCGGGCGCCATTCCAGGAACGGTGAATCAGATAAAGTATTGCGGGTATGAGTTGGTTTCTCGGTGTAAAGAAAAAGAAATTCCGCTTTTTTTGATTGCCCATGTGACAAAAGAGGGGCAAATTGCAGGGCCAAAGGTTTTAGAACACATGGTCGATACGGTGCTTTATTTTGATGCGGGCGATGGCGATATTCGGATTTTGCGAACGGTCAAGAACCGTTTTGGCGCTTCGGATGAAACAGGCTTCTTTTTGATGAAGGGCAGAGGGCTCGAATCGATAGGAGATCCTGCAGCACTCTTTGTTTCAAACAGAGAGGGAGAGATTCCCGATGGAGTTGCCTCGGCGAGTGTTTACGAAGGAAGTCGTTCTTTTCCCGTAGAAGTGCAGGCATTGGTTGTTGAAAGCAAAAGTTCTATTTCTCGTACTTTTAGTGATAGGGTGGAATCCCAGAGAGTTTCTCGGTTGGCAGCTGTACTAGAAAAGATGACAAAGTTGCGATTTAGCGATAGGGATTTATATATAAATGTTGCAGGTGGCTTTAGGTTGATAGACCATGGAGCCGATTTGCCTTTGGCAGCCGCCTTGTATTCCGCTAGGACAGGTTTGCCCGTTGTTAAGGGAACTATATTAGCAGGTGAAGTGAGTTTAGCAGGTGAAATTAGGGCTATTTCACATTTAGATCGCAGAGTTAAAGCGGCCTCGCTAGCAGGCTATAAACGAATGATTTTGCCCACGGGCGATTACACTTTACCAAAAACCGAAATGCAAATTATCCAATGTGCAACAATTAGCGAGGCAATGCGTTGCGCGGTGCAGGTGAACGCCGAGAAAAAGGCATAAATAGAAATTGGCTATAAAAAAAGCTGTCGACCTTGTTTAATAAACGGTATCGACAGCTTTTTCATTTTCGCTTATTGATTAAAAAATTAATTTGAGCCAAAAAGCGCAGCAAACAGCGGAAAACCAATATAGGTTCCAATTAAGCTTCCAATAGACGCCAGTAGGAAAACCAATAGACTTCGAGTCACGCGGTTGCGGTAAACTCCTTTAGCCGATTGGATGTCTACCGTAAGGTTTGTTAAATCGGAGACTCTTGGTTTTCGGATAGAGGCTTCTACAATTCCTGCAATCACCCCAGAGGAAATAGGAATCCCAAGCGATGTAATAGGCGCTGCAACTGCAGCAACCAAAATGGAAATGGGATTTCCAAGGGCAATAAGAGCTCCAAGGCCAGAAAAGAGGGCGTTTCCAATAAACCAGCCGAGTGAAACATCTTTAATCCCCTCTGGCCCTTTAAAACAAAAAGAGAGGGCACAAATTCCGCCTAAAATAAGCACAGGGATGGCAATGCTTAATGCCGTTTTCCATTTTGGTGTTGGAGGAACCACATTGATTGCGTTAATATCTACAGCAGCTGCCTCTTGTTCTAGTTTTTCTAATGTTTTAATAATTCCAGGAACGTGACCGGCTCCGACAACCGCAAGAATTTTTTCACCTTTTGCATTAAAAATGCTAGAAGCTAAATATTGGTCACGTTCATCGATCAAAACTTCCTTAACCGTTGGAAGGTAGTCCGCAAGTTCATCCATCATGTTGTCTAAGGCAGAACGTTCTTTTAGTTTTTCAATATCTTCTGCGGCAAGTTCTTCCTTAGAAAAAGCGGAGCCAAGAAGAGCCCCTAAAAGTTTAGATTTTCCAGAAAATGAAGATTTCGCCCACGCTCGGCGTAGCGTAACATGAACATTTCTATCGGCTAAAACAACAGGAAAATTGTTTTCTTCGGCAACTTTAATAGCCGCCATCATCTCTTCTCCTGGTGTGACTCCAACATCGACACCCATTCGCTTTTGAAAAGAAGAAAGGACAAGGTTAGCCACTAATAAAAAACCTTTTTTTTCTTTAAGGATTTTAGTGACATTCATGTTATCCCAGTTTTGCCCTTCGCGTAAAGTTTTAAAACGCGCTTCGTCGATTTCGACACAAACGGCATTAGGTTTTTCTTCTATAATTTTGCTTGTCACTTCGTCGACACTTTCTTTTGAAATGTGAGCTGTTCCAAGAAGAACAATTTCTCGGTTAGAGAGAGAGATTCGAGTCTCCGTATCGTTAATTATTTTGATTTCCATATATCAATAATAATTATTTAATCTATATTATTCAAGGTTGCTTTTTTTATTTTCTATATGATATTATACGATAATTGAGGTTTTTTATGAAAAAAAGGATTAATGTAGCTTTTTATTTTGTTCCAGTATTTTATCTTGCGATTATCGGCATCTTATTATTTTTGCAGTTTAAACCTGTAGCGGTGAAACCAGCTGTAGATAGTACAGGGCAGGAAATCGTTGCAACAACAGAAAAAGTAGAATCTGTAAATGTAAAAAAAGCAAAGTTTTCAAAAAAAATAGGAAATATCACTGTTTCTAGTAGAAAAAAAGTCAAACAGACTAAAACCAATGCAACGACCGACAGTGCGCTCGTTTCCATTGATGGGCTTGTATTCGAATTCGAAAACAAGAACGACATTCAGTGGATCAATGCCGCAGGCAAAGCTTCTCAAATAGAGCTTGAAGAAGTCCAATTTGACAAAAAACAGGTAGTGCTACTTTTTGAAAAAGATATCAAAATTGTATTTGAAAATCAAGACAATGGAAATATTGCAGTATCTGCAAATTCCACAAATCGAGGGACAATAAAAGTCAGCCTTGCCATTGCAAGTGGATCTACTCTTTTTAATGAATCACAATCTTCTACCATTATTTCAATTGGTAAAAAGAATAGTACCGTTTTGCTACAATCGGCAAACAAAGAAAACGAAATTCAACTTAATTTAACCATCTCTCCTACAGAAAATATTGCTAGTGCACAAATTGTCATGGTTTCTAATGCAGATATATGGAATGGAATTACAGATGCATTTGTTGCAAAAAGTTTTGAAACCGAGTTTGAGACGGCAAGACGACAATTTTCTCAGGGATTTAGAAGCGCCAGATACAATAGCGACAGCAAACTTTGGGATATGGGCGGGCAATTTTCCAATCCAACGCCAGAACTCATTAGTGCTATCGTTGTAGAAGGGGTTTCCTTAGAAAGCCCACAATCCGTTTTTAACTTTTTACAAGATGCTGGAATCTACTCCTACGACCGCGTAGCAGGTGGAAAGTATCAAGTCAATATCCGATCCGAGGTGCAAAATCTAAAAACGGCACTCATTTTCGGAAATTTAAAACAAAATTGGGATCGCTATGCTCAAGAGGCTAGAACGCAATTGAGTCGCTTTAGAACCGCTGCCTCCTCTTCTAATTTCGCAGCTCTCAACAATCCAGAGCTTATCCATCAAATTGCCCTTTTCGGTAACAATTCCGATGCCCCCGCTTTCGAAAAATTAGCAACCGCTGCTTACGCAAAAGCAAACACCTTAAACCTCGCCCAAGCCGTATTGCTTGGAACCCAATATACAAAATTATTCACAGCAACAAGTGCTTTCAATACGGCGCTAGCAAGTGGCTCCGACAAATTAGCAAAATCGATGTCCTTGCGCGATGGCGCAGCATGGGTTGCTGTCGACGGCCAAGCCAATGTCGAAGCCACTTTCTTAGCGGCTATTGCCCTAAAAAATGAAAAAGACTACAAAAAAGCAATTGCAGGACTCCTAATGGATTCCGTCGTCTCCGCAATTGACGAAAAAGGAATGCTCCCTGCATCCTTAAACTACTTAACCTCTGCACCTATTGGAACACGAAAATTACTTCCCGAAAATTTTTATGGCTGGATTTACGACTTAAATTATCAGCCTAAATTAGAGAAAGTGACGAAAGCGGACCAAGAGAGCTTTTACGTCTACCACAGAGCAGAGCGCTTAGAGGCAAAAGTTGCCCCCACTAGCGTGGAACTTCAATTTTCACGTTGGCATGCGGCAGGCTCTCATTTGTACCCAGTGGGCGTGCTTAACAACTTTTATGTGGCAGACTTTTCTGGCTTTTCTCGAATTGGCATGATGAGCAGCCCTTCTTGGCCAGGAGCTCCCGATTTCGAATCTTGGCGTGTTGGATATTACTACTGGGAAAGTGACCGAGTGCTAACGGCGATGCTACGTCACCGAAGCGAATTCGAAGCTTTCACTATAGAATGGTA
>CAYJGX010000077.1:0-2810 GCA_964369795.1 uncultured Spirochaetaceae bacterium
CCCCGTCACTATAATTTATATGACGAAACCACTTTCCCTCTCCCGAATAATTTCTACGAAGATCTCACCCATCGGCCTTCCTATTATGTAAAAAATGAAATGCAAATTGCCCACCACATGAGAATGGGCGATGACCTTAAAATCCCAGGAACGGGAATTGCCGACAAATTAGGACGAATGCTCCCAAATTTCGAGTATTGGCGCATGACAATCCCTCAAAAGAAAGAGTGGAATGCCGCCTACCAAAAAGAGGTCGACCACTTTAAAATGAATCACCGAAACTGGAGCGAAAAAGAACTTGCAGAATGGAAATACCAGCGATACATGCGAGACTATCTTGGCTGTGTTGCAGGGGTCGACGAAAATGTGGGCCGTTTATTAGACTACTTAGAAGCAAATGGGCTTAGCGAAAATACGATTGTCGTCTATTCTAGCGACCAAAGTTTCTACTTAGGCGAGCGTGGGTGGTACGACAAACGATGGATGTATCATGAATCTTTTGCGATGCCTTTTGTCATCTCTTGGCCCGGGAAAATTGTCGCAGGAAGCCAATTTGATGCCTTAACTCAAAACATCGACTTTGCACCAACCTTTTTGGAGATGACAGATTTAGAAATCCCAGCAGCCATTCAAGGCGAAAGTTTTGCTCCTTTGCTTATGGGCGAGGGCGAGTTTGAACGAGAAGCGGTTTACTATCACTATTACGAAAAAGGCGAGCATAATGTGCCTCGTCACGAAGGTGTTTCCACTTTAGAGTATAAGCTAATCTCTTTTTATGACCACAATGCATTTGAACTCTACGATTTACAAGCAGACCCAGAAGAGGTTGTTAACTTGTATGGAAACCCCGACTATGCCGAAATAGAAGCAGAAATGCACCGTTTGCTAGACGAAGTCAAAGAGAAATATGAAGTGAAATAGATTGTGCTTGATTATTTATTTAATATAAAGTATGGTAAGTAGCGGTCAATAGACTTGGATAAAATAAATCAGTATACAAAGATTACTTGCGGCGATATTTTTTATATATAGGGACAAATCTGGGTAGGCGCCGCAAGGATAGAATATGAATATAAATGAATTAGGCCTCTCTGAAGCATTATTAGAAGCAGTAGAGGAGATGGGGTATGTACAACCTACACCCATTCAAGAACAGGCGATCCCCTTTTTACTAGGCGGAGATCGAGATTTAATTGGATTAGCAGCAACAGGGACTGGAAAAACAGCCGCTTTTGGCTTGCCATTACTACAAAAACTAGATACCAATAAAAAAGGCATTCAAGCCTTAATTCTTTGCCCAACACGTGAGCTTTGTAAACAAATTGCTAACGAACTAGAGAATTTTAGCAAGTACTTGCGAAGAGTCGAAATTGTCTCTGTTTACGGGGGAGCTCCTATTGGAAAGCAAATCCAAGCGATTCGTAAAGGGGCGCAAGTGATTGCGGCAACCCCAGGACGAATTCGAGACCTTCAAAAACGAGGGGTAGCAGACCTTTCTAAAATCGATCTACTTGTCCTAGACGAAGCCGACGAAATGCTAAATATGGGATTTGAAGAGGAACTTCGGGAAATTCTTGCAGAAACACCGCGAGAAAAACAAACCGCCTTGTTTTCTGCAACTCTTTCACCTCGGATTGCGAGTATCGCTAGTGGTTACCTTATTAACCCGCATGAAATATCGGTCGGACAACGAAATCAAGCCTCTTCTACGGTAGAACACTCTTATTACTGTGTTCACCATAGTGATCGCTATACGGCATTACGAATGATTTTAGATTACAACGCCAATTTTTATGGGATAGTATTTTGTCGAACACGACAAAATACTGCCGATATCGCCGATAAATTGGTCAAAGATGGATACGGTGCAGAAGCACTCCATGGCGATGTGCCTCAAAATCAAAGAGAGGTTATCATGGGGCGTTTTAAAGCGGGCGTGACTAAAATTTTAATTGCAACCGATGTTGCCGCACGTGGAATTGACGTAGACAACTTAACTCACGTTATCCATCACGAATTACCAGACGACAGCGAAGTCTATATCCACCGAAGTGGACGGACAGGGCGTGCGGGAAAAGAAGGGATTTCAATTGCCGTTATTACTCCAAACGACCGCAGAAGGATGCCGTTGCTAGAGCGATTGGTTAAAAAGAAAATCGAAGCGCGCGAACTACCTTCCTTTAACGAAATTGTTCAAAAACGATTGTCGTTGTTGGCAGAAAGTGCAGCAAAAGAGGGCGATATTGGAGCTATCACCTCCGAACAAATGGAAACCTATGCTCCTGTTTTCGAGGCCTTAGACCGCGAAACCTTAATTCGAGCCCTCATTGCAAACTCGGTAATGCCGCTTGTTGCCCATTATCAAAATTTACAACCGTTAAAATCGACGGTTCAACGCGAACCTAAAAAAGGCAAAATGGGCAAAGGGGTGGAATTCAATCGAGACCGAGGGGCTCACGGCAGACAAATGGGACCTAAGGGTCACCGTGGTGCCGCTCCTGGCCGAGCCCACGGAAAACCGGCTGGACACTCGGGTGGAGATCGCAGCCGACGATCCTACGCAAACGACGGGCAATACACTCGATTTTTCTGCTCTTTAGGACGAAAAGATGGGATTCAACCCAAAGATATTATTGGTTTTGTCAATCAGTCCACAGGGGATCGAAATATTCCAATTGGACAAATTGAAGTAAAACCAGCCTTTTCATTTTTTGAGGTTGATAGCGATTTTAAAGCGGTCATTTTAAAGAAATCCGATGGCGCAAAGTTTAAAAAGCATATTGTTAAAGTAGAGCAGGTTAAAAGATAAA
>CAYJGX010000077.1:2910-10507 GCA_964369795.1 uncultured Spirochaetaceae bacterium
ATTTGTCGGTCGGCAGATCTCTTTTTTTCTATCATAGCAGGTGTTACCTTTTAGGTAATACTTGCTATGAGGGCTTAAACGGCTGAGTCCCTGGAGCGGTTGGCGCAGCCAAGTTCCTTTTTCGCAAGAAAAAGAACCGCGCTGCGAAAGGGACGACCTGCGATAGCAGGACAGCCCCAAAAACTAATAATTAAAGTGGGAGCCGCCAATAAACTCGCGCAGTATCGAGCGAGGCGGAACATTGTCGGGTGCAATGTCGAGGAAATTGGATAAAAGGGCCTGTAGATAGCGAGCCTGTGGGTAATGGGGACTGCTTGGCTTGACCGCGCGTAAAAGTGGGCTTGCAAAAAATTTTAAAACCGAAATTTCGTAGTTAAGAGCAGAATTAAAGACGGCGTTTGCATTTTCTTGATAAGGGAAAATATTTTGATGCTCGCCTCGGCGGACGGCGGGCCATAGGTCGAAGGTCTTCTCGGCGGGGGTGTTTCGAAATTGAGAGTCACGAACGATTCGGCGCAATAGGCGACCATCGGAAGTTGGAATGCGTGTGTGATCGTCTAATTTGAGTTGAGAAAGAGCAGAAATATAGATAAAAAATTTCTGGCTATCTGGGATTTTTGAAGTGAGCTCTGGATTGAGTCCGTGGATTCCTTCTATTAGCAAAATTCCCTTTTCCGAAATTTGGAGAGTTCTCTTTTGTTTGCTTGGCCGATGATAATGAAAATCGAAAATGGGAGTTTGAACCTCTTTGCCCTCGAGTAAGTCCTTTAAATTTTGATTGAGCATCGCAAGGTCGAGGGCCTGAATCGATTCGTAGTCGGGTTGTCCGTCGGGACCTAGTGGGGTTAGCGACTTTCCTTTGTAGTAATCGTCAAGCGAGAGTAGGGTGGGGGCGAAGCCTTGCACTTGTAGGTTAAGTGCTAGTTTCTTGGTGAAGGTGGTTTTCCCCGACGAAGAGGGCCCCGCAATGAGAACGATTTTGTTTTTGGGTCTGATTTCTTTTGCAATGGAGGCAATCTTGTTTTCTTGGAGCATTTCGTTGATCTGAATAAAATTTTTGCTCTCTTTATTTGAGATAATCGAATTTAAGGCGGCAACATTGCTTGCTTTTAGGCTTTTGCTCCACTGAGTGAACTCCGTGTGGATATTAAATAAGAGCGATTTTTGCGGGGGCTCTTGAGCCTCTAAAAATCTCGCGAGAAAACCATGCTCAAATGGCAATAATGTAAAGGGAGCAAGTTCGGCTAGATTTTCTAGGATTGGGTGGACAGCGAGCTCTATTTGCTGATTATTTTCGTACAGCGGGATAATGGGATCGTTTTTAAATTGGAGAAGGTTGACAGCAGCCAAGTTGCCAGATTTTTTTAAAGCTTTTAGTGTTTGTTGATAGGGTAGCTCGATTCTGTTGATGGGTGAGCCGCTAGCAATCTTTTGATTTATTTCTTTAGATAAAAGCGAAAGCTCTTTTTGCCGAATTTTTAAATCGGGCGAAGAGAAAAAAAGGGCTTCGTGGATTGTTGGACCTACAAAAAGTTTTGAGCTAGGAAATAAAGCATTCCAAGTAGTTGTTATTAAAAGTGAAAGTGTGTTTTGGTTTAGGCGCGAAAATTTTATTTTATCCGTATAAGGCATAGCGCACCTCGAATTTATGTTTTACTTGGGAAAGATTTTTTGTCTACTAAATTATTAAATCTGAAGATGTTTTTAACGCTTAAAATTTCTTCATTGTTTAGTGCTCTTTTAATTGTAGAACCCTCTTCTGCTGTCGAAATATTAGGGAAAGATTCGGATGGCTTTCCGTTACTTTCTACCATGATTTTAACAACGGGAGTTTTGGGAGTATTCATTGAAGTCTTAACAACAACACCTTTCTTTCCATCTACAAGCTCTACAAAGCATCCAAGTGGATAGATAGAGAGCATAAGAACAAATGCTTTAGCAAGTGGGGGGTCGTAGAGTTTGTTCGAGTGTTGAAGAATGTCGATAATTCCAAAGTGATTTCCTTTTTGGGTTCTAAAAAGTCTTTTGGAGGTTGCTGCAGTATAGGCGCAAACCATTGCAACAATTCTTCCGTATAAAGAGATAGATTGTCCACTCACTTTAAAAGGATAACCCGTCCCATCGAAACTTTCGTGGTGTTCTTGTATTGCCTGAACAATATCTTGTGAAAAGCCAGCCGCCTTGACAAGTTTTGCACCAATTGGAACGTGATTCCTGATGAGAGCGATTTCTTCTAAGGTTAATTTTCGATCGTGCAAATATAAGTTGCTTGGAATCCTAAACATTCCCACATCGTGTAAGAGTGCAGCAATGGAAACTTCGATTTGCTTATGAATTGGAAGTTTAAGGATGTCGGCAAGCGCTAACGAAAAGAAAGTCGATTTAACTGCATCTACAATGAGATAATTGGTTGTATTGATATCTGGCAAATGCAAAAAGGTCTCTTTGTCTTGAGTAAAGCGCGTTTGCATCTCTTTTACTTTATCGGAAATTTCTTGAAATTTAAGCTCTCCAGTTTGTGCAAAGTTTTTAAAGACTCGACTAAAAAACTTAAGTGTTTGCAAATAATATTCTACAGATTGATCTCGTAAATCATTTGCTTTGATATCGAGGGTTCGGTCTATAATTTGGTTGCTCGTTAAATTGCTTAAGGTTTCTGAAATATTATTGCTAAGGTAAGAGGGTTTTTCAACTTCTTTTCCATTAGACAAAACGGTTCTAAAGCCTGCTTGTTGTAAAGAGGTTATTAGACTTTTAGCAATGGGGATCTCTGGAGATGTCAAAATATATGTCTCGTCTAAATAAATAGGCTCAGTGTAGAACTTTCCAGCCGTAAGATCAACAATTTTTATCTCATTCAAAACGTAAAAACTCCTTACTTATATTATCGTACTATTTTAAAATAAAATAAAGGGGCTATCCAATAAAAATTTACAAAATATCACATTGATTTGGTTGTATTGATGCCTTTCTTTTGATAATCTATGATTATTGGATAAAATTAGGAGATATATATGAGCGTACGTGTTCGATATGCACCCTCGCCAACAGGGTTGCAACATATTGGGGGAGTTAGAACTGCCTTATTTAACTATTTTTTCGCTAAATCGGTGGGTGGAAAATTTATTTTACGGGTAGAGGATACCGATCAAGGGCGTTATAGTGATGAATCGTTGCAGGATTTATACAATACATTTAATTGGTTAAATATAAAATGGGACGAAGGACCCGATATTGGCGGTCCGTTAGGCCCCTATGTTCAATCCGAAAGAGTTGCTCTCTATACAGAATACACAGAGAAACTAATTGAAAAGGGCGAGGCTTACTACTGTTTTTGTAGTGCAGAACGCTTAGACGCAGTCCGCCAGGCTCAACAAGAGGCAAAATCTAGTCAGCAAGGCTATGATCGACATTGTCGTGATCTTTGCCAATGTGACATTGACTCTAAAATGGCAGAATTTAAAGCAGAAGGCAAAACTCCTGTTGTCCGATTTAAAATTCCTTTAGAAGGGACGACTGTTTTCCAAGATATATTGCTTGGTAAGGTTAAACGTGACAATAAAGATATCTCTCCCGACCCAATTATTATGAAGGCAGATGGCTTCCCAACCTATCATTTAGCCAATGTAGTAGACGACCATTTTATGGAAATTACTCATATTCTTCGGGCTCAAGAGTGGATTCCTTCGGGGCCCTTGCACGTCCTTTTGTATAAGGCATTTGGGTGGGAACCACCGCAATACTGTCACCTTCCTATGGTTATGGGAAAAGATGGGCAAAAACTTTCAAAACGACATGGTTCGACCTCGCTAAAAGAATTCGTCGACTCTGGCTACTTGCCCGAAGCGATTATTAACTATGTAACGATGGTCGGGTGGTCGTATGACGATAGTCGTGAATTTTTTGAAAAAGAAGATTTAGAGAAATTATTTTCTATAGAAAAGATTAATAAAGCTCCAGGGATTTTCGATTATAAAAAACTCGATTGGTTTAATGGGCAATATATGAGAAAGCTTTCTCAGGAAGAATTTATAGCACGATCCATTCCATTTCTCGCAGCAGTAGGGTATATAAGCAACCCTCCAACGGCAGAAGAAGAGGCTAAGCTCTTGCAAATGGCTCCACTTGTGCACGAGCGAGTTAAAAAATTATCGGAATTACCAGAAATGGTCCAATTCTTATTCCAAGATGTAAAATTAGAAGATGCAACATTGCTCATTCCTAAAAAATTGGATAAAGAGACAACTTTGCCTATTTTCCCATTGCTTGTATCCTATTTAGATGACTTTTACAAAATGAACGACGAAGAAGCGGAAAACAAGATTCGCGAGCTTGCAGACAATGCTGGATTTAAGGTGGGTGATTTACTCATGCCGTTGCGAACAGCAGTCACTTGCAGTCAAATTTCGCCCCCGATCTTTGGAGTGATGCGATTGCTTGGAAGAGAAGTGGTCGAAGGTCGAATCTTGGAAGCCGCGTCACTACTTAATAAGAGCTAAAGAAATATATAAAGATAGACAGATTGCGTTTTCGCTACTATAATGATTTAACTTGAATGATTTGATTTGTTTAAGTTGGAGGAAAAATGGAAAAATTAGATAGTCGCTCTAAGTGGAGTTACTCGATTGGGTGTATAGGGCGAGATATGTCTTATGCCTTAGTAAGCACTTTTTTAATGGCTTATATTCAGTTTACAATGAATTTAACAACGGCACAATTTAGTGTTATTGGGATTCTTGTTATGCTTTGCTTGGTATGGGATGCCTTTAACGACATTTGGATGGGCTCCATTATTGAAAGCTGTAAGTTTAAACTAGGCAAGTATCGTCCATGGATCTTGGCCGGGGCAATTTTAAATGCTTTTTTTGTCGTTTTGCTCTTTACTGTTAGGCCAGAAGGCTGGGCTTTTGTTGGATTTTTTGGTTTTGCTTATTTGATGTGGGGGATGTCCTATACAATGAATGATATCTCTTATTGGGGGATGTTGCCTTCACTATCTAGCGATGCAAAAGAGAGAAATATGTTAGTCTCTTTAGTCACTATTTTTGCTTGTGTAGGTCAATTTTTAGTTGCGGGGGTTATTCCCAATGTGGTTGCTGGACAAGCGGTTAACGCCTATGGGGTTGTTGCAGTTATTATTGGAACTTGTATGATTTTGTTTCAGTTGCTGACCTTCTTTGGCGTTCGTGAAAGAGTGAGAACTGTTGCGAATGAAAATGAAAAAGTGACATTTAAAAAGATGGCACAGGTTTTTAGACGAAACGACCAGTTGTTAGTGGCGGGGTTTGCTATTTTCTTGTTCTATTTAGCATCTAATAGTATTATTGCCTTTGGAATGAATTTTTTCTACTTTGAATTTGCCTATAGTAATGGAGGGTTTGTCTTTTTTCTAGCAACCATTATGTATGCGGTGGGAACTTTACTTGCTCAAATAGTCTATCCATTTGTAGCGAAGGTTTTATCTCGAAATAGGCTTGTACTCATATCGACCCTTGTCGCTGTTTGTTCTTACTTTCTTTTTTTAAGTATTGGTTATTTGCTCCCTAAACATGTTCTTGTTGTCAATGTTTTGGCTTTTCTTATTTTCTTTGCTCAAGGAATGTTACAGGTGGTTAATATTGTTATGTTGAATAATACAATCGAATACGATCAACTAACAACGGGAGAGCGCCATGAAAGTATCGTTTCTGCGGTGCGTAGCTTTGCCGTTAAGTTAGCAGGGGCGATTCAGATGGGGATGGTTTCTCTCGTGCTTATTATTAGTGGTTTATATAGCTACAGCCAAGAGATTTCGGAATTAGAGGCTCAAGTCAATAAAGGACTATTAGAGAAAGCAAATGCCACCGCAGAGGCAGATCTGATTATTGCGCAAGCGGGGGATGGTCAATTGTTCGTCCTTCGTTTGTTTATGATGGGATTTCCTGCATTTGTCTTGTTGCTTTCTGCATTCCTCATTCATAAGAAATATAAGATTACAGAAGAAAAATACGAAGAAATATTAGAAAAAATTAAATAACAAGGAACGAAATATGGCAAAAAAACCGACACCTTTCAAATTAAAAGAGGGGTTGCTATTAGGAACGGCAACAGCATCAACCCAAATAGAAGGAACTTATACCGATAGCAATTGGGATCATTGGTATGCAGAGGGGAAAATTCGAGACGGCAGCAATCCTGCTAGAGCGAATCAACACTACAAACTCTATAAAGAAGATATTGCTCTTATGTCAAGTTTGGGGATGCAAATTTACCGGATGGGAATCGAATGGAGTCGCCTAGAGCCTAAGCAAGGCGAATTTGTCGAGGCAGAATTTGACCACTACATAGACGAAATCACTTTGTTGCAAAGTAAGGGAATTCAAGTTTTACTGACCTTGCATCATTTTAATAATCCAATGTGGTTCGAGCGTCTAGGTGGATTCTTAAGCCCAGAGGCACCTACGATTTTTATGAACTTTGTCGAAAAAGTAATCGATAAATTGGGGTCACTTGTTAACGAATATGTCACAGTGAACGAGCCAAATGTCTTTTCCGCAAGTGCCTACTTTTTTGAAGAATTTTATCCTGGCCACAAGAATTTGAAAGAGGCAGTTATATCCATGACAAATTTCGTTAAGTGCCATATTTTAGCTTATAAGCGAATTCATGAAAAACGCAAGGAGATGGGATTTAACGATACAAAAGTGGGATACGCAAGTCACGTTCGAGTTTTTGAGCCATATTGTAAGTGGAACCCTGTGCATCATCTATTTGCAAAGATTTCAGAAAGATTCTTTCAAAAATCAATCGATAGAGCCGCTATTCTTGGCAAAGCCTCTTTCCCAATTAAAAAGGATTCTATTATTAAACCTGGAAAATATGCAGACTTTATTGGTATCAATTACTATTCTAGAACGCTCTCCCGCGGACTAACGGACGAAGCAAAACCAGGCGCTCCAAAAAATGATTTGGGTTGGGAAATTTATCCCGAAGGCATCGCTATTATTTGTAAGGATTATGCAAAACGCTTTAATGCGCCTATTTATATTACCGAAAATGGAACCTGTGACGAAAAAGATGCTTTTAGAGCTCAATTTATCTACGACCACTTAAAGGCACTAAGCGAATGCGGTGCTCCTGTAGAGAAATATTTCCATTGGACCTTTATCGATAATTTTGAATGGATCGATGGCGAAGCAATTCGGTTTGGCCTTGTCGCCTTAGACTACGAAACACAAGAACGAACCGTCCGCGAAAGTTGTAAATTCTACAGCGAAATTATTGCAAAAGGCGAAGTGACGCAGGAGATGATTGAGAAATATCTATAAAACGGTATTTAAATAAAAGGCTAGGCACGCTCTGTTTAAGTTCTAGTGCTTTGTTTAAAGAGCGAGTTCGGTGTTTCTCAATTCGTTCTAAAAAAATAGACAGAATCTACTTGAGTGAAATAGCTAGGAATTATTTTTTTGTGTGGCGACGATCATCAATCTTGATCTCACCCGTATTTATATTCGTTAGGTCAATGTCAAATGGTGCCCATTTGTTATTGCTCTTGTAGTCTCTGAAAGAATAGAGATTATCACTATAGCGAAGCAGTTTACCTTTTTAAATGTAGTTT
>CAYJGX010000078.1:0-10365 GCA_964369795.1 uncultured Spirochaetaceae bacterium
GAAGTTTATCAACGATAAAAATCAAATAATAAAAAATTACTTAAAAAGTTGGTTCACTGTCGATCTTCTTGCAAGCATACCTTATGAGCTCATATTTATTTTTGATCCATCTCTTCTACACCACCCCTTTATTTATCTTTTTTCCGCATTGCGAATCGCGAAAATTACAAGAGCTTCAAGAACAATCATTCGAACAACCAAAATCAAACCGACTCTTTATAGGCTCTTATTCTTAATTCTTTTTGTACTTCAATTTACACACTTTGTATCTTGCCTTTGGATACTCATATCGACGAATATTCCAAAAGAGACAGAAAATTTTGTATCCATCATGTATAATCACTATCTTCAGGGATTTTATTGGACGATTACAACAATAACAACCATTGGATATGGTGATATCACTCCAGACAAGACTAATAATTTACAACTTTTATTTGTTATTTGTTTACAACTTGTGGGTGCGGGTATGTATGGTTTTATTATTGGTAACATTGCCAACCTAATATCTAAATTCGACATTGCAAAGGCAAATCACAATGAAAAAACCGATAGCATCAATGAATTTTTGAAATATCATAATATACCACCCGTACTCTCCATGAAGATTAACGATTACTATCAATATTTATGGGAAACGCGACACGGATACAATGAAAATGAAGTTATGGAAAACCTCCCCCACTCCTTAAAATTAGCTGTCTCTATTCAAATCAATAAAGAAATGATTGAAAAAGTACCTTTTTTTAAAGAGGCACAAGAGAGTCTAATAGAGGAAATTATTTCAAACTTAGAGCCTCAAATTGCAACACCTAATGATCTTATTGTTCGTGCGGGTGACATGGGCAATGAAATGTATTTCATTAAAAAGGGCTCGATTAGCGTTTTTAGTTCCGATGGTGAACAAAAATATGCAGTATTACATCAAGGATCCTTTTTTGGTGAAGTCGCACTTATAGAAGAGACAAAACGTAATGCAAATATTGTAGCTAATGATTACTGTGATTTATATATTTTAAAGAAAGATGCATTTGATAAAATCTTAGAATCCTTTCCAATTTTTAAAGAACAAATACAGAATTTTGCAAAAGAGCGAAAACAGGCACAAAAATAATATGAAAAATGAAAGTCATTCTATCAACAAAGATATCTATTTCGAACTAGAAAGTAGTTTTACACAAGCCATCCGTGACCCTCTATGGGGGCATATTTACCTTTCCCCTGGTTATAAAGAACTACTTTCCACTCCTGCAATGACAAAATTAAATGATATTAAACAGCTAGGTCCCACGCATTTTGCCTACCCCGGAGCTACACACACTAGAATGGCTCATAGTTTAGGGGTCTTCGAGATAGCAAAAAAAATTATTTTAAAGCTTTTAAAAAGTCCTAATTGTATCGAGCTTTCATTATCTGGAATCAAGAGTTTTTTAGCCGCTTGCCTTTTACACGATACGGGACATTTTCCTTACGCACATTCTTTAAAAGAACTCCCTCTAAAAGAGCACGAAACAATTACAGCACAATTATGCCTACAAGAACCCATTTTTTCTATTTTAAATAATAAAATTGGTGCCAATGCTCAACTAACTGCTGCTATTGTCGACAAAGAAATAGAGGTCGACCCCTCTTCCGAAGCTTTTTTTTACCGCCATATTTTATCGGGAGTACTCGACCCAGATAAACTCGACTACCTAAACAGAGACGCCTTTTTCTGCGGGATTCCTTACGGAAAACAAGATATCGATTTTATCATCGATAATATTGTCACAGACCCTCAATATGGCATGGCAATTACAACAAAAGGAATCGAAGCCATCGAAAATATCTTGTTTTCAAAGTATTTAATGTATAAATCAGTTTACTGGCATAAAACGGTTCGCATTGCAACGGCTATGGTAAAAAAAGCTATCATCCTAGGCCTCCACTACAAACAAATAAAACCCGAAGAACTTTACCTACTAGACGATTACGAATTTGTTTCCAAATTTTCTAAACCTACCTACCCATATCACAAACTAATAGAGCAAACCGAGAGCCGCGTTTTTTACGAACCCTTGCTCGAAATCGACTTCAATAAAAATAATTCGCTTCATCATGAGCTTACTAATCTAAATTTTAGGCTTGACTTCGAAAAAAAACTTGCTTCCCATTATAAAATTAAGGAAGAAGAAATTATTATTGACATCCCAGAACCCATCTCTTTTGAAACAAAATTACGAATTTTTTCTGGCAATAAATATACCTCTTTCAACAAAAGCCAGTCTGTATTCAATAAGACAGTCATCAACAATTTTCAAGAATCTCTACGTAAAATTAGAATACTCGTTGCACCACAAATTAACAACTTAAAAGAGATAAAAGAGAGTCTCCCTAAATGGCTACCTTAACTCCCCACATTTTTCCAAAAATAGAAGAGTTAATGAATGGAGAAATTCCTACCCGAGTTCACAAGCTTATTAAACAAACTCTTAAGGCCATTGATCGACATCAAATGCTTTTAAAAGATGAACCCCTTATTATCGGAATTTCTGGAGGTAAAGATTCTTTAAGCCTTGCCCTATTACTTGCATTAGCCAACAAGTTTTATCCTAAAAAGCATCCTATTACGGCTATCCAAGTAGATTGGGCAGAATTTCCAATGAGCCAAGAATACAAAACCCAAATAAAATATTTTTTTGAAGTCGTAGAAACACCTTACGAAATCTTAACCGAAAGCATCGAATATTTTGCAAAAGAAGAGGCCTTCAATTGCTACGGATGCTCTCGGGCACGGCGTAAAAGGCTCTTTGAACGCGCCCAGGAGCTCAATATTCAAAAGATTGCTTTTGGCCACCATTTAGACGACATGATAGAAACAAGCCTAATGAATTTAATTAGCAGAGGCGATTTATCACCATTAAAAGCTACGAGTCCCTTTTGGAATGATTTATTTTGTATAATTCGCCCACTCATAGAAATACCAGAACACAAACTAAAGAGTTTAAGCGAATTTTTGGATTTTCCAATATTAGAAATCGAGTGTCCAAATAAAGCAATTAACTTACGAAATGATTATCAACCATTGCTTAAAATGCTCGAAAAAATTGACCCCTTGTACAAGAATCACATTTATCAAGCCTATTATAAATTAAAAATATAAATTAAAACTGCCGAATTTCTTCTAATACTCTAAATATTTCTGGCAACAACTGTTTTTTTCTCGAAAGGATACCTGGAAGAAAATAGACTCCTTTTCCTCGTTGTAGATAGAGCAAGTGCTTTTCCGCTGCGTCAAACTGCGAACAAACTAGTATGCTTTCTTCACTCATTACATCTGTGATCAACAACATAACCCAATCTAGCTGAGCATGCAATCGATACAATTCAATCGCTTCTTGCAAAGATTTTTTTATTTCATCAACATTCTCTAAAGTGACTACTTCCACTTGCCCAATTCCAATTTTAAACCCAAATTCTTTATAGATTTTAAAGTCGGAAGAAATGAGTTTGTTAGGATCTACTTCTGTAATAACTGTCGTCTGTTTAAACAATTCTTCACCAAATTCATTGATACTCGTATTTGAAATCTCAGATAAGTCCTCGCAAGCTATGCGGTCTAATTGCGTGGTAGTTGGTGATTTAAGCAAAATGGTATCTGACAAAATTCCAGCGAGTAACAATTTTGCTCCATTTTTGTCTAGTGGTACATTGTATTGTTTGTAATGTTGATAGACGATGGTGCAAGTGCTTCCCACAGGCGAAACAGACATATATATAGGAGCTGAAGTCTTATTTGCATCAAGACGATGATGATCAATAATTTCTATCACTTGTCCCTGTTCGATCCCAAGAACACCCTGTCTTGCTTCATTATGGTCGACTAAAATAATTTGTTTCTTAGGTTTATCTATGAAGCAACGGCGTGTCACTGTCCCTTTGTAGACTCCATTAGAATTATAAACAGGAAGTCCACGGTAGTCGCTGCCAATGAGTTTGGCTTTTGCTTCATCAAAGAGATCATTTTCCTTTAGCTTTGGAAAATCATTTCGCATCACTTCTTTAACAGGAATACTCAATTGCAAAAGACGCGTAGATTCTGCTGAATCACGCTCAGAAATATAGACTGAACCTTCGTAATCGTCTAGTACCAATTCAACACTTTCATCTCCACCTGTACCCGTTAATACGACCGCTGGAAACTGATGGGAAATTGCATAGGCAAGCAAATCATATCGTTCCCCTATGACTAAGACAGGTTTCTCAATTCCCAATGATCTAAATGTATCTAAACTTGCTTTATATGGCATAGCTCCAATCATGATAGGTGCCGTAAAGTGCCTATTCTTGCCTTTTTTATAAAAGTGGCCAGGAATGATCGATTCAAAATTCTCTAAATCAAATCCGTAGCGAGGTCGATCGATTATGTGATTATGCAAGAAAAAAGTATATATTTCATTAATACTAATGAGCCCAACTTGCTTTCCATTGTCGAGGACAGGTAGAATTGAAATATTATAATCGTTGATAAGATCCATTGCATGTGCGATGGGTGCATTGATATCGACGGCCCGATCTGCAGTGGTTGGAATCATAATCTCTTTTACTCTTGGATAAAGATCTCGAATGATTTCGGGGGGGCGAATACCTAAGTTTTTAAATAAATATTGAGTTTGATTATTAAGATGTCCACAACGAAGGGGTATGTATTTATTTGATTTATCTATATAGCTTTTAAATTGACTATACATCATTGCAGAACAAACTGAATCGGTATCTGGGTTTTTATGCCCTATAACAAATATTTCTGACATGAAGCTTACCTAGCGCGTAAAATTAAAATAGAGCCCACTAAGTGAACTCTATTAAGTTAAAAAATAGTAAATCTTATTGCATAGCCATGTTAAGGCGTTCAATAACCTTTAGTCTATCTAAAGGCTTTACAATATAATTTTTCGCACCTAACAACAAGGATTTTTTAACTAAATCTTGCTTTCCTAATGCCGAAATCATAACAACTCTTGCTTCAGAATCGAATTCACGAATTTGTTCAAGAGCCGTGACTCCATCCATTTTTGGCATGGTGATGTCCATCGTGACTAAATCCACATTGGGATATAGCTCTTTATATTTAGCCACACCTTGTTCTCCGTCGGATGCCGTTCCTACAACCTCAAATCCTTCAAGAGTTAGAATCTGAGAAATTTGCTTACTGACAAACAGTGAATCGTCTACAATTAATACTTTGTAAGGTTTTGTACTCATATGATGTTCCTATTATATTCGTTCGCGTATCGCAACGTTAATTTCAATTTTCCCTTGAGGTAATTCTACAGGCACGATAAGAGCCTCTACCCCACTATTCATAATTTCCATATTATTCCCAGTAAAAATTGCTGGAGGAGTTAAATCGAATGAATAACCTAATTCTTGCAATTTAGTAATCGCATTTGCCGTAATCATATTACCAAGTTCCATTATTGTTGCTTTAACAAGTTCATCCATAATGGTAAGATTTTCACCATTCATGCTAGATGCAATTTGTAATGCTGTTTCACTAGACATGTCAAAAAGAACACGTCCCTCTACATCACCTGCTAACCCAACAATGACCGCAACCCCTAAAACGGGCTGAGACGTTGATTTTAGATACAATTTTTTCCGAACGGGTTCTACCGCAAGAACTTCCTCTAGAATTTTAAATGCAGCTTCTACGAAGGGATTTATATATTCTACTCTCATACTCTTTAGTCTCCTATCTATTACACTTTATTATAACATGAAAATAAATTATTTTCCAATCTTTTTAATTCAGGATGCGAAATTTCTTCGTTATCTCCAATAATAAGAAGTGCTCCAATTTTCATTTTTGAAACAAGTTTATCGATCGCAGCATCTAAGTTATCGGGTTCAATAAATGAAAGAAAATCCCGAGCAACAACTAAATCCATTGGGGGATATGTGTCCTCGTGCAAAACATCATGGTATTCGAAGGATATTTGCTCTGAAATATTTTTCTTTATTTTTTTCCCATTTTGTGTTTCACTAATAAATTCTTGCATGGAAATAGGGATCACACTTTCTTCAAACGATAGCGTAGGCGCCATAGAAATAGAAATTAAATCGGTATCGGCTGCCCACACTCGTATAAGTGCAATTCTTAAATGAACGTTAAGTGCTGCAGTAATTGAATATGTTTCGTAACCTTCTGAACATCCAGCGTTCATGGCGTAAAAGGATGAAACTTTTTCTTGTGGCAATAGAGTTAACAATTCGCTAATCATTACTTCTGTCCACAATTCGTTGGTAGAACGAGAAAAAAAGGAAGAGATAAATGTTTCTGCATTAATTTCTACTTCATGTGCAACATTATGAAATTCTGTATCAAACCATTTTTTGTTTACTTTAGATTGATAAAAATGAAAATTAGAAGTTAGTTTTTCAAGCAATTGAACTCTATTCCCTTTGTCTAAAACAGATGGATTTTCTGCTGCAGCATCGGCTTGAGGACTTACCTTTTCTGCTTTGCTTGTGCTAGTGGGTTGGGAAACTCCTAGCTCTTGCGCTGATACAGTTTCCACTTCTATTTGTTCGTTTTTAACCAAGCCCATTCCTGGCAATACAGGGCGGTAAAGAAGTTTCGCCTCTTCTGGCTCCTCTGTTTTTTCTTCGAGAATGGTCTCTATGGTTTTACCTGACCCTAAGATTTTCTCGACATCGAGGATAATAAATAGCTTATTGTCTGATTCCACAAGCCCTTTCATAAATGATATATTAATTTCTTCAAAAATTGGGTGAGGTGGTTGGATTTTTGAAGAGCTGACCCCAACAACCCGTCTAATCGAATCAACAATGACCCCAATCATAAAGTCATCGCCTTTTAGGACCATAAGATCATCCATTCCATCTTTTGCCGTCATTTTGCTAACATTAAAGAGTGTTCGCAAATCCATAACCGAGATAATTTCTCCACGAAGGTTGTAAACACCCCTTACATAATTTGGTGCATTAGGAACATAGGTAAACTCATTGACACGAGAAATCTCTTTAACATACATAATGTCAATCCCGTAGTCACGACCTCCAAGACTAAATGTAATCATTTTGAAATCATTAAATTCGATATTTTCTATTCTATCTAAAGAAAGTGATGATTCTGAAAAAAAAGCGGATTCTGACCCTTGAAATATATTTTGATTATCTGACATTAGCTTTTCCCAATCCTAGCTTGATTTTGTGGATTTATATCCTGTACTTTACCTACTCCGTAATCTAGGAGCTGTGTGACATCAACAATTAAAGAGACCTTTCCATCTCCTAAGATAGTAGCACCTGCAATACCATACGAATTAGAAAAATCATCTTTTAGCGGTTTGATTACAACATCCTCTTCACCAATGAGTTGATCGACGACTAAGCCCATCTTTCTTTCTGCGGACCCTACGATAACGACATATTTATGAACTTGTTTTGAAGTATCATCGATATTAAATATACGCGATAAACGAGAGAGGAAAATTAGTTCGTCTCTGACATTAAACATTTCGTAATTATCTAATATTTTAACATCTTCTGGCATAATTCTGTGGCTATCTATGACACTAGAAACAGGAATAGAATAGCATTCTTCTCCAACTCGCACTAACAGACCACGGATAATGGCTAATGTTAACGGCAATCTAATTGATATTTTAGTCCCTGCTCCCTTTGCAGAAGAGATAACAATATTTCCTTTCAATTTTTCGATTTGAGTCTTAACGACATCCATTCCTACACCTCTGCCAGAAACACTAGATATTTCTGAAGATGTAGAAAACCCTGGAGCATAAATCAATTCGAAAATTTCTGTTTCGCTTAGTTTAGCATCTTTTGAAATAAGCCCTTTAGCAACAGCTTTATTGTAAACGGCCTCTGAGTTAATACCCTTTCCATCGTCGGTAATTTCGATTAGAATCATGCTTCCTTCGTTCGAAGCACGCAATGTTACCGTTCCAGTTTCATTTTTGCCGTTTTGTTTTCTTATTTCGGGGGTTTCGATTCCATGATCGATACTATTTCGCACGCAGTGAATAAGTGGATCTAGCAAGTCTTCTATTACAGATTTATCTAACTCTGTATCTTCCCCTTCTAACTTTAAATCTACATTTTTAGAAAGAGAGTGAGATAAATCACGTACAAGCCGAGGAAATCTCGAGAAAATATTAGAAATAGGAACCATCCGAATCTTCATAATACCTTCTTGCATATTTGCAGTATTGATAGACATTTTTTGTGCCACATTTCGCATATCGAAAACAGTCTTTTTAAGAGTTGTTTCGAATTGTGATGTTTCTTCTAAATATGAAATTCCTAATTTTCGATATTGGTCGAGTATCTCGCGCGTAGTTAACCCACTTGAAGCTTGACGAATAATTTCTGGGATTGAGTCGATTAGACTTCGTAGATTATTTTCTAAGTTAACAATTAGACTTTGGTAACTTGTATAATGCGCTGCTAAATCGACAGCGACTTTATTAATTGTCGATTTGTTGATAACCGATTCACTGACCATATTAAGAAGTTGGTCAATTTTTCTGGAGTCAACACGTAAAATGGAAGAAATATCTTTCTTGCTATTTGATTTTTTTACTACAGCAGGAGTAGAAAATTTACTCGTTGGTGGCAAAGTTTCTTGTACAGGAGCAGATACAGAAGACGCAAGTAGTAAATCGACTTCATTTTGAGATAAAGGCGAAACGTCAGAACTTTCTGCAACCTCTTCTGCCAATGATGGCATGGGTGCATAGTCTTGAAAATGCTCTATATCTGGATCATGGGCAAGTTCTTCGATCATATTTCGATTTAATTCGAATATTTGACTGTCAGTTGTTACATCGGAAATGGTTACTTTTTTACTGATTGTATCGACAGTTTCGTGAGTCGACAAATAATAAAAGACATGCGGATGATAAATATCTTCGTTTAGGATTTCGAAGTCTGGAGTCGTCTTTAAAACGATTCCAATATTTTTTAATATTGAAAAAACTTGAATCCCGCCAACCGTATTCATTAGTGTATCTTCTTCGAAGTAGACTTTAACACGATATACTTTTTCATCTGGACCCGAATTGTCGAATAATTCATTAAATTCGTAGTCGGACATAATATCGTCTAAGACAGAAGCCTTTGATTCGGCAGAAGCAGAAACTTCTTGAATCTTAGATTCTGGTTCTGAAGAAGCGGTTGCGGCCGATTCTGGAACTATTAGTGTTTTTAAACTTTCTTTAACAAGCTGTACATCGTTCGTATCTTCTAGAATACGACCTTCGGTTCTTGCCTCTAGCATTAATTTAATAACATCGATTGCTGTTAAAATAATGTCAATTGAGGTCGGTGTTAATCGGAACGAACCTCTTCGAACTTCATCTAGTATATCTTCGACTAGATGCGTAAAGCCAGCTAACTCGTCCATACGAACAGTAGCTGCCCCACCTTTTAAGGTGTGAGCAGCTCTGAACAATTCATCGACAGAGTCTTGGTCGGAAGGATCATTCTCCAAGACCAAGATATTCTGTTCCATTAAATCTATTTGTAGCTGAGCTTCTTCGAAAAAATCTCGTAGTAACTCTTCATTGTTTGGATCTAGATAATCACTCATCATTTAGATTTTGCAACATATTTTTCACTCTGTCAAGTAAAAAATGTATTCTAGTTGGAATTAGTTGTACTATCTTCAACAACTACTGTTTCACCACCAGTAGAAGGCGAATCTGAAGCTTGTCCTGCTGAATTATTTCCTGCACCAGTCGTTTTCTTAGGTTGTGATGCACTTCTATCAATTCGTTTTTCTTCAAAATATTCTAATGTTTTTCGTTTACCAATTTGTAGGAACTCGACATTTTCTGTTTCTTTTTGAAGATTTTGTTCAATTCCCCAGATTTCTTCGTCATTGATTGTATCACCAACTTGAATTGGTCTAGCTACATCGTAGATTGCACTAACAGAATCTAGGTAAAATACGAAGTCTCCGCCAGTATAGTCAATATCTTTAATAATTCTAAATCCTAAGAATTTAGCATATGGGAAATCACCTGGATATAAAGGTTCATTATCGATATCTCGATCTTGAACATCAACAATATAATTTGGGTTAGTCCATGTTAAGTCTTTCCATCCAACAAAATCCAATGTTCCTAAATCTAAAATTTTAGATTTTCCATGAATTTCGACTAATGCTTGAAGTCTATGTGATGAATTTCGACCACAAACTCGAACAGTCACCTCTTTTAAGACGCCCATATTCATGATAACTCCAAAGCCTTCTTCTTGAAAAACTTTTTCATTATCATTGTTGCCTGCCCAAACGGGAATATTAAAAGGTGGCATTACATCAGCATAAGAATTGAT
>CAYJGX010000079.1:0-2632 GCA_964369795.1 uncultured Spirochaetaceae bacterium
ATGGAACAATAAAAACCGTTTTTTGGTCTAATTCGGCACGCTTTATCACATTAAAATCCTCGTTTATTCCGTTAAAGTGAGTTAAAAGAAAAAAGCGATGTGGGTTATCTGCCCCCATATAAACATCGGAGCGAATAATTAAATTTGGGTTATCGTTTCTTAACGTATTGCCCCCACATAAAATACCCGAACAAATAGAACGATAATAATCGACTTGTTTTCTGCATTCTTCGTTGGATATCCATTTTGAATGACCTGTTGATGTTGCTAATTTTCCATCTAAGGTAACTGCTGCTTTTAAAAACAGAAAGCTTCGTTTTTTTGTAATATTCTTAATAAAAAACTGGAGCCTTTCTATTGCCTCTTTTTGCATAAGTCCCACATGAACCTCGATACCTGCCTTTCTTAAGGTGGTAACACCTTTTCCAGCTACTAATGGATTAGGATCTAACATGGCAACAAATACTTTCTTAATCCCTTTTTCAATAATAAGATCGGTACAAGGGGGCGTTTTACCCATATGACAACAAGGTTCTAAAGTGACATAGAGTGCGGAATCTTTGAGTTTATCATATGAAACATCTTTTAATGCATTTGCCTCCGCGTGAGCTTCACCTCTTACTAGATGCGCTCCCCTAGAGACTTCTTGCCCATCTTTAACTAAAACAGCGCCGACATGAGGATTGGGGCTAACATGTCCTACCCCATTCCATGCTACTTCTAATGCGAGTTTCATCCATATTTTGTCGATGTTTGTAAATTGATAACTCAAATTTAATTCCTTTTTATAGTTGCTTCATTAGGTTAGCCATCTCGATAGCACCCACCGCGCATTCAAAGCCTTTATTTCCCGCTTTTGTTCCAGCTCTTTCAATAGCTTGTTCAATTGTATGAGTGGTTAAAACGCCAAAAATAACAGGAATAGATGCTTTTAATGAAACTGTAGCAACCCCTTTTGAAACTTCTGCACAAACATAATCGTAATGAGAAGTTGAGCCTTCTATGACAGCACCAAGAGTCAAGACTGCATCATATTTTTTTGACTCGACCATTTTTTGTGCAACAAGTGGAATTTCGTATGCACCAGGAACCCAAGCAACCTCTATATCGTCCCCTTTAACTCCATGACGTAAAAATGCATCTTCTGCTCCACTGACTAATTTTGATGTAATAAATTCATTGAAACGACTTGCAACAATTCCAAATTTAAGACCATGACCACTAAAATTTCCTTCTATAATTTTCATATTTTCCTCCTAAAAATAAAAAAAATACCCAGATTTTACTTCTGGGTATTTGAATTTAAAATGTAATTCTTACCTTCTTTCATCCAGACTTTACTGTCGGTTATGGAATTGCACCATATCAGCTTGCGCTCGCGGACTGTCACCGCCGGTTGGGAATTACACCCGACCCTGAAGATACTTATATAATACTCTATATTTGGCAAAAAATCAATTGTTATCTCTTTTTTGTTGCCTTTTTAGTAAGCTTTTATTAAGAATATTGGCATCTTGATCGACTAAAATTGAATCCTTTCCTGTAGCTTTCATAATACTACTCATTTTAATTGAATAAGAGAAGATTGTATCTCGCCAATAACTGCCATCAAAACTAAGAGAGAGTAAAAATCCTTTTTTGTAAAAATGGATGGGCTCGGTCGCAATAAAAAGCGCTGTGTTATCATCCGTTTTTGAGAAATTTAAAAAATTTGATGTAAAATCTATATTGATAGTAACAGCTGTCCCTTTAGGTGCAAAAATAATTTTATTTGAAAAGTTAGTATTGTTCTTTTCATTTTCTGAATCGCTGAATATGATTCCATCTTTTAGTGGAAAAATTTCCATCTTGCTAGCATCTAAAGGGTGAACTTTAGGTCGATCCCCACGACGAAGAGCCCAATCAAAATCGAAAACCATAGAACTTTCATCTCGTTTATATTTTAAATTAACAACAGGTGAAAATGCTTCATATTCTTTTGGGTCTCCATCTGTAGAGTACCATGTTTTGTTATCAAAACTATATAGTAAAACATCATCATTGATAACCGTCATATAGGCATCTTCTGCAAAAATGATTTTTCCATTGGGCCCCGAATAGAAAACAGTAGGTGTTTTTAATTGAGTTGAGGAATCCCATTCGTTTTGATTAAATACCATGGAATCATTTTTATTCATATAAAAATAACCCGTATGAGGTATCCATTCAGCATTATCAAAGTCAAATGCAGAAAAATTATTTAATAGATTTTGAACCTCGGGGATGATCTCCTCCGTCATATCAAAAAAATGAATCTTTTCTAACTTCTTTGAAGGCTTAAAGCCACAACTAATAAAAAACAAAATAATAAAAATGAGTGCTATGATTTGAAATCTTTTCAATTTGAATCTCCTATAAGTATAATAAACCTAATTATAAAATAAATCTATGTTTATTTTAACGAATTTAGGATATAATTAGATTATGTCAAAGAAATTCTCTACAGAACTTTTAGCTCCAGCAGGAAACCTAGAATCAGCACTCATCGCATTAAATGCGGGTGCCGATGCTGTATATGCAGGATTTTCTCAATTTAATGCACGTGAGCGAAATATTAATTTTTCATACGAAGAGATGTCTAAACTATCAGAAT